>NZ_JBHVGZ010000061.1:0-31574 GCF_042800355.1 Streptomyces sp. NPDC057623
AACAAGGACGCCGAGGCCCCGATCTTCGACCTGGTCGACTACGGCGTCGTCGGCGACCTCTTCGACGTCGTCCCGACCCTGACCGAGGAGATCAAGACCCGCAAGGGCTGATCCCGACCGGGCACATCGAGGCCCCCGTGACCGTCCGGCGGTCACGGGGGCCTCGTGCTGTCATCCCAGGCTCAGGAACGCCTGCACGGGCAGATGGTCGCTCGGGAACTGGCCGTCGTCGGAGAAGGTGTTGATCGCCGCCCGGTGCGTCGTGACGCCGGGCGTGCTCAGGACCCAGTCGATGCGGTCGCCGCCCGGGGTCAGGGGCTTGTAGCCGTGGAAGGTCGCGTACAGCGCGCTGCGCTCGCGTGCGGTGTCCCAGGTGTCGACGAGACCGGCGCCGAGCAGGCTGTCGTACACCGTGTTCCGGTGGGCTGCGACGTTGAAGTCCCCGGTCACGACGACGGGCAGGGAGCGGTCGAAACCGGCGATCCGCGCGGCGATGAGCGTCGCGCTGCGCTCGCGCGCGTACTGGCTCACATGGTCGAAGTGGGTGTTGAGGACGTAGAACTCCCGTCCGTCGTCCGCCAGATCACGGAAGCGGATCCACGTGACCATACGGGCGAAGGCCGCGCCCCACGTGTTGGAGCCGATCACGTTCGGGGTGTCGGAGAGCCAGAAGTGGTCGTACTCGGTCGGACGGAGACGGCGGGTGTTGTAGAAGATCGCCATCGCCTCGTCGCGGCTGCCGTGCAGCCGGCCGGTGCCCAGCCAGTCGTAGTGCGGGCCGAGGTCGGAGTCGATGTCCAGCAACTGTGCGAAGACGCCCTCCTGGGTGCCGATGACATGCGGTGCCTCGCGGTGCAGCAGTTGGCGCATGACCGGTCTGCGGACGGCCCAGCTGTGGGGCTCGGTGGTGCTCGCGAAGCGCAGGTTGAAGGACATGACCTGGAGGGGGTCGCGGGCGGGGCGTTCGCCCGCCGAGGCGGAGGAGGCGGGCAGTGCTGTACTGGAGAGGGGTGCGGTGACCGCGGCTGCCAACGCGGCCTTCAGGCCCAGACGGCGCGTGACTCGGCTGTGGTTCGGCACTTCGGGCTCCTTCGGTGGGAACGGCCGGACGAGTCGAGCGGGGCGTGCGTATGGAAGTGTGATACCGCGGCCCGAGGTGGGCGTGAACATGTCGAGATGGTGGAGTGACTCCACGTGGACATGGTGTTGACCAGTGGGAAGGTCCCAGATAACTTCATTCTACGGATTGTTGATTCCGTATAGCGGAAAACAGGAGGGTGTGGGATGGGTCAGGGCCAGCAGGAGAAGGTGGCGACGAGCCTCGCGGGAGCCGTCAGTGAGGAGATCAGCGCCTCCCTCGCGCCGGTCGACGCCGAGCTGGAGCGCCGCTACCCCGGGGACCCCGGCAGCCGCCAGCCCGTCCACACCGTCTACGTCCCCGGCGACGTCTTCGCCGCCGACACCATCCGCTCCTGGGGCGACCAGGCGCTCGCCTCCCTCGACGAACACGCCCCGGACGCCGCCTCCTTCGCCGCCGTCCTCGGCCTGTCCGCCGAACTCGCCGAGCCCGTGTACGCGCGCGTGCGCGCCAAGCTGGAGCGCGAGCCGATCGAGGACCTGCGCGTCGACTTCGAGGACGGCTACGGCCCCCGCCCCGACGCCGAGGAGGACGAGTCGGCAGCCCGCGCGGCACGCCTGATCGCCGAGGCGTACCAGAACGGCACGGCGGCCCCGTACATGGGCATCCGCATGAAGTGCATGGAGGCACCCGTACGTGACCGCGGCATCCGCACCCTCGACGTCTTCCTCACCGGCCTGACGGAGGCCGGCGGCCTGCCCGAGGGGCTGGTGCTCACGCTGCCGAAGGTGACGTACCCCGAGCAGGTCACCGCCATGGTGCGGCTCCTGGAGGAGTTCGAGAAGGCGCGCGGTCTCGAGCCCGGCCGGATCGGCTTCGAGATCCAGATCGAGACCAGCCAGTCCATCCTCGCCACCGACGGCACCGCCACCGTCGCCCGGATGATCCAGGCCGCCGAGGGCCGCGCCACGGGCCTGCACTACGGCACCTTCGACTACAGTGCCTGCCTCGGCGTCTCGGCCGCCTACCAGGCCAGCGACCACCCGGCCGCCGACCACGCCAAGGCGATCATGCAGGTCGCGGCGGCGGGCACCGGCGTCCGCGTCTCCGACGGCTCGACGAACGTCCTGCCGGTCGGTCCGACCGAGAAGGTCCACGACGCCTGGCGACTGCACTACGGCCTCACCCGCCGCGCCCTCGCCCGCGCCTACTACCAGGGCTGGGACATGCACCCCGGCCACATCCCCACCCGGTACGCGGCCGTCTTCGCCTTCTACCGTGAAGGTTTTGAGCAGGCCGCGGCCCGGCTCGCCCGGTACGTCAACCGGGCCGGCGGCGACGTCATGGACGAGCCCGCCACCGCCAAGGCGCTCGGCGGCTACCTGCTGCGGGGCCTTGACTGCGGGGCCCTCGACATCGCCGAGGTCGCTCGGCTGACCGGCCTGACCCGAGCCGACCTGGAGGGCTTCGCGGCGCCCCGGAGGGGCGATTTGACGGCTTCCGCGAAGTAGCTGGACCTGTCACATTCGCAACCACCGGCTGGTGTTGTCACCGCTGCCCCTTAGTCTGTACGCCACGCGTCGACGCGTCAGTGGTGTCACAGGAACGGGGCAGCGGTGTCATCGGGGGACAACGGACAGGCGGACGAGACCGGTCGGCTGCTGGCCGGGCGTTATCGCGTGCTGGGGCAGCTCGGCCGCGGCGGCATGGGCGTGGTCTGGCGGGCCGTCGACGAGGTGCTGGGCCGCGAGGTCGCCGTCAAGGAACTGCGCACCTACTCGGACGCGGACGGTCCCGAACTCGCCGATTTGCGGCTGCGGATGCAGCGCGAGGCCCGCGCGGCGGCCCGCGTCAAGCATCCCGGCGTCGTCGCCGTGCACGACGTCGCCGAGGTCGACGGACGCCCGCTGATCGTCATGGAACTGGTCGACGGCCCTTCCCTGGAGGCGGTGCTGCGCGAGCGCGGCACCCTCGATCCGCGCGAGGCGGCCGGCCTCGGCGCCAAGGTCATGGAGGCGCTGGCCGCCGCCCACCGGGCCGGTGTCCTGCACCGTGACGTCAAGCCCGGCAACATCCTGCTCGAACGCACCGGCCGCGTCGTCCTGACCGACTTCGGCATCGCCACCATGGACGACCCGGCCGACGGCTCGGCCACCCACCTGACCCGCACCGGCCATCTCGTCGGCTCCCTGGACTACATGGCCCCCGAGCGCGCCCAGGGCGCCGATCCGGGCCCGTCCTCGGACGTCTGGGCCCTGGGCGCCACGCTGTACGCCGCGGTGGAGGGCTCCGCGCCCTTCCGCCGTACGTCGACCTTCTCCACGCTCACCGCCATCGTCAGCGAGCCCCTGCCGGAGCCCCGTAACGCCGGCCCCCTCGGCCCCGTCCTGCAGCGGCTGATGGACAAGCGGTCCGAGTCCCGCCCCGAGGCCGACGAGGCGCGGGAACTCCTCCGGGCGGTGGCCGACTCGGGCGGCGCGGACGCGCCCACGGCGGCCCTACGCGGCTCGCCGGCAGCCGGGCCCGTCCCCGACGAGACGGAGCGCAGCGTCCCCTCGGCGCCGGCGGGAGCCGCCGGGCAGGCGTACGGCGTCGGGCAGCCGAGCGCGCCGGGTGCTCAGGGCGGCGACACGCCGCAGCAGGGCGTACCCGCCTCCGACCTGCCCGGGGCACCGCGCTTCGGGATCGCGGCGCAGGGCGCGCCGTCGGCTCAGGGTCCCGCGACTGACGGCCAGGGCACGCCGCCGGCACAGGACTTCGGCGCCGTCGGCCATCCCGGCCCGGCGGGACACGCAGGACAGGGACAGGGACAGGGACCCGGACACGGCGCCCCGGGGCAGCCGACCGCCTCGTCGTACGGCGCCCCGCCAGGACCGTACGGCCAACCCCCGTACGGCTTCGGCGGCCCGGCCCCGCAGCCGCACGACCCGCATGCAACCGGCCCGATGGTCACGTCCTCCGGCTCCCCTGCCCGGCGCAAGGGCCGCGCCCTGCTCGCCGCCGTGGCCGTCACCGTCGTCCTCGCGGCGGCCGGCGTCACGGTCGCCCTGGTGAACAACAAGGGTGATGCCAGGACCGAGGCACAGGACACCTCGGCCACCACCTCCACGGGCGCCTCCGCCCCGGCGACCGGCAGCCCCGACGCCCGCCCCTCGGGCGACGCGGGCCTCACCGACAAGGGCGACGACAAGAAGTCCCCCGACGCGACAAGGTCCCCCAGCGGCACGGCGGGGACCGAGCCCACCGACCGGCCCACCACCTCGTCCCCGACGAAGACCTCGGGCGGGGGCGGCAGCGACGGGGGCACCACCGGCGGCGGATCCGGCGACGGCGGTACCACCGGCGGTGGAGGAACGACGGGCGGCGGAGGGACCACGGGCGGGGGCAGCACCCCGCAGCCCGACGCCTGCCACTCGATCGGTGGCGGCAAGTACAACTGCCAGGTCTGGACGCAGGCCAAGTCGTACACGGCCTCCGGCACCGAGGTGGGTTTCCTCAAAGCCGGCACCAACTACTTCTACTGCCAGCAGAACCTGGGCCGCCGCGAGACCTCCGGTCAGTGGACCAACGTCTGGTGGGCCAAGACAGACGACGACAGCGGCAACACGAACGTCTACATCAGCGACGTCTACATCGAGGGCGGCAACAACGACGAGCCGGTACCCGGACTCCCGGTCTGCTGAACCCGGTCCGCTGAACTCAGGTCCGCTGAACCCCGACGTACCTCTCCAGCCCGGAGGCCGTCACCATCCGCTCCTGCGCGAACAGCCGGGTGCCCCGCTCGCACAGGCGCGCGTCGGCTCGCGCCCGCGCGCAGAACTCCTCGGGCGTGGCACCGAACAGCTTCCGCAACCGGGCCGAGCCCACCAGGAGCTCGGTGATCAGCGCCCGCTGACCGGGGTGGGTGCGCGGCGCGCCGGTGCCGCCGTGCAGGACGCCATGGCGGTTGACGTACACGAAGGCGCCCGGGAGCGTGCCGCCGTCCGCCAGCTCGAACCGCAGGTCGGGCGCCGGCAGCCAGACACGGTCGTAGTTGCCGTGCGGCACGGGTACGCCCTCGCTCGCGTCGATCACCTCCAGCTGCTCGGCGTCGAGCCAGGTGACGAACAACTCCCGTACGTGGCCGGGTGCGTCGAAGGGGGACGCGGACACGTACCCCAGGCGGCTCACATGCGCCGAGACGCCCACCTCGATGCCGGTGATCCGGACCTTCACCATGGGGATGGGGGAGGTGATGCCGAACGCGTCCATCTTGCGCCGCAGCTGGCCGGGGCAGGCGTTGGAGCCGACCGCGAGGACGGGCACGCGGTCGTCGTGCACCAGACGCTCCAGGGGCAGCAGCCGGTCACCGTCGAGGAGCCCGGAGTCCGACGGCCAGGCGCCCGGGTAGAGCAGCGGCTGATCGCGTGGTGCGTCGGCCAGGCCGAGCGCCTCCAACGTGCGGCCGTGCGAAGGCCACGACGGCATGCTCGCGCGGTCGTCCATGGGCCGCTCAGTCCGCCGGCGGCAGTTCGCCCGAACCGCGTGTGACCAGGCGCGTGGGCAGCTCGATACGTTCGGGGGTGACCAGGGTCCCGTCGAGCTGGCGGAACAGACGCTCGGCGGCGGTACGGCCGAGGGTCGCGGCGTCCTGGGCGACGACGGTGACGCCCGGCTGGAGCAGGTCGGCCAGTTCGATGTCGTCGAAGCCGACGAGGGCGACCCGACGGGTCTGCTCGGCGAGCACCCGGATCACGGTGACCGTCACCCGGTTGTTGCCCGCGAAGATCGCGGTGACAGGGGAGGGGCCGGAGAGCATCTCCTCCGCCGCCCGGCGCACCCGCTCCGGACCGGTGACGCCCAGGGACATCCAGGAGTCCTCCACCGGTATGCCCGCGTCCTCCATGGCGGCCCGGTAGCCGCGCAGCCGCTCCGCGGCCGTGTGGATGCGGGGCATGTCGCCGATGAAGCCGATCCTGCGGTGGCCGTGGGCGATGAGATGGGCGACGCCGTCACGGGCGCCGCCGTGGTTGTCGGACAGGACGCAGTCGGCGTCGATCTGCCCGGCCGGCCGGTCGACGAACACCGTGGCGACGCCCGCCTTGAGCTCCGGCTCCAGGTACCGGTGGTCGTCACCGGCCGGAATGATCACCAGCCCGTCCACCCGCCGTGCGCACAGCGCCAGCGCCAGCTCCTGCTCGCGGTCCGGGTCCTCGGCGCTGGAGCCGTTGATCAGCAGGGCCCCGTGGGCCCGGGCGACCTCCTCGACCGCGCGGCTGAGCGGACCGTAGAAGGGGTCCGCGAGATCCTCCAGGACCAGGCCGATGCTCGCCGTACGACCTTTGCGCAGCACCCGCGCGCTGTCGTTGCGGCGGAAGCCCAGGGCGTCGATGGCCTCCTGGACGCGGCGCTCCGTCTCCGGGGTGACACCGGGCTCACCGTTCACCACGCGCGAGACGGTCTTCAGACCGACTCCGGCCCGCGCCGCGACGTCCTTCATGGTCGGACGATTGCCGTAGCGGTTCTCCGGAGCGCGGTCGGAGCGGCGGATGGTCTCGGGCACGATGCGGTGTCCTGTCCTGTCGTCCACGGGATGCGTCGGTCCATGGGGATGCGTAGGGCCATGGGCTTGTATGAGGATGTGGCGTCGAGCATAGGGCCTGGACAACGTTGTCAGATCCAGGGGACACTGTCCACCGCAATCTCCGGCCTGCGCCCCCACCGCGAGACCGGTCACCCGATTCCCGTGGTTGACGGGGAGATCCGAATGGTTGACGGGGAGAACTGACACTCATGCACACCGACCTCGTGGCTGCGCTCGACATCGGCGGCACCAAGATCGCCGGAGCCCTGGTGGACGGCCACGGCACGATCGTGGCCCGGGCCCAGCGCGCGACGCCCGCGCGAGAGGACGGCGAAACGGTGATGCGAGCCGTCGAGGAGGTCGTCGGCGAACTCACCGCCTCGCCCCTGTGGAACCGCGCCACGGCACTCGGCATCGGCAGCGCGGGGCCCGTGGACGCCTCCGCGGGCACCGTGAGTCCGGTGAACGTGCCCGGCTGGCGCGACTATCCCCTGGTCCGGCGGGTCCAGGAGGCGGCCGGGGGCCTGCCCGTCGAGCTGATCGGCGACGGTGTGGCCATCACGGCGGCCGAGCACTGGCAAGGGGCCGCGCGGGGCCACGACAACGCGCTCTGCATGGTCGTGTCCACGGGTGTCGGCGGCGGACTCGTACTGAACGGCCGGCTGCACCCCGGCCCCACCGGCAACGCGGGCCACATCGGTCACATCAGCGTCGATCTGGACGGCGACCTGTGCCCGTGCGGTTCGCGCGGCTGTGTGGAGCGCATCGCCAGCGGTCCCCACATCGCCCGGCGGGCCATCGAGAACGGCTGGCGTCCAGGGCCGGACGGGGACACGTCCGCCGCCGCGGTCGCGGCCGCCGCGCGCGACGGCGACCCGGTGGCCGTCGCCTCCTTCGAGCGGGCCGCGCAGGCCCTGGCCGCCGGGATCGCGGCCACCGCGACCCTCGTCGAGATCGACATCGCCGTGATCGGCGGGGGAGTGGGCAAGGCGGGCGACATCCTGTTCACGCCGCTGCGCAAGGCCCTGCACGACTACGCCACCCTCTCCTTCGCCCAGCAGCTGACCATCGCGCCGGCCCAGATGGGCACGGACGCCGGGCTGGTGGGGGCCGCGGCGGCCGCGCTCGCGGGGAGGACGGGGGCGACCGCGGCGGGGGTGTGAGGGCCCGGCACGGGCAGGAACGTTCAGACGCAGGGACGCGGCGGCTGGGTTCCGTCCGTGCAACTCCTGCTGGGCGACGTCGCTCGCAGGGCCGCCGAGAGGGCCGGCAGGGAGTCCGCCGACGCGTACAGCGTTGCCGCGTCCACCAGCCCGGCTGCGCCCAGGTCGAGGCGGACCGGGGGGTCCAGGTGCAGGGCCGCGTTCAGCGAACTGCCCACCGAGCAGGCGACCGCCCCCGGCTCGCCCGGCACCGGCCGCGGGCCCCTGCCCGCAACCGTGCGGACCACCGAGGACGCGGAGCGGACCGCCGGGCGCGGCAGCGTCACCTCCCCGAGGAAACCGGTCCGCAGGGACACCCGCTCCGCGTCCACCTCGTGCGGATGCCGGAGCACCGTCGCCACCAGCCCGAGCCCGGCCAGGACCAGCAGTGCCTCGAACGCCGCGTGCACCGGCCGGGCCGCGGGCGGCAGCATCGAGGACAGCGGGAAGGCCACCACGATCTCCATCGCCACCAGGGGCAGCACCAACTGCCGCACCCCCGCCGAGTGCCTCAGCCCGGGCACCGGCCCGCGCCGCGCCAGCACCGCCGCCAGCGACCCGGCCCAGACGCGTACGACACCGAACCAGCTCGGCCCGGCGGTCACGGTCCCCGTCACCCGCTCTGTCGCCGTCACTCCTGCTCCCGTTCCCTCGCTCCGGCTTCAACTTCCTCCAGATTCGCGGGAGTCGCCGAGGCAGGGCAGTGACAAATGTCAACGACTCATCCGCGCCTCCGCCCAGTCCGCGTGATCGGAGTCGCCGTCGACGCCGAGGAGAGCTCGGCAGGCTTTTTGAACACGTTCAACACTCTGCGCCAGGCTCGTTCCCACACGCGAGGGGGAGCCGATGAAGATAGTGATTCCCGGGGGAACCGGGCAGGTGGGCGCGATTCTGAACCGTGCGCTGAGCGGCGCGGGCCACGAGGTCGTCGTCCTGACCAGGCGGCCCACGCGGGACGGCGAGGTCCACTGGGACGGGGAGACGCCGGGCCCCTGGACCGCGGCGGTCGACGGCAGCGACATCGTGATCAATCTGGCCGGGCGCAGCGTCAGCTGCCGCTACACCGTGCCCAATCTGCGGGCCATGATGGATTCGCGGGTGCACTCCACCCGGGTCGTGGGCGAGGCGATCGCGCGCGCCGCCCGGCCGCCGCGGGTCTGGCTCCAGATGGGCACGGCCACCGTCTACGCCCACCGCTTCGACGCGCCCCACGACGAGGCGACGGGCGTCATCGGCGGCAGCGAGCCCGATGTGCCGGACTACTGGGCCTACAGCGTCGAGATCGCCAGGGCCTGGGAGCGGGCCCAGGAGGAGGCCGACACGCCGCACACCCGGAAGGTCGCCCTGCGTACCGCCATGGTCATGAGCCCCGATCGCGGCGGCGTGCTCGACATCCTGCTGCGGCTGGCACGGCTGGGGCTCGGCGGCCCTGTCGCGGGCGGCGCGCAGTACGTGTCCTGGATCCATGACCGCGACTTCGTCCGTGCGGTCGAGTTCCTGGTCGACCGGCCCGATCTCGCCGGCCCGGTCAACCTGGCCGCTCCCGAACCGCTGCCGCAACGCGCGTTCATGCGGGCACTTCGCTCCGCATGGGGCGTCCCCGTCGGCCTGCCCGCGACGAAGTGGATGGCGGAGCTCGGCGGGACCCTCGTGGTTCCGATGACGTTGCTGCGCCAGGAGTACCGGGACGAGATCTTCGGCGGCCTCGCCGCCCGCCGTATCACCGTTCGGCATGTGCTCCTCGCCCCGGCGGAAACGATCCTGCGCGAGCGAATAGCCGGACGGGAACTTCCGCCCGAGCCACCTGACGGCGAGATACGCATCCGGCAGTGGTCGTACGACCACATAGAGCCGTATCGCGCCGCACTCGCCTCCTGGCTCACCGCCGACGCGTATCCCGTCGACAACGGTGGCCTGAACCCGTACGAGACCGCCGTCCGCATCGCCGAGGCGGTCGGCGGCGGCACGGTCCCCGTCTGCGACATCGTGCAGACGCCCGAGCCCACCGCCGAGACCGTCGCCTCGGGCGTACTGCTCTTCGACGAGCAGGACCGGGTGCTCCTCGTCGACCCCACCTACAAGGCGGGCTGGGAGTTTCCCGGCGGTGTCGTCGAACCGGGCGAGGCCCCCGCGCAGGCGGGCATCCGCGAGGTCGCCGAGGAGACGGGGATACGGCTGGACGACGTGTCACGGCTCCTAGTCGTCGACTGGGAGCGGCCCCTGCCCCCCGGGTACGGAGGTCTGCGCCTGCTCTTCGACGGCGGCCGCCTCGACTCCACCGAGGCCGAACGCCTCCTGCTGCCCGGACCCGAGCTGCGCGACTGGCGCTTCGTCACCGAGGAGGAGGCGGCCGACCTGCTCCCACCGGTGCGCTACGAGCGGCTGCGCTGGGCGCTTCGGGCGCGCGAACGCGGGGCCGCGCTCTATCTGGAGGCCGGGATTCCCATGTTCTGAACCATGCCGAACACCTCCGCGTCCGGGTACGGCGTCAGCCTGCTCTCCTGGTCCCACCGGTGCACGAACTCGCCCATCACGACAGCTCCTCTGGCGTGCCGGGCGATGATGTCGGCGGCGGCCCGCGGGATCCCGCCGCCGGGCCGCGCACCGTCGGCGCAGGCCCGGATGAAGGCGCTCCGCTCCTGTCCGCGGTACCCGTACAGCTCGGTGACGAGCCAGATCACTCGGAACCAGCTGGTGTAGGCGCGGTCGTAATGGCGGTGCCGGGCGAAGAAGTCGCGCTCCCGCCGGGACAGCCGGAAGCGTGCGGAGAGCGCGAGGCCGTAGTCGGCGAGGTAGAGCCGCCGGCCGTCCGTGAGGACGTTCTGGAAGTGCGCGTCGAAGTGCAGCAGCCCCTGCGCGCCCAGGAAGGCGGTGACGGCTTCGAGGCCCTGTTCCACCAGGGCACAGGCGCCCTCCGCGTCGCCCGTCGCGAGCTGGTCGCCGAGCCAGTCGTGCAGGGTGTGCGGAACGTACTCCAGGAACAGCGCCAGAGCCGAGGTGGCCGTGCGCAGGCCCTCGATGCGCTCGCGTACCCGCGGGCCGCCGCCCCAGAAGGCGACGGCCCGCTCCACGTCGGCCAGGTCGTCGGGCAGGGGCTGCGGCGGCTGCGACAGGACCCGCCAGTGGTGCATCAGCGGAAAGCCCGCGAACCGGTCGGACAGGACCCAGTTCGTGGTCATGGTGTGCACCGCGAGCTCCCGCCAGGCGCCGACGCCCGGGCCTCCGACGCTGCCGATGCCGTAGTGGCAGAAGGGCGGCACGGCGAAGACGTCGGCCGTCGACCGGACGTTCTCCGGGAGCAGTTCGGTGTCGGTGAGCCGGACCAGTTTCACGAAGACCCGGACGCCGTTCACCTCGATCACCTTCGTGGGCCCGCCGATCCCGGTGCCCATCGGCGTCCCCTCCGCCACGAGCTCCGCGAGCTCGTGGTCGGACAGCAGCGCCAGGGACGTGGCGATGTCGGCGTGGGCGGTGCGGCGCTCGGAGCGGGTCATGGACCCATCCTCAGCGCAAGTGCCTCAGCTCGCCGCGTAGTTGCGCAGGAACAGCGCCTCGGCGACCGACAGACGCTCCAGCTCCTTGGGCGACACGCTCTCGTTCACGGCGTGGATCTGGGCCTCCGGCTCGCTCAGGCCGATGAGGAGGATCTCCGCGTGCGGGTAGAGGGAGGCGAGGGTGTTGCACAGCGGGATCGAGCCACCCTGGCCGGCGTACTGCATCTCCCGGCCCGGATACGCCACCGACATCGCGTCGGCCATGGCCTGGTACGCCGGGCTGCTCGTGTCGGCGCGGAACGCCTGGCCCTGGCCTGTCTGCTCGGTGCGCACCCGGGCACCCCACGGGGTGTGCGTCTCCAGGTGGGCCTGGAGCAGCTTGGTCGCCTGGGCCGCGTCCACGCCCGGCGGCACCCGCAGGCTGATCAGCGCCCGTGCGCTCGCCTGCACGGACGGGGTGGCGCCGACGACCGGCGGGCAGTCGATGCCGAGGACCGTGACGGCGGGGCGCGCCCAGATGCGGTCGGCGACCGTGCCGGAGCCGATCAGCTGCACGCCGTCGAGGACCTTGGCGTCCTGGCGGAACTGCTCCTCCTCGTACTGGAGCCCCTCCCACGACGACTCACCGGTCAGCCCGTCCACGGTCGTCGAGCCGTCTTGCGCGCGCAGCGAGTCCAGTACGCGTACCAGCGCGCCGAGCGCGTCGGGCGCGGCCCCGCCGAACTGGCCGGAATGCAGGTTGCCTTCGAGTGTGTCGATCTGCACGCGGACGAGGGTCATGCCGCGCAGGGTCGAGGTGACCGTCGGCAGGCCGACGCGGAAGTTGCCCGCGTCGCCGATCACGATGGTGTCGGCCTCCAGCAGGTCCGGGTGCTGCTCGGCGTACCGCTCCAGACCGCCCGTGCCCATCTCCTCCGAGCCCTCGGCGATCACCTTCACGTGCACCGGCACGCCGCCGTTCGCCTTGAGGGCGCGCAGCGCCAGCAGGTGCATGATCAGGCCGCCCTTGCAGTCGGCGGCCCCGCGCCCGTACCAGCGGCCGTCGCGTTCGGTCAGCTCGAAGGGCGGGGTGCTCCAGGCGGCCTCGTCGAGCGGGGGCTGCACGTCGTAGTGGGCGTACAGCAGGACCGTCCTCGCGCCCTCGGGGCCGCGCAGGTAGCCGTACACCGACTGTGTGCCGTCGGGGGTGTCGAGCAGTGCCACGTCCTCGAAGCCCTCGGCGCCGAGCGCGTCGGCGACCCAGCGGGCGGCACCCTCGCTCTCGCTCTTCGGGAACTGGTCGAAGTCCGCCACCGATTTGAATGCCACCAGTTCGGTGAGCTCCGCCTTGGCCCGGGGCATCAGCGAGGCGACGGTCTCGGCGACCGGATTCGACGACATGGGCACGCTCCTTGTGGGTGCGACGTTGTACCTGTGAGTGCTGTGATCCTCCCACAGCGGCCTGCGACGATGCCCGCCGTAGGATGCGGGAGACAGCAGCAGGCGGCGGCTTGAGCGGGAGCAGTAGACCATCGTGAGCAGCGAGAACTCTTCGGCGGACGACGTGCGGCAGGTGTGGGACGTCGTCGTGGTGGGCGCGGGGCCCGCGGGTGCTTCGGCCGCGTATGCGGCGGCCGTCGCCGGACGGCGCGTGCTGGTGCTGGAGAAAGCGGAGCTGCCGCGCTACAAGACATGTGGCGGCGGCATCATCGGCCCTTCGCGGGACTCGCTCCCGCCCGGCTTCGAACTGCCCTTCCGTGACCGCGTGCACGCGGTCACCTTCTCGAACAACGGCCGCTTCACCCGGACCCGGCGCTCCAAGCAGATGCTGTTCGGGCTGATCAACCGTCCCGAGTTCGACCAGCAGCTCGTCGAGCACGCGCAGAAGGCGGGCGCCGAGCTGCGCACGGGCGTCACCGTGCAGCGCGTCGAGCAGCACGGCTCGGCGGTGCCGGACCGGCGCAGCGTCGCCGTCGTCCTCCAGGGCGGCGAGACGTTGCTCGCGCGGGCCGTCGTCGGCGCGGACGGCAGCGCGAGCCGGATAGGAGCGCATGTCGGGGTCAAGCTCGACCAGGTGGATCTCGGCCTGGAGGCGGAGATCCCGGTGCCGGAGACGGTCGCCGAGGACTGGAGGGGACGGGTGCTCATCGACTGGGGTCCGATTCCCGGCAGTTACGGCTGGGTGTTCCCCAAGGGGGAGACACTGACCGTGGGCGTGATCTCGGCGCGCGGTGAAGGGGCCGCCACCAAGCGGTACCTGGAGGAGTTCATCGGCCGGCTCGGGCTCGCCGGATTCGAACCGAGCGTCTCCTCCGGCCACTTGACGCGCTGCCGTGCCGACGACTCGCCGCTGTCACGCGGCCGGGTGCTGGTGTGCGGTGACGCGGCGGGCCTGCTGGAGCCGTGGACGCGCGAGGGAATCTCGTTCGCGCTGCGGTCGGGGCGGCTCGCGGGGGAGTGGGCGGTGCGGATCGCCGAGGCGCACGACGCGGTGGACACCCGGCGCCAGGCCCTGAACTACGCCTTCGCGGTGAAGGCGGGACTCGGCGTCGAGATGAGCGTCGGCAAGCGCCTGCTGACCGCGTTCGAACGCCGTCCGGGTCTCTTCCACGCCACGCTGACCGGCTTCCGGCCGGCCTGGAAGGCGTTCATGGACATCACCCGCGGCTCGACGTCACTGGCCGAGATGGTCCGCACCCACCCCATGGCCCACCGCGCCCTCACCGCGATGGACCGCCGCCAGACGCCGACGCCGACGCCGGCCGATGACGAGGGCACTTCCTGACGGTGCTCCGCGGGCTTCCGCTGCCGAACCGGGTCACTTCTCGACGGTGATCCGGAAGACCGGGTGGTCCGGGGCCGCCGCGATGAGCTCCTCGTCGGAGGACTTCGCGGTGACCCCCTGGAAGTACTGGTTGACCTCCCAGCCCCACTTCTCCAGGTAGGTCCGCAGAATCGGGAGCTTCTCCTCGTCGGGAAGCTCCACCGCGGCGAACTCACGCACCTTGCGTCCGACGCGCAGCTCCCCGCCGCCGGCGGCGCGCATGTTGCGCACCCACTGGGAGTGGCCGCGGGCCGAGACGAGGTACCGCGTGCCGTCGTACGTGTGCGGGTTGACCGGAATGCGCTGCATCCTGCCGCTCTTGCGCCCGCGCACCGACATCTCCGCCGTGCCCGCGATGCTGAGCCCGTGCCGGGCCAGCCAGCCGATGACGCTGTTGAGGCGGACGTTCAGCGGGCTGCCCTTGAGGTAGTACGGCGATGTCATGGTGACCCCCGGAGTCCGAACGATTGAGAGAGCGGTGCTCTCGCTTGAGAGCAGTGTGCACGAACTCCCCGACCCAAAGCAAGAGCAGTGCTCTCGCTTGTGTGCACTGCTCTGTTTCGTGGGAGACTTCCCCACATGAGCAGCACAGCACAGGGCGCCCGCGCCCGCGCGCGGATGGAAGTCACCGCGGCCATCAAGGACGAGGCGCGCAGACAGCTCGCGGCCGAGGGTGCCGCCAAGCTCTCGCTGCGCGCCGTGGCCCGTGAGCTCGGCATGGTCTCCTCCGCGCTCTACCGCTACTTCCCCAGCCGCGACGACCTGCTGACCGCGCTCATCATCGACGCCTACGACTCCCTCGGCGAGAGCGCCGAGGCCGCGCACGACAAGGCCGTCGACGCCGGGCCGGTTCCGCGCTGGACGGCGGTGGCGGAGGCCGTACGGGACTGGGCGCTCCGGCATCCGCACGAGTACGCGCTGATCTACGGCTCGCCCGTGCCCGGGTACACCGCGCCCGACACCACGGTCCCGCCCGCCTCCCGCGTCGGCCTCGTCCTCATCGGCATCCTGCGCGACGCGCACGGGGCGTCGGCCCTCACCGAACCGGAACCCCTGCCCGCCGAACTGCGCCCCGAGGCCGAGCGCATGACCGCCGACCTGGCCCCCGGCCTCCCCCCGGCGAACGTCGCGGCCCTCGTCGCCGCCTGGGCCCAGCTCTTCGGGCTCGTCGGGTTCGAGCTGTTCGGGCAGTTCAACCGGGTCGTGGCGGACCGGGAGACGTTCTTCCGGCATGCGGCGGGCCGCCTCGCGCACGGGGTCGGCCTGGTGGACGAGCGGCCGTAGACCGACGCGAGCCGGCAGGGCACCGGCAGCGGTTCCCCGAGCCGAGCATTCCGGTGCACACCGTCCTTCCTGTCGTACGCCACGTCCGGGGTCGTCTTCCGTGTCGTGCTGCTGCCGGTGACGATGCGGCTCGCCGCCGACGTACTTCGCCGGGAGTACGTGTGATCACCACGCGCGGGTGACGCCGCCCGGCGGTCATCGCGTCTAGCGTGGCGGACATGGACGAGCAGCAAGGACGCCGGTTCGGCGGTCCGCCGATGTGGTGGCGGCACGGGCCGCCGTGGTGGAACCGCTGGGACGACGAGGAGCACGCGCCTCGCCTGCCCTGGCGCTCCACCCTGCTGATCACGGCCTTCGTGATGGCCGGTTCGAACTTCGCGGCCGAGGGCCAGGGGGGCCACCGGGAGCATCTCGACCCCTTCGCACGAGTGCTGCTGCTCGTGGCGTCGGGACTGCTGTTGTGGCGCAAGCGGTATCCGGTGGCCGTCGTGTTCGGGACGTCGGTGGCCGCCACGCTCTACCTGGGCGCCGGCTACCCCTACGGACCGGTCTTCCTGGCCGTGGCGGTGGCCTGCTTCAACGCCATCCTCACGGGGCACCGCAAGGCCGCCTGGGCGGCGGTCGGCGTGTTCTGGGCCGGGCACGCCCTGGTGGCCCACTGGCTGTACCGGTGGCTGCCGCCGTCCGGTGACCCGGCCGCGCCCTGGGGGCAGGAGGGCGTGATCGCCGCCTGGGTGGCGGCGATCCTGGCGGTGTCCGAGCTGGCCAGGACCCGGCGCGAGCAGTGGGCGAAGGAGCGGGCCGAGCGGGCGCAGGCGGCGCGGCGGCGTGCCGACGAGGAGCGGCTGCGGATCGCCCGCGAACTGCACGACGTCCTCGCGCACAGCATCAGCGTGATCAATGTGCAGGCGGGCGTGGGCCTGGCGCTGCTCGACACCGATCTTGAGCAGGCGCGCACGGCGCTCACCACCATCAAGGCCCAGAGCAAGGAGGCGCTCGGCGAGGTCCGCCAGGTCCTGGACACCCTGCGTACCCCCGGCGACGCCCCCCGCGCCCCGGCGCCCGGCCTCGACCGGCTGCCCGAACTGGTGGAGCAGGCCGCGAGTGCGGGCCTCACCGTCGAGGTCGAGGGCGAGCCGCCCCGCCTGGCGCCCGGCACGGACCTGGCTGCCTTCCGGATCGTCCAGGAGGCCCTCACCAATGTCGTACGCCACTCGGGCTCGCGGCACGCACGCGTGTACCTCGATCACGACGACCGCACGACGCTCCGGCTGCGGATCGACGACGACGGTCCGGCGACCGGAGCCGACGCGGGCGGCAGCGGCAACGGACTCGCCGGAATGCGGGAGCGGGCTGCCGCGCTCGGTGGCACGATCGAGGCGGGCCCGCGTGCCGACGGGGGGTTCCGGGTGCTCGCCGTACTGCCGTTGCAGGCACCCGCCGGCGAACCGAACAGCGACGTCAAGGAGGACCGGTGATCCGCGTACTGCTCGCCGACGACCAGTCACTGGTGCGGGCCGGTTTCCGGGCGCTGCTCGACGCCCAGCCCGACATCGACGTGGCCGCCGAGGCCGCCGACGGCGAGGACGCGCTGCGCAAGGTGCGCGAACTGCGGCCCGACGTCGTCCTGATGGACATCCGCATGCCGCTCCTCGACGGTCTCGCCGCGACCCGCCGGATCACCGGGGACGGTGAGCTGACCGGCGTCAAGGTGGTCATGCTCACCACCTTCGAACTCGACGAGTACGTCTTCGAGGCCATCCGCTCGGGCGCCTCCGGGTTCCTGGTCAAGGACACCGAGCCGGAGGAACTCCTGCGTGCCGTACGGGCGGTGGTCGAGGGTGACGCGCTGCTGTCGCCTGGTGTGACCCGGCGTCTGATCGCCGAGTTCGCCGCCCGCTCCAAGGAGCCCGTGGCGGCCGGTGCTCTCACCGAACTCACCGAGCGCGAACGGGAGGTGATGGCGCTGGTCGGCATCGGGCTGTCCAACGAGGAGATCGCCCGCCGCCTGGTGGTCAGCCCGCTCACCGCGAAGACCCACGTCAGCCGCACGATGGTGAAGCTCGGCGCCCGGGACCGGGCCCAACTCGTGGTGCTGGCCTACGAGTCCGGGCTGGTACGGCCGGGCTGGTTGGGCTGAGACCGCTTCCGGAACCGGGTCAGGACGCTGACGACCCGGGCGAAGAACAGCACCACCGCGACGGTGGCGCCCACGCTGACGAGTGTGCCGCGCGCGCCCTGCAACACGTCGAAGACGAACACCGGCCCGACGATCGCCCCGAACACCACCGCCGCCGCGAACGCGGCACTGAACAGCGCGTACCCGATCTCGACGGTCATCGCGTCCCGCTCGGCCTGACGGCGCCGTCCCCCGTGACTCTCCATACCCCGAGTCAAACAGCCGTGCGCCCGGTGGAGCAAGCGGCTTCGCCGGGCGCACGGTGTCGGAGGCGTCCCCCTTCAGTCGCGGACCGCCACGCGCTCCGCTTCCGCCTCCTTCATGGTGGACCTGGCGACCACGACGCTCTGCCGTGTGCGCCGCGGGCGCAGTCCGGTGAGGGCGATCAGCAGGCCCGCGACCGCGATCGCCGTGACCACGGCCAGAGCGGGCAGGTAGCTGTCGAGGACCGCCTGCGGGGACGCGGTCTTCTCGGGCGTGTTCGCCGTCAGGACCGCCGTCACGACGGCCAGGAAGAGTGCACCGCCCACCTGGACCGAGGTGTTGAGCAGGCCCGAGACCATGCCCTGCTCGTGTTCGTCGACGCCGTTCGTGGCCTGGACGTTGAGCGAGGGGAAGGTCAGTGCGAAGGCCGAGCCGACCAGCAGCATCGTGGGCAGGATGACCGCCGCGTAGGCCGGGTCGAGGTCGATGCGCAGGAACAGGACATAGCCCGCGACCATCAGGGCGAAGCCGATCGCGATCAGCCGGGCCGTGCCGAACCGGTCGATGACCGCACCGACCTTCGTCGCCGACAGCGCCACGAGCGCGCCCGCCGGCAGGAAGGCCAGGGCTGTGTGCAGCGCTGACCAGCCGAGCAGCTGCTGCATGTACAGCGTGACCAGGAACTGGAAGCCGATGTAGCTGCCGACGAACGTCAACGCCCCGAGCTGGGCCCGCACCTGGGCTCCCGAGCGCAGCACGCCCAGGCGGATCAGCGGGCTCGGGCTGCGCAGCTCGACGCGGACGAAGGCCGTCAGCAGGACGACGACGGCGACGAAGGACAGGACCGTGCGGGCCGAGCCCCAGCCCACCTCGGGTGCCTCGACGACGGTGAACACGAGCAGCAGCATCGAGGCGGTGCCGAGGATGGCGCCGGGGACGTCGTAACCGCCGGTCGTCCGTTCGCGCTCGCTGCGCGGGAGCAGCTTCAGGCCGGCGACCAGGGCTGTCAGCGCGACGGGCGCCGGGAGCAGCATGGTCAGGCGCCAACTGGCCTCGGTGAGCAGGCCGGAGAAGACGAGCCCCATCGAGTAGCCGGTGGCGGCACAGGTGGTGTAGATCGCCAGCGCGCGGTTGCGTACCGGGCCCTCGGCGAACGTGGTGGTGATGATGGACAGGCCGGCGGGCGCGGTGAAGGCGGCGGCCAGGCCCTTGACGAAACGGCTGGCGATCAGCAGCGCGCCCGAGTCGACGAGCGCGCCGAGCAGTGAGGCGAGCGCGAAGACGGCGAGGGCCACCAGGAAGACCTGGCGTCGGCCCAGCAGGTCGGCGGTCCGTCCGCCGAGGAGCAGCAGGCCGCCGTAGCCGAGGATGTAGCCACTGACGATCCACTGGAGGGTCGAGGTGGACAGGCCCAGGTCGGCGCCGATGGACGGCAGGGCGACGCCGACCATCGACACGTCCAGCGCGTCCAGGAACATAGCGGCGCACAGCACCAGCAGGGTGCCCCACAGCCGGGGGGTCCAGCGTCCGTCGGACGCCGGGGTGGTGAGCGGAGAGGTCATGGCGACGACACTACATGCGCATGCATCAACTGCAAGTGCATTTAATGCCGATGCAATAATTGCGGTTCTCTGCTACGGTGCGCCCATGGCGGCGGAGAAGCCCGAGCAGGCGCTGGTGGACCACTGGCACGACATCCTGGCGCTGCACGCGCGCACGCAGTGCGAACTCGACCGCGTCCTCGGCCGACACGGCCTGTGCGCAAGCGACTTCGAGGTCCTGGACGTGCTGGCGGACGGCTCGTGCCCGTCGTACCGCGTGCAGGAGATCTCCGAGCGCGTCCACCTGAGCCAGAGCGCCCTGTCGCGGCTGATCGCCCGGCTGGAGAAGGACGGGCTCGTCGAGCGCGGCATGTGCCCCGAGGACCGGCGGGGCGTGAAGGTGTGTCTCACGGCGAAAGGGCGCACGCTGCACGGCGCGGTGCTGCCGGTGCAGCGTGCGGTGTTGACGAGGATGCTGGCCGACTGACCGGCGCAGGGCCCGGGTTCGGACCCGCGTAGGGCCCGGGGTCAGCTCCAGGTGACGGCGGAGTTCTCCCGCCACAGCGTGGCGAGCGAGGCGTCGCCGGTCACCTGGGGGAAGGGCAGCCGGTTCCACAGCGACAGATACAGCCGCGCGACCGGCCCGGAGATCTCGCAGTCGGCCCGGTCGGAGCCGCCCCGCTCGGCCGCGGGCGGCTCCTGCGACAACCGTACGGTCCACACGGCGTCGTCCGTGTCCGTCGCCCGCACCCGCAGCACCCGGGGCTCGGCACTGCGGACCCGGCTCTTCGGCCGGGCGTGGAAGGCCCGCAGCAACTCGTCGACACCGTCCGCCGCGAAGCCGGCGTCGATCCCGCTCGGCGTGCCCCCGCGGGCCGTCTCGGCGTCGAAGCGGTGCACGGTCGTCTCGTGCGCCTGCCGGCGGGCCCAGAACGCGAGGGGCGACGGCGCGGGCAGAAAGTGCCAGCACCGCACGTCGGCGGGGGCGTCGGCGAGGGTGTCGACGAGGTGACGATGCCCCTCCCTGAACCAGGTGAGCAACGCGGTGCCGTCCAGGTCGGGCAGGCCGCCGTCGGGGTGGTAGGCGGTGTGCCCCTCGGCGACGAACGCCGCCGCCCAGCGGTGCACCATCCCCGTGTGCCGCAGCAGATCGCGCACCTGCCAGTCGGGACAGGTCGGCACCTTGGCGTCCGGCCCGGCCTCTTCGGCGGCCGCGAACAGCAGCTGGCCCTCGTGGTCGAGGGTTCGAACGAAGTCGGCTGTCTCCATGGGGGTGAGTGTGCCGGATGGAGTGCGGTCGAGGGGTGGCGCCGGTTCAGGACGCGGTGGGGAAGAGGCAGAACTCGTTGCCCTCCGGGTCGGCCAGGACCCAGTGGTCCTCGTGACGGGCCAGAACGGTCGCACCGAGGCCGGTGAGCCGCCCGATCTCCGCCTCCGGGGCGCCGGAGACCAGGTCCAGGTGCAGGCGGTTCTTCACCCGCTTCGGCTCCGGCACGAGCTGACACCACAGACGCGGGCCACCGCCAAAGGCCTCGACGAGCACGGTCGGATCCTCCTCCGGGCCGGCGATCCCCAGCGCCCGCAGACGCGCGAGCTCGGCGTCGTCGTACGGGGCGACGGCGTAACCGTCGAGTGCGGCGGCCCAGAAGCGGGCCGTGGCGGCCGGGTGGGCACAGTCGATGACGATGTCGTGGAGTCGCGCCATCCGGTCATGATGCGGACCCGGGGCGGGGTGGACAACGGGCGGGGAGAACCGGTCCGTCACGCCCGCGACCGAGCCGGAGTTCATCCCCGGGACTCGAAGATCACGTACCCGACAGCCCCTAGGATGGCGGCCGCACCGCTCGTCTGCGCGCCGAGTCGCGGACACCGCAGGGAGAATGCCTATGCGCCCCGACGAGGCCGCGTTACACCCCGGCCGACAGCAGCGTTGTGGACGGTGGGTCGGCCGGGCCCATGGTGTCGCGTCTGGTGCTGGGGGTCCGGCTGCGCAGGCTGCGGGAGGAGCGGTGCGTCTCCCGGGTGGCGGCGGGGCAGGCCATCCGTGCCTCCCGGTCCAAGATCAGCCGACTGGAGGGTGGCCGCCACGGGGTCAAACCGCGTGACGTGGCCGATCTGCTCACCCACTACGGCGTCACGGACGAGGCCGAGCGTGCCACCCTGCTGACCCTGGCCGAACAGGCCAACGCACCTGCCTGGTGGCAGTACTACGGTGATGTGGTGCCCGCCTGGACGCAGGCCTACCTCGGGGTCGAACAGGCGGCGAGCCTCATCCGCTGCTTCGAGGTCCAGCGTGTTCCCCACGTGCTCCAGACGCCTGACTACGCGCGCGCCTCCCTCCGGCTCGCCCACCCGGACGCCGGTGCGCGGGAGGTCGACCGGCGGTGCGCGCTGAGGATGACACGGCGGCGGATCCTGCACCGCCGGCCGGCGGCGCGGCTCTGGGCCGTGATCGACGAGGCGGCGCTGCGCCGCCCGGTGGGCGGTCGCGACGTGATGCGCGATCAGCTCAGGCATCTCATCGAGAGCTGCCGACGCCCGAACGTCACCGTCCAGATCATGCCGTTCCTCGCCGGCGGCCACGCCGCGGAAGCCGGCCCGGTGACCATCCTGCGCCTGCCCGGCGGTCTCCTGCCCGACGTGGTCTGTCTGGAGCGGCTCGCGACCGCCCTCTATCCCGACCGGCCGCACGAGATCGAGCGCTACTGGGATGTCATGAACCGCCTGGTGGTCGAGGCCGAATCGCCGGACGAGACTCCGACGATTCTCCATCGCGTCCTCCAGGAGACCTGATCCGCGGTGTGGTCCGGCGGCAGGCGGGGACCGGCGGCCGCTCGCCGCGGGGTTCAGCGCTTGCGGGCCACACCGCCGTACTGGTGCACCTCCGCGGGCAGACCCCAGGCACCGGCGTCGGGACGCCAGCGCGAGCACGAGGCCACACCGGGTTCGAGTAGGTCCAGACCGTCGAAGAAGCCCGCGATCTGCTCGGGGCTGCGCAGGATGTACGGGATCGAGCCGCCGTCGTTGTACTGCTGGATGGCCTGGACGTAGGACTCGCTGGTGTCGGTGCTGTCGTAGTGCACGAGGTAGCTGCCGGAGGGCAGCGCGTCCACCAGCTGCCGCACGATCGAGCGGGCCTCGTCGTAGTCCTCGATGTGGCCCAGGATGCCCATCAGCATGAGGGCGACCGGCTGGTCGAAGTTCAGCGTCTTCCCGGCTTCGCGCACGATGGTGCCCGGGTCGCGCAGGTCGGCGTCGACGTAGTTGGTGACGCCCTCCGGGGTGCTGGTGAGCAGCGCGCGGGCGTGGGCCAGCACCAACGGGTCGTTGTCGACGTAGACGATCCGGCTGTCCGGGGCGAGTCGCTGCGCGATCTCATGGGTGTTGTCCACGCTGGGCAGCCCGGTGCCGATGTCCAGGAACTGCCGGATGCCCTCCTCGGCGGCCAGATGACGAACGGCGCGGGCGAGGAAGTACCGGGCGGCACGGGCTCCGGTCTCGATACCGGGGAAGATCTTGCGGAAGGCGTCACCGGCCACCCGGTCGACTTCGTAGTTGTCCTTTCCGCCCAGCCAGTAGTTCCAGATCCGAGCCGACTGCGGCACCGAGGTGTCGATCTTGGGCAGTGCCTCCTGCCCGGAGTTCTCCGGCTCATCGGTCATGGACGCTCCCGTATCCGTGTAGTCGGAACCACGAGGCCGGTGAACACCGGTCGTGTACGCCCACGTTATTCCCCGCGGCGCGACTCGTGTGCATCACCTGCCCCAACTCGCCTTTCCCTGAACGTCTGTTGGCGGGTGACCGAGGCTCAACCCCTGGCCGCCGGCCCGCGCGTCGCCGCTCGTCGCGTGAGGAGTCCGACGACCGCTGCCGTGGCGGCGAGGGCGGCGACGCTGGTGAGCGCGAGGGGAAGGGAGAACCAGTCCGCCATGAAGCCGATGGCGGGCGGGCCCAGGAGCATGCCGCCGTAGCCGAGGGTGGAGGCGATCGCGACTCCGTCGGGTCCGGCCAGTGTTCCGGCGCGTTCGACGGCGACGGGGAAGAGGTTGGCGAGGCCGAGCCCGGTGATCACGAAGCCGAGGAGCGCCGCCCAGAGGGAGGGGGCGAGTGCGCCGAGGAGCATCCCGGCCGCGGCGGTCGCGCCACCCGAGACGAGGGTGCGGGTCTGTCCCAGGCGCTCCAGCAGCCAGGCGCCGGTGAGCCTGCCGACGGTCATGGCGAGCGCGAAGCAGGAGTAGCCGACCGCCGCCGCGCCCGGTGTGGCGTGGAGGTCCTGTTCCAGGTGCAGGGCGCTCCAGTCGGCCAGCGCTCCCTCGCCGTAGGCCGTGCACAGGGCGATCAGGCCGAAGGTGACGACGAGTCGACGGGTCCGGGCGTCCAGGCGGCGGGGCGCGGCCTCGTCCTTCCGTGAGCTCTCGGGAGGTTCCGGGGACCGGACGCGCAGCAGGACGCGGCCCGCCAGGGCGGTGACGACCAGCCCGATCACGGTGAGGCCGAGCAGATGCCGGGTGGGGGACAGCGCCCCGGCGACGAGCCCGCCGAGACCGGCGCCGATCATGCCGCCCAGGCTGAAGGCGGCGTGGAAGCTGGGCATGATGGGCCGCTTCAGAGCTCGGCCCAGATCGACCGCCGCGCTGTTGAACGCGACGTTGATGCCTCCGTAGGCGGCGCCGAAGAGCAGCAGGACGGCGCCGAGGGCCGGCGCGGAGTGGGTCAGCGGGGGCAGGGCGACGCTGAGGGAGAGCAGGATGCCGCAGACGACGGTGACGAGGTGGCTGCCGTAGCGGCGGCAGAGGCGGCCGGTGAGCACCATCGTGACGACGGCTCCGGCGGAGACGCCGAGAAGGGCGAGGCCCAGGGCGCTGGCGGAGGCGCCGGTCTGCTCCTTGATGGCGGGGATGCGGACGACCCACCCGGCGAAGATGAATCCGTCGAGGGCGAAGAAGGTGGTCAGGGCGATGCGGAGGAGGGTGAGGTCGTTCTCGGGGCCCGGCACGGCGTTGTGCGTTCGGGTTTTGTTTATTAGCGGCACAAATTCAGGCTAGGTGGGGGCGGGGGAGACGACAAGGGGAGACGGCGGGGGCGCGAGGCGTACGCCGGGCGGGCACATGGGCGGCGGCGCGGGGCCACGCGGGAGGCGTGCTCCCGTCCGGTCGCACCGCGTCCAGGGGCGTCGTCCCCGGGCCGACTGTCCGGGTGCCGTCCGAAGTGCGACGCTGGGACGAGAGGTATCCGCCGAGGAAGCTCGGGAGGGCACTGATGGGACGTGACGTGCCGGCCCTGGTGTTCACACGTGAGGATCGCCGTCGCTACCGGGAGAAGATGCACAGCTGCCTCGATGTGCTGGCGCAGATGCTGCGCGAGTCGACCTTCGAGAGCGAGCGGCCCCGGGTCGGGCTGGAGATCGAGCTCAACCTGGTGGACGACGACGGACTGCCGGCGATGCGCAACACCGAGGTCCTCCAGGCGATCGCCGATCCGTCCTGGTCGAGCGAGCTGGGCCGCTTCAACCTGGAGATCAACATCCCGCCCCGGGAGCTGACGACCGGCGGCCCCGGCGCCTGGGAACAGGCGATCCGTGACGCGCTCAACCACGCCGAGGACCGCGCCGCGGCCGTGGGCGCCCACCTGATCATGATTGGCATTCTGCCGACCCTGGGGGAGGCGCACGTCGGCGAGCGGGCCCTGTCCGGCGACCCGCGCTACCGGCTGCTCAACGAGCAGATCTTCGCGGCCCGCGGCGAGGACCTGCGGATCACGGTGGACGGCGTCGAGCGACTGTCGACGTACGCCGACACCATCACCCCCGAGGCCGCCTGCACCAGCACCCAGTTCCACCTCCAGGTCGCACCGAAGGACTTCGCCGACTACTGGAACGCGGCCCAGGCCGTCGCGGGCGTACAGATCGCCCTCGCGGCGAACTCGCCCTTCCTCTTCGGCAAGGAGCTGTGGCGCGAGACCCGCATCCCCCTGTTCGAACAGGCCACCGACACCCGCCCGCAGGAGATCAAGGCCCAGGGCGTACGACCCCGGGTGTGGTTCGGTGAACGGTGGATCACCAGCGTCTTCGACCTGTTCGAGGAGAACGTGCGCTACTTCCCGGCGCTGCTGCCCCTGTGCGACGACGAGGACCCACAGGAGGCGCTGGACGGCGGCGGGGCTCCGCAACTGGGCGAACTGACCCTGCACAACGGCACGATCTACCGCTGGAACCGTCCCGTCTACGCCGTCACCGACAGCGGCCCGCATCTGCGCATCGAGAACCGGGTCCTGCCCGCCGGCCCCACCGTGGCCGACATCATCGCCAACGGCGCCTTCTACTACGGCCTCACCCGCGCCCTGGTCGACGAGGACCGGCCGATCTGGACGCGGATGTCGTTCTCGGCCGCCGAGGAGAACCTCCACACCGCGGCCCGTGACGGCATCGACGCCCGTCTGTACTGGCCCGGCCTGGGCGAAGTACCGGTCGCGGAACTGGTGCTGCGGCGCCTGCTGCCCCTCGCCCATCGGGGCCTGGAGCTGGCCGGCCTGGACGCGGCGTGGCGCGAACCCCTGCTGGGCATCGTCGAGCAGCGCTGCGTCTCCGCCCGCAACGGCGCCCTGTGGCAGGCGGAGACGGTGCACCAGTTGGAGAAGGCCGGCGTCTCCGACCGGGGCGAGGCGCTGCGGCGCATGACCACGACGTACATGGATTACATGCATCTGAACGCGGCCGCGCACACATGGCCCGTGGACTGACCGCGCTCACCGCGGCGCGGGTCAGGACGCGGCGCGCCCTCTCCAGACCTCCGCGGCCGTCAGCGGAACGAGGACCGGAGCCTTCGCCGACGTCGACAGCTCGATACGGCGCCCCTCGGCCGACGAGCGCAGGAGCGCGCTCATCGTCTCCAGTACGTGCAGGGCGAGTTCGCCGTTCGCGCGGGGCGCCCGCCGCTCGTCGGCGGTGACGAAGTCGAGCAGTCCGACGCCCCGGGCGCCGTCGACGTACCCCGCCGAGGGCGGGAGCGCACGCCACCGGGCGGCGCCGAGTTCGAAGAGCCGCACCTCGCCGTCGAAGCGGTTCGGATCCGGAACGGTGAGGCTGCCCCTCTCGCCGTGCACCTCGATCGGCGCGGCGGTCGTCGCCACGCCGTCGAAGCTCGTCGTGATCGTCGTCAGGGTCCCGTTCACATGCTCCAGCACTCCGGAGACATGACTGTCCACCTCGACCGGAATCCGCTCGCCCGCGCGCGGGCCGGACCCGATGACGCGCTCGGCGCGCAGCCGGCCCGCGGCCCCCACCACGGCCCGCACCGGACCGAGCAGATGGACCAGGGAGGCGAGGTAGTACGGCCCCATGTCCAGCAGCGGGCCGCCCCCGGCCGTGTAGTAGAAGTCGGGGTTCGGATGCCAGCGTTCGTGCCCCGGAGTGACCATCACGGCCGTGGCGAACTGGGGCCACCCGATGCTCCCCGCCGCCACGGCCGCCCGGGCCGTCTGGACGCCGGTGCCGAGGACGGTGTCGGGCGCGCACCCCACCCCGACCCCCGCCTTCGTGGCCGCCTCGATCACGGCGTGCGCGTCGGCGAGGCCGGCGGTCAGCGGCTTCTCGCCGTAGACGTTCTTCCGGTTGCCGATGGCGCCGAGGGCGATCTCGGCGTGGGCGGCGGGGACGGTGAGGTTCAGCACCGTGTCCACGTCCGGGCTGCGCAACAGCTCCTCGACGGTCAGCGCCTCGACACCGGGCACCTCGGCGGCCACCGCGGCCGACCGGGCGGCGTCGAGGTCGGCGACCGCGGTGACGCGCACACGGGGATGGCCGACGAGCGTGTCCAGGTACGCGCGGGAGATGACCCCGAGCCCTACGACGCCGATGCGGTGCGCGTCGCCCACAGCATGCCCCTCTCGATGACGGTGCGGACGTTCGGGTTCTCCAGGACGTCGAGGCTGTGCCCCGGTGTCGTCACCACGACGCGCCCGGCGCCCCACTGCCGGGTCCAGATCGCCGGCGAGGTGACGGGGCGGTGCCACGGCTGCCACGGCCGGGCGGGGTGGGTGGTGGTGGCCAGGACGTCGATCAGGTCGTCGTGGAGCACCCAGTACTGCTCGGTGTCCAGCTCGAAGTCCCCGACGCCCGCCGTCACGGGGTGCTCGCGGCCCAGGTCCGTGATGTTGACGACGTGGGGCAGGTAGTTGTCCTCCTGACCGCCCCGGCGCTCGCACGGCTCCTTGCCCGGATGGGTCGCGAACTGCCCGCCCACCAGATGGAGATAGTCGGCCGAGGCACGGAACGAGTCGGCGATGCCGCCGTGCCAGCCGGTGAAACCCGTGCCGGCCACGACCGCCGCGCTCAGTCCCGCCAACCGCTCGGCGCTGATCTGCGACATCGTCACGCACTGCACGACGAGATCCGTGTCGGCCATCTCGTCGGCGTCGGCGTAGACGTCGGTGCTCTCCTCGATCCGGACGGCGTATCCGTTGCTTCGCAGGAAGGGCAGGAACAGCTCCGTGGCCCGGACCGGCTGATGCCCCTCCCATCCGCCTCGGACCACCAGGGCCTTCTTCCGCGTCATCTCGTCCCTTCGTGGGTCGCAGGGCAGCGCCCTCACTATGCGCCAGGCACCCGCCCGCGGGAAAGAGTCGCTGGATTCCACGAAATTTTCGCTCGGAGGTGGGACCCGTAACCGGGTTCCGCGCCGTACGTTGCCCTCAGTGGTCTCTCCTGTCCGGCTCATCAACTCCGTGCCCTGGGAGCTCTCTTGGACTTCGAAGACACCTCTGACGCCCGCCGTCGCGGCCCGCTCTCCCGCCGCAGATTCCTCCAGGTGACCGCCACCGCCACCGCGACAGCGGCAGCCACGGCCACCGCGTCGGCCACCCTCGGCACGTCGGCCGCGGCCGCCGCCTCCACGTCCCTCTCCTTCACCGCCGCCACGGGCGGCTCCGCGACCCTCGCCCCGTCCGGTGAACGGCTGGTCGCCGAGGTGCAGAACGTGCTCTGGTCCCTCCCGAGGAAGGGCGGCACCGCGGTCCCGATCACCGCGCCGGGCCTGGAACCCACCCGCCCCCAGTTCTCGCCCGACGGCAGCCGCCTCGTCGTCTGCGCCTACCGCGGCGGAGGCTTCCACCTCTGGACGCTGCGCCCCGACGGCACCGGGCTGCGGCAGCTCACCGACGGACCGTGGGACGACCGAGGTCCGGCCTGGTCGCCGGACGGCACTCGCATCGCGTTCGCCTCCGAACGCGGAGGAGACACCGTCACCGGTGCCCCGTATCGCATCTGGGTCCTGGACGTGCGCACCGGCGCGCTGACCCGGCTCACCGGACGCCCCGGCCGGCACGGCCCCGGCCAGGACACCCGCTGGGAGGACTTCGACCCGGCATGGTCGCCCGACGGCGAGCGGGTGCTGTTCGTGCGGGCCGGCGTCACCGCGACGGGTGTCCTCAGGGCGACCACCATCGCCTCCGTGGCCGCCGACGGGTCGGGCGCCGTCGCCGTCGAGCACACCGACGACTCCGGCGCCCAGCTCATGACCCCGGCCGTCTCGCCCGCCGGGCGCCTGGCCCACCTGCGCACCACCGCCGCACCCGCCGCCTCCTGCACCCTCGTCGTGGACGGCGACCCGGTCGCCGTGGAGGGCGACGTCCTCCCCGCCCCACCCCGCTGGACGGACGCCGAGCGGCTGCTCCTCACGGTCGACGGCCACTTCCGCCTGGTCGACCCGGACGCGCCGGGGGCCGGCGAGGAGATTCCCTTCACGGCGACGCTGCCGGTGAACCGGCCCCGCTACCGCGGCAAGACGTACGACTTCGAGGGCGGGGGCGCCCGTCCCGTCCGCGCGCTGCACCTGCCCGCCCTGTCGCCGGACGGCCGCAGCGTCGCCTTCGCCGCGCTCAACGCCCTGTGGACCGCCGGGACGACGGGCGGCCGAGCGCCTCGCAAGGTGCTTCAGGTGCCCGCCACCCGCTATGTGTCTGCGCCGGCCTGGACACCCGACGGCACGGCGCTGGTGTACGCCGACGACCGCGACGGGCTGTTCGCCGTACGCCGCCGTGACCTCGGCTCCGGCGCGGAGAGCGTGCTCGCGGCGGGCGGCCGTGTCTTCCCCGCCCTCTCGCCCGACGGGACGCGACTGGCCTGCCTGGACGTGTCCGGCAACCTCGTGGTGCGCGAACTGCCCGACGGCGCCGAACGCGTCCTCGCGGCCCCGCTCGGAGCGGGCGGGCTGCCCGGCCGGCCCAGCTGGTCGCCCGACGGCCGCTACGTGGCGCTCTGCGACCGCAACCGCCTCAACCAGCGCTTCCGGGAGGGCTACAACCTCATCCGCGTCGTCGACACGGCCACCGGGGCCGCCGTCCTGCACGCCCTCGCCCCGCACACCTCGCTCTCCGACCGCTACGACTCCGGCCCCGTCTGGTCGCCGGACGGCCGCTGGATGGCGGTGATCGCCGAGTCCGCGCTGTGGCTGCTCCCGGTCCGGGCCGACGGCACCCCGCACGGTGCACCACGCCGGCTCACCACCGAACCCGCCGACCACCCGTCCTGGTCAGCCGACGCCCGCACCCTGCTCTACCTCTCCGCCGGCACCTTGCGCCTCGTCGACATCGGCAGCGGCGGGACCCGGACCGTCCGCGTCCCACTGGACTACCGCAGGCCCCGCCCGGCGGACACGGTCGTGCACGCGGGCCGCCTGTGGGACGGAACCGGAGAGGACCTCCTTGAGGACGTCGACGTCGTGATCCGCGACGGACGGGTCGCCGAGGTCTCACCGCACCGCACCGGCCGCCCCGCCGCACACCGCGTCGACGCGAGCGAGCGCACCGTGATCCCGGGCCTGTGGGACGCGCACACCCACCCCTGGCAGACCACGTACGGCGGCCGCCAGACCGCGCTCCAACTCGCCTACGGCATCACGACGGCCGTCTCCCTGGGCGGCTTCGCCTACGAACAGGCCCGCGTCCGGGAGGCGGTCGCCGCCGGTGCCCTGGCCGGACCCCGGCTGCTGACCACCGGCGAGCTGCTCGACGGGGCGCGGGTCGCCTACAGCATGGGTCGCGCCCACCGCACCCGCGCGGGCCTGCACCGCTCTCTCGCGCGCGGGGCCGCGCTGGACTGGGACTTCGTGAAGACGTACGTGCGGGCCCCGGGGTGGATGATGAAGGAGGCCGCGGACTTCGGGCACGAGCGGCTCGGGGTGCGCAGCGGCAGCCACCTGTGCAGTCCCGGTGCGCAGCTGGGGCACGACCTGACGACCCACCTCCAGGCGACGCAGCGGCTGGAGTTCGGGCACGCGACGTCCGCGGCGGGGCGGACGTACCAGGATGTCGAGGAGATCTACACCGCCGCCGACTTCCACCTCGTCGCCACGCCGTTCACCTCGCTGGCCCTGCTGGGCGCCGACCCCACGCTCGCACAGGATCCGCGGGTCACCGCGCTCATGCCGCCGTGGGACACCGCGCTCGTCCGTGAAGGGGCCGGGCAGCCGCCCACCGACGCCCAACTCGCCACGCTGGCAAGGGAGATGGCCGTCTACCGGCGCATCCTCGCGGGCGGCGGACTGGTCGCGCTCGGCACGGACCAGCCGCTCGTCCCGGTCGGCCTGCATCTGCACCTGGCCCTGCGCGCCCTGCACCGCGCCGGCCTGTCACCGGCCCAGGCGCTGCGCACCGCGACCCTGCTGCCCGCGCGGGCCTTCGGCGCCGACGCAGACCTGGGCACGGTGGAGGAGGGCAAGCTCGCCGACCTCACGCTCGTGGACGGCGATCCGTTCACCGACTTCGCCGAACTGGTCCGTACGGTGGCGGTGCTCCGTGGGGGTGTGCTCTTCGAGCAGTCGGACCTGGTCGGTGCCTTCGCCGCCTCCGACGCCTCCGAGGCCGCGACGGAGCGGCGGGCGGCCGAGGACTGGCTGGAGGTGAGCCGCCGTATGCGCCGGGAGGGGTGCTGTGAGGTCTGAGTGGTCATGGTCCACACACACTTCCTGGGACATCTGCGCAGGAGCATCACTTTGGCTGCACACAGCCCGTCCAAAGCCTCGTTAGCGTTGCGAGCCGTTCGATCTCCCGTGCGACCTCCAGGAAGAACGCAGATGGACTACTGCTCCTCGTGCCGACGGCATCTCAACGGGGCCCTCGTGTGCCCCGGGTGCGGCGCCTACGCCCCGGACATCGCTCCCTCCGCGATCGGGGGCCCGACGGCGTCGGCCGCGCCGAGCGCGATGACGACCGTGACGGCCGCATGGGAACC
>NZ_JBHVGZ010000061.1:31584-64608 GCF_042800355.1 Streptomyces sp. NPDC057623
TACTTCCGGGACGAGACGGTGCCGTCCGCCGACCTGGACGAGACGGCGCCCGCCGCCGCCCCGCCCGTCGACGTGGACGGCGTGCCCGTCGCCCCGGAGGGCCGGGCCGCGCGGCGTCGCCAGCGCGCCCGCTGGAAGAAGAACCAGCGCCGGGCCGTGATCGCGACCACCGTCGCCCTGGTCGGCGGCGGTCTGACCGTCTCGGCGATGAACCGGGGAGCCACCGACAAGACCCAGGCGGCCACCGCGCCGGAGAACCCGAAGACGGCGGCCGCGGAGCAGCAGGCGACGGAACTCATCCGCCCGGTGTCCACTCCGCCGGACACCCGCGAGGCCCCGCGCACCGACACCTCGTCCTCCTCCTCGCATGTGTCCCCGACGGACGCCGCGCGGGAGCCCGTCACCACGCCGCGCACCACCCGGCAGTTCACCCGACCGGACGTGGCCGCCACCCCGACTCCCGCGGCGACCGCCGTCCCGCAGGCGCAGACCGTCTCCCCGGCCTCCCAGGGAGCGGACTCCGGCGACAGCGGTGACACGTCGGCGGACCAGCAGCAGACACCGACCCCCGCGGCGACCGACAGCTCCGACTCCGACGCCGCCACCTCACCGACGACCACCGAACCGGAGGCGACGTCGCCCGCATCGCTGTGTGTGCTCAACCTGGTGTGCCTCGGCTGACCGGGCCGGCCCGCTGAACCGGCCGCCGGAGCACACGACCACCTGAGATCACCGTCACCCTCCCGCATCGCCACACGAGATCGTCGATGCGGTCATGCTGGAAGCAGTCCTGCGCCGGTCCCCGGCGCGGACCGGCACCAGCAGAGCGGGACGTCGTACTCAGGAAGGAACTCTCCATGGTCGAGCAGGACGAGCGCTTCGATGTCGTGGTCCTCGGCGCGGGCCCCGGCGGCTACGTCGCGGCGATCCGCGCCGCCCAGCTGGGCAAGCGGGTGGCCGTCGTGGAGGAGAAGTACTGGGGCGGCGTCTGTCTGAACGTGGGCTGCATCCCCAGCAAGGCGCTGCTGCGCAACGCCGAACTGGCGCACATCTTCACGCGCGAGGCGAAGACCTTCGGCATCAAGGTGGACGGGCAGGTCACCTTCGACTTCGGCGAGGCGTTCCGCCGTAGCCGCAAGGTCGCGGACGGCCGGGTCAAGGGCGTCCACTACCTGATGAAGAAGAACAAGATCACCGAGATCGATGGCCGCGGCACGTTCCTCGACCCGCACACCCTCCAGGTGGCGGGCTACGACGGCGAGACCCGCACCATCGGCTTCGAGCAGTGCATCATCGCCACCGGCGCCACGCCCAAGCTGCTGCCCGGCACCCGGCGCAGCGCGCGCGTGGTGACGTTCGAGGAGCAGATCCTCGCCGAGGAACTGCCGCGGTCGATCGTCATCGCGGGGGCCGGCGCGATCGGCGTCGAGTTCGCCTACGTGCTCCACAACTACGGCGTGAAGGTCACCATCGTCGAGTTCCTGGACCGGATGGCACCGCTGGAGGACGCCGAGGTCTCCGCCGAACTCGCCAAGCAGTACCGCAAGTTGGGCATCGACGTGCTGACCTCCACCCGGGTCGACGCCGTCGACGAGTCCGGCGAGCAGGTGCGCGTCACGGTCACCGGCAAGGACGGCGCCCAGCAGGTCCTGGAGGCCGACAAGGTGCTCCAGGCGATCGGCTTCCAGCCGAACATCGAGGGCTACGGCCTGGACAGGACCGGCGTGAGCGTCACCGAACGCGGCGCGATCGACGTCGACGGCCGGTGCCGTACGTCCGTCCCGCACATCTTCGCCATCGGCGACGTCACCGCGAAGCTGATGCTCGCGCACGCCGCCGAGGCGATGGGCGTCATCGCCGCCGAGACCATCGCGGACGCCGAGACGATGGAGCTGGACTATGTGATGATCCCGCGGGCCACCTACTGCCAGCCGCAGATCGCCAGCTTCGGCTACACCGAGGCGCAGGCCCGCGAGCTCGGCCACGACGTCAAGGTGGCCAAGTTCCCCTTCACCGCGAACGGCAAGTCGCACGGCCTCGGCGACGCGACCGGCTTCGTGAAGCTGATCAGCGACGCCAGGTACGGCGAACTGCTCGGCGGCCACCTCATCGGCCCCGACGTCACCGAGCTGCTGCCCGAACTGACCCTGGCCCAGCAGTGGGACCTGACCGTGCACGAGGTCGCCCGCAACGTCCACGCGCACCCCACCCTCGGCGAGGCGGTCAAGGAAGCGGTGCACGGCCTCGCCGGGCACATGATCAACTTCTGACCGTTCAGCCGTCGAGCCACCAGCGGGCGGCCGCCCAGGCGAAGGCGTAACCGAGGCTGTTCACCGCCCAGTGCAGGGCCATGGGCGGCAGCAGGCTGCCGGAGCGGCGGCGCAGCTCGCACAGGACGACCCCGGCGACGGCCGTGGCGGCGATCGCCGCGGCCACCGTCGGGGCCACGCCGGCCGGGCCGTCCCCGAACACCGAGGCGACGGCGGCGTTGGAGCGGTTGACGCCCCGGGAGGGCATCAGATGCCACAGCCCGAACAGCAGCGACGACACGGCGGTGGCCCACGCCGTGCCGCGCCGCCGCCGGATCATGGCCCACAGCACGCCACGGAAGGCCGTCTCCTCCAGCAGCACGGTCCCCAAGGGCACCCGCACCAGCGTCACCCACAACAGCCGCCCCACGGACAGGTCCGCCGCCCTGGCGTCCCGGAACGCCTCGCGCCCGGCCGGAACGGCCAGGAGCAGCACCAGCACCAGCAGGACGACCCCGGCCAGGACGGGCGCCCAGCGCAGCCCCTTGCGCACCGCCGCCGCGTCGAGCCCCAGGCCGGCCGGGGTGAGCCCGTCCCAGCGGGCGATCAGCAGCAGCACCGCCGTCGCACTCACGCAGACGGCCACGTACAGGGCGGGGCCCCGCGCGAGCCAGTTGTTCAGCAGGTTCGCGGCGGCGAGAACGGCGACAGCGCATACGATCGGCATCCGGCTTCCAGGATCCCCCGTCGCGGTCCTGCCGGCGGCCCTCGGGCGCGTTCGGCGAGGCTCAGCCATGGCACACGGCGCTCCTCACCCGTACGGCCGACACACCTCGCCCCGCACGGCCTTCTGACATCACCCGCCCGCACCTGTGGCGCCGCGCCGCCCCGTTGAGCATCCTCGGTGGTACCGCGTCCCCAGGGAGGCCCCACCCATGCCCGCCAAGAACCTCACCGCCAACCGCGCGGCCCTCGGCCATCGCGTCGCCTACGCCCTGCGCCACCCCGACCGTGTGCCCCGTCACCTGGCCCGCACCGCACGGGACATGTGGCTGCGCCGCCGTCACCCGGACCATGTCTCCTACTACCGTGCCGTGATGCGCTCAGACACCCGCGCCGACCCGGACGCGGCGGTGGGCAGTCACAACCGGGAGCGGTGGCTGGCGCTCGGGGCGATGCAGTTCGACTACCTGCTCGGCCACGGCCTGCGCCCCGAGCACCGGATGCTGGAGATCGGCTGCGGCAACCTGCGCGGCGGCTGGCGGTTCATCCGGCACCTCGACCCCGGTCACTACTACGGCATCGACATCTCGCCCGACATCCTGTTCGCCGCGCAGGACACCCTCGTGGCCATGGAGCTGCAGCAGCGACTCCCCACGCTGACCCCGGTGCGCGACCTGAGGCTGCGGTTCCTGCCCGACGCCCACTTCGACGTGGTGCACGCGCACAGTGTCTTCTCGCACTCGCCGCTGCCGGTCATCGAGGAGTGCCTGGCCAACGTCGGCCGGGTGCTCGCCCCCGGAGGCTGGTTCGACTTCACCTTCGACCGCACCGAGGGACAGGAACACCATGTCCTGCGCGAGGACTTCTACTACCGCACACAGACCCTGGTGGCGCTGGCCGGGAAGCACGGCCTGCGGGCCCGGTTCATGGAGGACTGGGAAAAGCTCCCGCACGGCCAGTCCAAGATCCGGGTCACCCACGCGGTGTGAACCGACGGCCCGTCAGAAGTTCAACCATTTCCGGTCAGTGGCCCGCAGTAGGTCATCTGTCCCGGACTCTTGACTCGTCAAGCGGTAGTGGCCATCCTCGTCGCACGTATTGCGAGGTCATGACAATCCGACCCCGCCTTCCCGCCGACCGAGGGACGTGGGCTGTGACCAGTGCCGGACGCCCGTACCGTAGACGCAAACACGTCACCGTGGTGTCGCTCCTCCTGCTCGTGCTGTCCGTCGCGCTCGGCCCCACGCCGAGCTCGGCGGCCGCCACCGACTGGTGGAACCCGACCGCACGGCCCGCGCCGGATTCTCAGGTCAACGTCACCGGGGAGCCCTTCACCGGCACCAACGCCAAGGGCGAGGTGCGCGGCTTCGTGGACGCGCACGACCACATCTTCTCCAACGAGGCCTTCGGCGGCCGCCTGATCTGCGGAAAGCCGTTCTCCGAGCAGGGCGTCGCGGACGCCCTGAAGGACTGCCCCGAGCACTACCCCGACGGCTCGCTGGCGATCTTCGACTTCATCACCAATGGCGGCGACGGCAAGCACGACCCGAACGGCTGGCCCACCTTCAAGGACTGGCCCGCACACAACTCGCTGACCCACCAGCAGAACTACTACGCCTGGGTCGAGCGGGCCTGGCGCGGCGGTCAGCGCGTGCTGGTCAACGACCTCGTCACCAACGGCGTGATCTGCTCCGTGTACTTCTTCAAGGACCGCAGCTGCGACGAGATGACGTCCATCCGGCTCCAGGCCAAGCTGACCTACGACATGCAGGCCTTCGTCGACAAGATGTACGGCGGCACCGGAAAGGGCTGGTTCCGGATCGTCACCGACAGCGCGCAGGCCCGCGAGGTCGTCGAGCAGGGCAAGCTGGCGGTCATCCTCGGCGTCGAGACCTCCGAACCCTTCGGCTGCAAGCAGATCCTCGACATCGCGCAGTGCAGCAAGGCCGACATCGACAAGGGGCTCGACGAACTCCACGCCCTCGGCGTGCGCAGCATGTTCCTGTGCCACAAGTTCGACAACGCCCTGTGCGGGGTCCGCTTCGACTCGGGCTCGCTCGGAACGGCCATCAACGTCGGGCAGTTCCTGTCGACCGGCACCTACTGGAAGACCGAGAAGTGCACGGGCCCGCAGCACGACAACCCCATCGGCAACGCGACGGCGGCCGCCGCCGAGGCGAAGCTCCCGGCCGGCGAGGAGGTCCCCTCGTACAGCGCTGACGCCCAGTGCAACGTCCGAGGGCTCACCGATCTCGGCGAGTACGCCGTCCGCGGCATGATGAAACGCAAGATGATGCTGGAGATCGACCACATGAGCGTCAAGGCCACCGGCCGGGTGCTCGACATCTTCGAGTCCGCGTCCTACCCCGGCGTGCTCTCCTCGCACAGCTGGATGGACCTGGACTGGACCGAACGGGTCTACGGCCTCGGCGGCTTCGTCGCCCAGTACATGCACGGCTCCGAGGGCTTCATCGCGGAGGCGAAGCGCACCGAGGCCCTGCGCGACAAGTACGGCGTGGGCTACGGCTACGGCACCGACATGAACGGCGTCGGCGGCTGGCCCGGACCGCGCGGAGCGGACGCCCCGAACAAGGTGACGTACCCCTTCAAGAGCGTCGACGGCGGCTCCGTCATCGACCGGCAGACCACCGGCGAGCGCACCTGGGACCTGAACACCGACGGCGCCGCCCACTACGGCCTCGTACCGGACTGGATCGAGGACATCCGCCGCGTCGGCGGCCAGGACGTGGTCGACGATCTCTTCCGGGGCGCCGAGTCCTACCTCGACACCTGGGCGGCCTCCGAGAACCACGCGGCCGGGGTGAACCTCGCGAGTGGCGCGGCCACGTCCGCGAGCTCCTCGGAGTGGAGCCTGTTCACCAGCTACCAGCCGCACCGCGCCGTCGACGGCGACAGAGGCACCCGCTGGGCCAGCGACTGGAGCGACGACCAGTGGTACCAGGTCGACCTCGGCTCCACGCAGCTCGTCAGGCGGGTCACCCTCGACTGGGAGCGCGCGTACGGCAAGTCGTACCGCATCGAGCTCTCCAGCGACGGAGCGAACTGGCGGACCGCCTGGTCCACCACAGCCGGTGACGGCGGCCTGGACACAGCCAGGTTCACCGGCGCACCGGCCAGATACGTACGCGTCCACGGGCTGGAACGCGGCACCGACTGGGGCTACTCCCTCCACGAGGTCGGCGTCCACAGCAGCTGACACCCACGAGAGGGGTTCCATGGCACGGTTGCCGTCCGCCGAGCGGCGGCGACAGCTCACCGAAGCGGCGATCAGGGCGATGAGCCGGGACGGCGTCCCCAGGACGACGACCCGGTCCATCGCCGCCGAGGCAGGCGTTTCGCTGAGTGTCTTCCACTACTGCTTCGACTCCAAGCAGGAGCTGATCGAGTCCGTCATCACCACCCTCACCGACCACTCCGTGACGGTGGTGAAGGAGGCCATCCGGCCCAGAGCCACCCTCGAGGGGACCGTCCGGGCCGGCTTCCAGGCGTACTGGGACCACGTCCGCGCCCACCCGGACGAGCACATGCTCACCTACGAGCTGACCCAGTACGCCCTGCGCCAGCCCGGCTTCGAGCATCTGGCACGCCGCCAGTACGAGCTGTACGCCGAGACGTACGCCGAGCTCATCGAGCAGCTGCGGCAGGCCATGGGCCTTGGGCTGCGCGTCCCCGTCCCCGTCCTGGCCCGCTACCTGGCCGCCATGACCGACGGCCTGACCCTCAACTACCTCGTCCTCGGCGACGACGCGGCCTGGACCGCCATCCTCGACACGGTCACCGCGCACGTCGCCGGGCTGGCGGAAGAGACCTGACGCGGGCAGTCACCCCCGTACGGCGGCCCGATCGCCTGCCGCCCGCGCCGCGTCCCGCCGGAAGAGCCACCGCATGTCCGGTTCCACCACGAAGCGCAGCACCCGCCGGACGGGCGGGGTGCACAGCAGCGTCACGACCACGGCCGCAACGGCGGTGACGACGAGCGCGCCGAGCGGCCGGTGGATCCAGGCAGGGTCGTACCAGCCGAAGTACTTGGAACTCTGGGCGACGAATCCGTGCAGCAGATAGCCGTACAGCGTGCCGGTCCCCAGCACGGTGCACCACAGCCGCCGGCCGGGCACCCAGGAGAGGAAGCAGGCCACCAGGACCAGCGAGCAGGCGAACAGGACCGGTGTCATCACGGCCCCGTACCACGCGGGCGCGCCCAGCTCCTCGGCGCTGTCCCGGTGGTAGAACCAGCTGCCGGTCATCCGGGGCACCGCCCAGTACGCCACCACGAACGCGCCCGCGAAGACGGGCACGGCCGCGATCCGCACCGCGCGGCGCCGGACCATCCGGAAGTGCTCCGGCTTCAGGGACAGCCCCAGCACGAAGTACGGCAGGAACTGAAGGGCGCGCTGGAGATCGAGGTCGTTGCCGATGGACGGCGACAGGGTGGCCAGCGTCGCCACGGCGAGGGCCAGGGGCAGCGGCAGGCGCACCCGCTGCCACAGCGGTGTGGTCAGCCGCCACAGGAACAGCGCCGCCAGGAACCACGTCAGATACAGCGGGTCCAGCAGGCTGATCGGGCGGTCCGGTTCCTGGTCGGTCCACCTGGTGAACAGGGTGTACGCCGTCTCGAAGACGACGTACGGCACGACGAGGCCGGTCAGTAGCCGTTTGAGCTGTTCCGGGCGGCCCTCGAAGCCGCGGGAGAAGTAGCCGGAGACCACGATGAACGCCGGCATGTGGAAGGCGTACACGAGCATGTACAGCGCGTCGACGGTCCGGCTGCCGTCCCGCAGCGGTTCCCACGCATGGCCGATCGCCACCAACACGATCGCCGCGTACTTGACGTTGTCGAAGAAGGCGTCCCGCTCCTTCGAAAGCGCAGGTGGCGGCCTTGTGGCGGGAGCGGGAGGGGTGTCCACCGCTGTGACGCTGTGCTTCGGCATCCCACGCGTCTCACCACTTGTGGACGAGGCAAACCTCTTCGACGGGACACGGCTTCTCGCAGGCCGGGGGCCCGGTCGTAGGCCGTCGGGGTGGAGCCGTAACCCGTGTGATCGCCCCGGATGGTGCGACCGGGAGGAATCACTGACGGTGGATCACGTCAGGCCTGGCTCCAGTGGTGATGAAGCGTCAGCCGCCCAGGCCGTGACGGAAGGACTCACTATGCGCTCTGTCCGCATGCTGCTCGCCACCGCGACGGCCACGGCCGCTCTGGCGATCACGCCCGCAGCCTACGCCATGACGACGGGTGACTGGGACCACGAGGACTCGTCCCACAGCAAGGACAAGGAGGACTCGTCGCACAGCAAGGACCACGAGGACTCCTCCTACAGCAAGGACCACGAGGACTCCTCCTACAGCAAGGACAAGGAGGACTCCTACAGCGAGGACCACGACAAGTCCTACAGCAAGGACCACGGCAAGGAGAGCAAGCACGACGGGCCCAAGGGCGGTGTGCACACGGGCGGCGGCGCGCTGACTCTCCCGAGCGACGAGGACGACTGGAGTGGCTCCAAGGACGAGGAGCACGGCAAGGAGAGCAAGGACAAGGAGAGCAAGGACAAGGGCGACTACGACAAGGACGGGTACGACAAGGAGAGCAAGCACGAGAAGCCCAAGGGCGGTGTGCACACGGGCGGTGGCGCGCTGACTCTCCTGAACGACGACGACTGGAGCGGCTCCAAGGACGAGGAGCACGGCAAGGAGAGCAAGGACAAGGACGAGTACGGCAAGGACGAGTACGACAAGGGCGACTACGACAAGGACGGGTACGACAAGGAGAGCAAGCACGAGAAGCCCAAGGGCGGTGTGCACACGGGCGGTGGCGCGCTGGCTCTCGTGAACAACGATGACGACTGGGGCGGCGACAAGGACCCGAAGCACGACCCGGACAGCTACCGCAACAAGGACGAGGGCAAGGAGTCCTGGGGCGGCGACCACGACAAGGGCTCGTGGAAGGAAGACGACCACGACTCCTGGGGCGGTGGTGACCACGACGGGCCGCGCGGCGGGATGCACACGGGCGGTGGCGGTCTCGCCACACCGGGTGTCACCGGTGGCGGGCTGGCCATGCTGGGTGTCGCCGGCGCCGGCTGGTACGCGATGCGTCGCAGGAAGGCCGGCGGAGCCGCGGCCTGACCCGTGCCCTCCCTCATAGCGGCCGTGGCCGCCGCACGTGCGCCGCGCGTCGCGGCGGCCCGGTTCGTCCTCCCCGTTCTCCCTGTTCCACCCGTTTTCCCTGTTCCAACCGTTTTCCCCATCGCTGTGTTCGCCGCTGTACCCGAGTGAGGTGGTGCCCGATGGCCGCCGGCTGTCCCTCGTCCCCCGACAACGACCAGACCCATGCCGACGCCGTTTCCTCGCCCGCACGGCGGATAAGGCGTGTAGTGGCGGGCCTGCTCTGGAGTGCGGTCGCCGCCGTGTTTCTGGTGGTGGCGCTGCCCGAAGGCCATGACGAGGCACCCGACGGCCGCGGGGCGCCGTACGCCGCTTCGGACAAGGAGTCGCCCGTTCCGCGAGCGAACAAGCCCTCCTCGTCCGCCTCGCGGCCCGTGGGCAAGCATCTGAAGCGGTCCAGGCCGATCCGGCTGCTCATCCCCAAGATCTCGGTGAACGCACCCTTCACCGACCTCGCCATCGGCCGCTCGGGCCAGCTCCAGCCCCCGCCGGCCCACGACACCAACCTCGTCGGCTGGTACGCCAAGGGGGCGTCCCCCGGTGAGACGGGCACGTCGATCATCGCCGGACACGTCGACACGAAGACATCCGCCGCGGTCTTCGCGAACCTGCGTGAGCTGGAGAAAGGGGACCGCTTCCAGGTGGAGCGGGCCGACGGACGCAAGGCGTCCTTCGTGGTCGACAGCACGGAGACCTTCGACAAGGACAGCTTCCCCAGCGCGCGCGTGTACCGCGACACCCCCCGGGCCCAGGTCCGGCTGATCACCTGCGCGGGGGACTACGACCGGCAGGTCAAGGACTACACCGCGAACCTGGTGGTCTTCGCCCACCTCGCCTGAACCGCCGCGTTCCGGATCGCGGCACACCGCGCTGACCTCGTGTCCTACAGTGACTGCGACCAGTTCCGGTGACTGATGTGAGGTAGTCGCGAACCATGCCGACCGAGACGTTTGAGTTCCAGGTAGAGGCCCGTCAGCTGCTCCAGCTGATGATCCACTCGGTCTACTCGAACAAGGAGGTCTTCCTGCGGGAGCTCGTCTCCAACGCCTCCGACGCGCTCGACAAGCTGCGTCTGGAGAAGCTGCGGGACGACTCCCTCGACGCCGACGCGTCAGACCTGCATATCGAGATCGACATCGACAAGGAGGCCCGCACCCTCACCGTGCGGGACAACGGCATCGGGATGTCGTACGAGGAGGTCGGGCAGCTCATCGGCACCATCGCCAACTCGGGCACCGCCACCTTCCTGAAGGAACTGCGGGAGGCCCAGGACGGGGCCGGCGAGGCGGGCGCCGAGGGGCTCATCGGCCAGTTCGGCGTCGGTTTCTACTCCGGTTTCATGGCGGCGGACGAGATGACCCTGGTGACCCGGCGGGCCGGCGAGAGCCAGGGCACCCGCTGGACGTCGCGCGGTGAGGCCACGTACACGCTGGAGACGGTCGCCGACGCGCCGCAGGGCACGTCCGTCACGCTCCACCTCAAGCCCGCCGACCCCGAGAACCAGCTCCACGACTACACCTCGCCCTGGACGATCAGGGAGATCGTCAAGCGGTACTCGGACTTCATCACCTGGCCGATCCGGATGGTCCCGGAAGCGGCCGACGGGGAGACCGCACCCGAGCCCGAGACGCTGAACTCGATGAAGGCCCTGTGGGCGCGTTCGCGCGACGAGGTGTCCGACGACGAGTACCACGAGCTGTACAAGCACATCAGCCACGACTGGCGCGAGCCGCTGGAGACGATCCGGCTCCAGGCCGAGGGCACCTTCGAGTACCAGGCCCTGCTCTTCGTCCCCGCGCACGCCCCGCACGACCTGTTCACGCGGGACTTCAAGCGCGGCGTCCAGCTCTATGTGAAGCGCGTCTTCATCATGGACGACTGTGAGGCGCTGCTGCCGCCGTACCTCCGCTTCGTCAAGGGCGTCGTCGACGCGGCCGACCTCTCGCTCAACGTCTCCCGCGAGATCCTCCAGCAGGACCGGCACATCCGGATGATGCAGCGCCGGCTGACGAAGAAGGTGCTGTCCACGGTCAAGGACTTCATGGCCAAGGACGCCGACCGCTACGCCACCTTCTGGCGGGAGTTCGGCACGGTCCTGAAGGAGGGCCTGCTCACCGACACCGAGAACCGGGACGCCATCCTCGCCGTCTCGTCGTTCGCGACCACGCACGCCGACGACGAGCCGACCACGCTCCCGCAGTACCTGGAGCGGATGCCGGACGGCCAGGACGACATCTACTACATCACCGGCGAGTCCCGGCAGAGCATCGAGAACTCCCCGCACATGGAGGCGTTCCGGGCCAAGGGCATCGAGGTCCTGCTGCTCACCGACGCCGTCGACGAGGTGTGGGTCGACGCCGTCGGCGAGTACGAGGGCAAGAAGCTGCGGTCCATCGCCAAGGGCGAGATCGACCTGGACGTCAAGGGGGACGAGAAGGCCGACGAGGAGCGGGAGAAGCAGGCCGAGGAGTACGCCGGTCTGCTCGGCTGGATGCGGGAGCGGCTGGACGAGGACATCAAGGAGGTGCGCCTCTCGGCCCGGCTCACCGTCTCGCCCGCCTGTGTCGTCTCCGACGCGCACGACCTGACCCCGGCCCTGGAGAACATGTACCGGGCGATGGGGCAGGAGGTGCCGAGCACCAAGCGGATCCTGGAGCTCAACCCCGGCCACCCGCTGGTGAAGGGCCTCAACCGGGCGTACGAGGAGCGCGAGGACCGCACCGAGCTCGTCGAGTCCGCCGAACTGCTCCACACGTTGGCGGTGCTCGCCGAGGGCGGTCAGCCGAAGGACCCGGCGCGGTTCGTGAAGCTCGTGGCGGACCGGCTGGAGCGCACCTTGTAGGGGGCGCTGTGGGCCATGTGGTCGTGTGCGCGGGCCGTTGTCAGTGGCCCGCGCTACCTTCCTTGAAGTCGGCCCTGTGGCCCTATTCCTGGAGGATTCATGGCCTCGCGTCTCAACCCCTACATCACTTTCGCCGGTGACGCCCGGCAGGCGATGGAGTTCTACAAGGAAGTCTTCGGCGGCACCCTGGTGCTCAACACCTACGGCGAGTTCGGCCAGAAGGGCACGCCCATGGAGGACAAGATCATGCACGGCATGCTCGAGTCCTCCGGCGGTCTGACCCTGATGGGTGCCGACACCCCGTCGGACGACCACCGGCCCGGCAACAACATCTCCGTGAGCCTGAGTGGCGACGACGACGCCGAACTGCGCGGCTACTGGGACAAGCTGTCCGCCGGCGCCTCGGTGACCGTGCCGCTGGAGAAGCAGATGTGGGGCGACGTGTTCGGTATGTGTACGGACCGCTTCGGCATCACCTGGATGGTCAACATCGCCGGGCAGGCCGGCTGAGCGCCGACGGCCGCCGCGTCACCGGCCCGGCAGCAACTCGCTCAGGGCGTCGAGGAGCCGGTCGAGCGCCGGTTCCTCGACGGAGCGGTCCGTCATGACCGTCCGGCCGTCGAACCGGAGCGTGTACTGGAACAGGTCCGCCGCCTCCATGTTCCTCGTGAAGTCGGAGACATCGTCCAGCGCGGGATCGCCGAGCAGGGTCCGCAACCCGGTGAACTGGGCCGCGCTGGCGCGGCGGACGGCGCGTTCCCCCTTGTCGTCGGTGTGCACGGTGCCGTCGCCGCGCAGGGTCACCTCCTGGCGCACGTCGGCGAAACCGCCGGTGACCTCCATCGTCACCAGCACCTGATCCGCTCCGGTGACGGGGACCGGCGAGGGACCGGTGGAGGCCGAGGACCGAGGGGTAGAGGGAGAGGCCGACGGGGAGACGGCCGTCGAGGCGCTGACCGCCCCGTCCGTCGGGTCCGCCGAGCCCGCGCCGCCCTCAAAACCGCAGCCGATCAGCCCCAGCGTCCCGGCCACGAGCACCACCGCCACGCACCTGCCGAACACAGCGCCCCCTTCCGGTCGATCGCGTCAACTGGACTGTCCCTACCACGGAACGGGATGTTCCGGCCCCCGACGGGTTCCGGCCGTCTGTTGACCTGATCGCCCATGGGGGGAACTACAGGGCGTAAAGCACCAGGGGTAAGGGAAGGGAGCTATACGGCATACCGCGGGGAGTGGTCGTCAGCGCCCGGAGTGTCGGGCCCGAAGCGCTGGGGAGGGCCGGGCATGGGCGGGCAGCCCCTGTATCTCGAACCGCGGCTGGAATCGCGGCTGCGCTCGTTGCTGGACTCGCCGGACCTGCTGCACACGCTCGCCGACGCTCTCGGGTCTCCGCTGCACCTGGTCGTCCCCGACCAACTCGCCGACAACCTCCAGCAGTTCCGCTCCGTGTACGGCGCCCACCATCTCTCCGGCCAGGTGTTCTACGCGCACAAGGCCAACCGGTCCAGCGCCCTGCTGCGGCGGCTCGCCGCCACGGACGCCGGCGTGGACGTCGCCTCCCTGGGGGAGCTGCAACACGCGCTCGGCGCCGGCTTCACCCCTGACCGGATCATGGCGACCGGGCCGAAGAACCCGGAATTCCTGTGGCTGGCGGCCCGCACGTCGGTCACCGTCAGCCTCGACACGCGAGGCGAACTGGAGCAACTCGCCACGCTGGTACGCAAACACGCGCTGCCCAGGGCCCGCGTGCTGCTGCGGTTGTCGGGGTTCGAGGCGTCCGGCGTACGGGTGCTCAGCCGGCGCAGCCGATTCGGCACCGACGTAAGGGAGTCGGCCCCCCTCCTGGAGTCCGTCGAGCGGTACGGCGACGTGGTCGACCTGGTCGGCGTGGCATACCACCTGGACACGACGAGCCTCACCGAGAAGGCCACGGCGCTGGAGGGCTGTCTGCGGGTGCTGGAGGAGTGCCGGAGCCGTGGCCTCAGGCCCCGGGCCGTGGACATCGGCGGCGGGTTCGGCGTCGACTACCTCGCCGACGGCGGGCAATGGGAGCGGTACACCACCGGGCTCACCGAGGCCGTGCTGGGCACCCGCCCACCGCTGACGTACGGCGGCCACGGCTACGGGCTGCGCAACGAAGCCGGCACCCTGCGCGGCACGCTCGGCCTGTACCCCGCGCACCGTCCGGTGGCGGGCGCCCGCTACCTCGGCGAACTGCTCGCGCACCCGGCCGCGTCGCTGGGCGGCAGCCCGTTGGCCGCCCTGCTCCTCGACCACCTCTACGACCTGCACACCGAACCCGGCCGAGCCCTGCTCGACCAGTGCGGACTCACCCTCACGAAGGTGCTGGAGGTACGCGAGCAGGAGACCGGCCCCCTCCTGGTACGGCTGGCGGCGAAGGCCGACGACGTGGCCCTGGAGGACCACGGGGTGCTCATGGACCCCGTCGTCGTCCCACGCGACCGGGCCGGGCACGGGACGGGTGCCGCCGCCGAACCGGTCGGCGTGCACCTCTTCGGCAGCCTCTGCCTGGAGTCCGACCTGGTCACGCGCCGCACGGTCTTCCTGCCCCGCCGCCCCGCACCGGGCGACCTGTTGGCCTTCGCCAACACGGCCGGCTACTGCATGGACTTCCACGCCACCCGTGCCCAGCACCAGCCCGCCGCGCGCAAGGTCGCCGCCTGGCAGGAGGGCGACATCTGGCGCTGGTGCCTGGACGACCAGTACTGGCCGACCACACCCGTGGGGGGAGCGCAGTGAGGTACGACAGCATCACCGAGGCCATCGGCAACACACCGCTGGTGCGCATCGACCCGGCCGTGCACGGCCTCAGAAACATCGACCTGTACGCCAAGCTGGAGCTGCTCAACCCCTTCGGATCGGTCAAGGACCGGGCCGCCTGGAACATGGCGCGTCCGCATCTGGCCGCCGCGGCCGGGGAAGGCGGCCAGGTCGTCGAACTGTCGAGCGGCAACACCGCCAAGGCGCTGGCCGTCCTGGCGGGCATGCACGGCATGACCTTCAAGAGCGTCACCAACCGGATGCGCATCCCGGAGATCAAGGACCTGCTGCTGTTGCTCGGCGCGGAGATCGAGGAGCTGCCCGGCCAGAGCGAGTGCCTGGACCCGACCGCCACCGACGACCCGCTGACCCTGTTCCACCGCACCCTCTCCGACCCCGACAGCACCTTCGTCCACACCGACCAGTACTTCAACCCGCGCAACACCGAGGCCCACTTCACCGGCACCGGCCCGGAGATCGTCAAGGACCTGGACGGCCGGGCCCCGGACTGGTTCATCGCCTGCGTGGGCACCGCGGGCTCCTCCACCGGCGTCGCCCGCGCCCTGCGCGAGCACGACCCCGCCGTCCGGGTGGCCGGCCTGGTCGCGGCCAAGTCCGACTTCATCCCCGGCATCCGCACCATCGACGAGGCGCACGAGGTGGGCCTGTTCGACCCCGGCACCTACGACACCATCGAGGCGGTCGGCGCCGACGAGGCGATCGAGGGGATGCTCACCCTCAACCGCCGCTGCGGCATCCTGGCCGGACCCACCGGAGGCGCCGCCTACTTCGGCGCGGTACGCCGACTACGCGCCGCTGACGCGGAGTTGACGGAGCGGCAGTCGGCGGTCTTCATCGTCTGCGACCGCGTCGAGAGCTACCTGAGCTACGTCCGTCAGCGGCGCCCCGACCTCTTCGGCCGCCCGCGCCGCAGGAACTCCCCGGCCGACCTGTCGGCCGCCGAGATCCGCACGGCACCGGCCATCGGCGTCGCCGACGCCCGGACGTGGATCGCCACCGGTGAACCGCTCGTCGTCGACCTGCGCGGCCCCTACGCCTTCGCCGCCCTGCACATCGACGGCTCGGTCAACATCGTCGACGAGCTCTTCGAGGAACTCCTCCACGGCGGACTGCCGTTCAGCCGCAGCCGCCCCGTCCTGCTGGCCTGCCCGGTCGGCGAGAAGTCCGCCCGCCACGCCGCCCTGCTGACCCGGATGGGACACCCGGACGTCCGCAGTCTGACCGGCGGCATCATCGCCTGGCGTGACGCGGGCGCCCCTCTCGTACGGGAGTGACGCCGATGACCATACCCAGGACCGACGCCCAAGGGGCGCCCGCTGTCGCGGAGTTGGGGGAGTGGCAGCGCGCCCTGCGCGCCCAGTTCCCGATCATCACCGCACACCCGGAACTGGCCTATCTGGACAGCGCGGCCACCGCGCAGAAACCACAGGCCGTGCTCGACGCCGTCCACGCCTACCTGACCACGACCAACGCCAACGCCGGCCGGGGCACCTACCCCTGGGCCAACCGGACCACGGAGCTGGTCGAGCGGGCCCGCGACCGGGTGAAGCGGTTCCTCGACGACCCCGCTCCCGAGCGCTCGACCGTGCACTTCACGAGCGGCACCACCGAGGGCCTGCGCACGGTCGCCCGCGACTGGCTGCCCGGGCTCCTCGCCGACGGGGACGAGATCGTCGTCCCGGTCGCCGACCATGAGGCCAATATCGCGCCCTGGCTGGAGACCCGGCAGCACCTGGCACGGCAGGGCGTCCACATCCGGGTGCGGCCGATGCCGTACCAGCGGGCGTCCGGCGACTACGACCACGTCGCGCTCGCGGAACTGGCGGGCCCGCGAACCCGTTTCGTCGCCGTCAGTCACGTCCACCACGTGTACGGCGGCGACATGAACATCCACCGCATCCGCCGTGCGGTCGGCCCGGACACGGTCATCTGCCTCGACGCCGCCCAGAGCGTCGGCCATCTGCCCGTGTCCGTGGCCGATCCGGACGTCGACTTCCTCGTCTTCTCCGGGCACAAGGCCATGGCCCTGCCCGGCACGGGAGCCGTATGGGCGCGCCAGGCACGCGGACCGGGATTCACGCCGGGCGGCTGGTCGGGCACCCCCAACACCGTCGGCATCGCCTCCCTCGCCGCCGCCCTGGACTGGCTGGACGCCGCCGGCACCGACCGGATCGAGCGGTGGACGGTCGCGCTGGCGGCCCGGTTCACCGAGGGCCTGCGCCACCTCGACGCCTACGAGATCCTCGGCTGCCAGAGCAGCCTGGCCGCCGGCTCCTCGGTGCAGCGGCGCCAGGGCATCGTCACCTTCCGTCACCACGGCATCGACTCCGGAGACCTCGGTTTCATCCTCTTCAGCCACGGCTTCATGATCCGCTCCGACCAGCACTGCCAGGGCAGCGCGGGGGAGCGGACCGGCTCGGTGCGGGTCAGTCTGCACGTCCACAACACCGCCGAGGAGGTCGACCGGCTGCTGACCGTGCTTGCCACGCTCGGGTGACGTACCGCCATTAGGGGTAATGGGAACCGTTTCCACCTGTAGGGTCTGGCGCACACGGTGCGGACAGGTACGGAACGGCGAGGTGTACGACGGAATGGGGCTGAGCCTGGCGACGGCGGAGCGATGGGTGGAGCGCTGGGAGCGCCAGCAACAGCGGTACGCCGTGGACCGCGAGGAGCGCTTCACCGTGATCGCCGATGTGGTGGAGCAGGCCGTGGCGGGCGTCCCGGGCCGGCCGTCGGTCGTGGACCTCGGCTGCGGTCCAGGCTCGCTGGCGGCCCGACTCGCCCGCCGGATGCCGTACGCCGACATCGTGGCCGTGGACATGGACCCGCTGCTGCTGGAGCTGGCCCGCACCCACCACGCGGACGCGGCCCGCTATGTCGACGTGACGATCGGCGCGCGGGGCTGGACCCACGCCCTGTGCCTCGACCGCCCGCTGGACGCGGCCGTGTCGACGACGGCACTGCACTACCTCGACCCGGACGCCCTGCGCCGCGTCTACCGGCAGCTCGCCGGCCTGCTGCGACCCGGGGGCGTCCTCGTCAACGGTGACCACTTCCCGCACGACGACACCGTGCTCGCCGGACTCGCCGGGTGCGTCGGCCGCCGTCACGCCGAACGCGGACAGGCCCTGGCGCACGAGGACTGGGCCTCCTGGTGGGCGGCCGTCGCCGAGGACCCGGAGCTGACCGACCTCCTCACGGAACGCCGCCGCAGGCAGCCCCGCGCCGCGGTCGACAGCGCGGTGCGCCTGTCGGTGTCCGTGCACGAACGGCTCCTGCGGCAGGCGGGGTTCAGGCACGTCGGTGCCGTCTGGCAGTACGGCGACAGCCATGTGGTCGTCGCCGTCCGCTGACCGCCCGAGGCGCCCGCGTCACCAAGCGCAGCTAAAGGATTCATCATCCGCCTTGACAGTGTGCGTGCTGTTTCGCGACGTTTGAGCTCGCCACAAAGTTCGACATGGGGGAAACAGTGGTGAGGCGCCCGAAAAAGCGTCTCTTGGGGGACTCTGGGGGGAGCGGTCGCCATGCGATCCACGCACGCCATCACCATTCACAGACCCGAGGAGCTGACCGAGTCGCTGCGCCGGGCATGGCACCGGGCGATGGACGAGTCGCCCGGCTACGCCAACCCCTTTCTGGCGCCGGAGTTCGCGATCGGGGTCGGCAGGTACCGCCGTGGGGCGCAGGTGGCGGTCCTGCACGAGAACGGGGAGGCCGTCGGCTTCCTCCCGTACGAGCGGGGCCCGTTCGGTGTCGGCCGGGCCATCGGCCTGGGCCTCTCCGACTGCCAGGCCCTGGTGCACCGGCCCGGCGTCACCTGGGACCCCCGGGAGCTGCTGCGGGCCTGCGGACTGTCCGTCTTCGAGTTCGATCACCTCGTCGAGGAGCAGAAGCCCTTCGGCCCGTACGTCACGGGGACGTTCGCCTCTCCCGTACTCGATCTGAAGCCCGGCGAGGGCGGTTATGCCGAGTGGCTGCGCGCCGCCTACCCCGGGCAGGCCAAGACGACACTGAAGAAGGAGCGCCGCCTCGGCCGGGACGTGGGCGAGGTGCGGTTCGTGTACGACGAGCGCGATCCGCGCATGCTGCGCACCCTCATGCGCTGGAAGTCCGCCCAGTACCGCAGGACGGGGCGGATGGACCGGTTCTCCAAGCCGTGGATCGTCGACCTGGTGGACCACCTCTTCCAGGTCCGCGAGGAGCACTTCACCGGCATCCTGTCCGTGGTGTACGCCGGTGACCGGCCGGTCGCCGCGCACTTCGGGCCGAGGTCGCGCACGGTGTTCGCGGCCTGGTTCACCGCGTACGACCCCGAGTTCGGCTACTACTCGCCCGGACTGATGATGCATTTACGGATGGCCGACGCCGCAGGCCGCGACGGCGTGTCGCTCATGGACATGGGGCGCGGCGAGAAGGAGTACAAGGACTGGCTCAAGACCCGCGAGTTGCGGGTCGCCGAAGGGTTCGCGATACGCCCGCACCCCGTGGCGGCGGCACACCGGCTGTGGCGCAGACCCGTGCGCGGCCTGCGGAACACCGTCCTGGCCCACCCCAGACTGCGGGAGCCCGCCGACCGGCTGCTGAAGACCGTCGGCACCCTGCGCACCTCGGGCCCGGCCCCCTCGGGAGAAGCGGGAGTCCGCGCCCGCTGAGCGGGCCGGGTCCCGTCCGCCCTCTCCGCCCTTCGCGTGCGGTCTGCGTCGTTCCTCCACGGCCCCGCGCGGTCTCCCCGTACCCGCACCACACCCCGCACGGCGGCCCCGGTCGACGCGCGTGAGCGCGCACCGCCCGCCCCGGGCGTCCCTTCGTCGGACCCTTCCACGGAAGAGGTGACCATGCCGTACGGATCGCGGCTCGCCGCGATGATGACACGGCGCATCGGACGCGAATGCGTCTACACGCCCTCGGCCCGACTCGCCCTGTACCTGGCGCTGCGGCGCTGGTGCCGGCCGGGCGCACGGGTGCTGATGTCCCCGGTGAACGACGACGTGATCCTCTTCGTCGTCCTCGCCGCCGGACTGCGCCCCGTCCAAGCCCCCGTGTCCCAGTGGGACGGCAACATCGATCCGGCCGCCGTACCGGAGTCCACCTGGCGCAACGTGGACGCCGTCCTGACCACGAACCTGTACGGCATGCCGGACCGGGTCGTCGAACTGCGCCGCCGCTGCGACGAGTTGGGGATCCCCCTGATCGAGGACGCGGCGCACGCCATCGGCACGCATGTGGACGGGCAGCCCATCGGGACCTTCGGGACGGCGGCGGCGTTCAGCCTGTCCAAGCACGTGGCGGGGATGGCCGGCGGCTTCCTCGTCGTCCAGGACTCGCGCACCCGGCGGGAGCTTGAACTCCTGCGCGACGACCTGCTGACCCCACGGCGCCTGCGTGACGATCTGTCGACCACGCTGCGCCCGCTCGCCCGGTCCGCCGTGCGCACCCTCCACCTCGTGCGTCCCGTGTGGCGCACGATGCAGCGCCTACGGCTCCTGGAACGCGACGAGTTCCGCATGGCCCTGCACGCCCCCCGCCTCGCCGGCAGCGCCCGCCACGCGCCGAGCCTGGCCGCGTACGAGCCCTGGGTGCGGGTCGACCTGCACGGCTTCCGCTCCCGCCACGGGGCCCTGGTCCGGGGGCAGTTGGAGCTGCGGATGGCGCTCCTCGACGGCGATCTCGCCCGCCGCCGGGCCGGCGTCTCGCTGCTGTCGGGCACGGACTGGGCGAGCCCGGCCCTGCACGCCCGGGCGACCCACGACGGCCCGCCGTCCCTCTTCCGGGTTCCGCTCCTGGTCCACGACCGCGACGCCCTGCTGGAACGCCTCGTCGACCACGGGGTGGTCGCCGGATACGTCTACGACCCGCCGCTCGACGACTACGCGGGCGCCGAGTTCGTCGAACCGTCCCCCGACCCCACGGCCGCCCGCTGGTTCGCCACCCACGCCCTGCCGGCCGACCCCCTTCTGGCCCGCAGGATCGCGGGCGCCCTGACGAAGGAACGGGCGACGACGGCACACCCTCCGGTCCCGGCGACCCCCGTGTTCGACACCGCGCCGACACCGCCCACGCCCCTGGGCCAGTAGCGGGAACGGGTGGCTCGCCCGACCGGGTTCCGGCAGCGAGCCGCCCGGCACCACCTTGCCTACCCTGGAGGTGTGGCCCGGTCCAACGACGAGGTCGCCGCGCTGCTCCAGGAGTACGCGGATCTGATCTCCATCACCGGAGGAGACGCGTTCAGGACGCGTACCTACGAGAAGGCCGCCCGGTCGATCGGCGGCCATCACGCCGACGTGTCCACGCTCGACGTCAAGGGGCTTCAGGAGATCCCCAACGTCGGCAAGTCGACCGCCCGCAAAATCATCGAGTACTTCACCACCGGCAAGGTGTCCGCCATCGAGGAACTGCGGGCGAAGATCCCGGCCGGGGTCCGGCAGCTGACGGCCATCCCCACGCTCGGCCCGAAGAAGGCCCTGGTCATCTACCAGGAACTGGGCATCTCCACGACCCAGGAACTCACGGACGCCATCCACGAGGAGCGGCTGCGCGACCTGAAGGGCTTCGGGCCGAAGACGGAGGAGAACATCCTGCACGGCATCGGCCTGCTGCAGTCCGCCGGCGACCGGGTCCTGATCGACGCCGCCATGAGCCTCGCCGAGGACATCGTCGGCGAGATGTCGCAGGTGACGGGCTGTGAACGCTGCTCCTACGCCGGTTCGCTGCGCCGCGTCCGCGAGACGATCGGCGACATCGACATCCTCGTCGCGGCGAAGAGGCCACAGCCGGTCATGCGGGCCTTCACCGCGCTGCCGTACGTCTCGGAGGTCATCGCGCACGGCGAGAAGAAGACCTCGGTCCGCACCAGCGAGGGCCTCCAGGTCGACCTGCGCGTCGTCCCGCCGGACTCCTGGGGCGCGGCGATGCAGTACTTCACCGGCTCCAAGGCGCACAACATCCGCACCCGGGAGATGGCCGTCCATCAGAAGCTCAAGCTCTCCGAGTACGGCCTCTTCGACACCGAGACCGGCAAGAAGATCGTCTCCGAGACCGAGGAGGACGTGTACGCCCGGCTCGGCCTGCCCTGGATCCCGCCCACCCTGCGCGAGGACCGGGGCGAGATCGAGGCCGGGCTGCGCGGCGAGCTGCCCGACCTGGTGCGGGAGAAGGACATCCGCGGCGATCTGCACACCCACACCGACCTCACCGACGGGCTCGCCCCCTTGGAGGAGATGGTCGCCGCGGCCGCCGGGCGCGGCTACGCCTACTACGCCGTCACCGACCACGGCCCGGACATGGCCATGCAGCGGATGACCGACGAACGGATCCTGGCCCAGCGCGCCCGCGTCCGTGAGCTCGACGGGGAGTACGGCAGGCGCGGCACACGCGCCGGCCTGCGCGTCCTGCACGGCGCCGAGCTGAACATCGGGCCCGACGGCGACGTGGACTGGCCGGCGGAGTTCCTCGCCGGCTTCGACCTGTGCGTGGCCTCGGTGCACTCGCACTTCAACCAGGAGCGCGAGGCACTGACCAGGCGGCTCGTGCGGGCCTGCGAGAACCCGCACGTCCACATCATCGGCCACCCCACCACCCGCCTCCTCGGCAAGCGCCCCGGCATCGACGTCGACCTCGACGCGGTCTTCGCCGCCTGCGCCCGCACCGGTACCGCGCTGGAGATCAACTCCCATCCCGACCGGCTCGACCTGCGCGACGAGGACATCCTGCGGGCCAGGCGGCACGGCGTGAAGTTCGCCGTCGACAGCGACGCCCACGCCGTCACCCACCTGGCCAACCTGCGCTACGGCGTCGGCACGGCACAGCGCGGCTGGCTCACCAGGGACGACGTGATCAACACCTGGCCGCTGACCAGGCTGCGGCGCTTCCTGGACCAGGGCTGACGGCCCTGGCGCGGTGTTCCCGACGGTGCCGGGCCGGCCGGCTCCGGCTCGTGTGTGAGTGGTGCAGGTTGAAACTCGTGAGAAACAAGGGCTTGTAGCGCGATTTAACGAGGGTTAGTTTAACCGTCACTCGAAGCCGGGCCCGGGCTCCCGAGGGCTGTTCCCTGCGTGTTCGCCCGTTTTCACCGAGGAGTAGTGCCATGTCAGTTGACAAGCTTCAGGTGTCCCGCCGGGGTTTCCTCGGCCTGGGACTCGCGGCCGGCGTCGTGACGCTCACCGCGTGCGGTTCCGGCAGCGGAAGTTCGAGCGGCCCCCTGGTCATGACCGTCTGGGGCGGCGACGCCGACCGCAAGACGTACCAGAAGCGCATAGACCTGCTGGTGAAGAAGTACCCGGAGCTCAAGGTCAAGCTCCAGCTGATACCCAGCGACGCGTACGCACAGAAGGTGCAGACCATGATCGCGGGCGGCGGCGGCCCGGACATCATGCAGGTCGCCGAGAGCGTCAACACCTACTCCAGCAAGAACCAGCTCCTGCCCCTCGACGACCTGGCCGAGAAGGCCGGCCTCGACACCGGGAAGCGGTTCGGTCCCGTCGGCTCCATCTACACGTACGAGGACAAGCTGTACGCGATCCCGGACCGCTCCGGCGCGATCACCGTGTACTACAACAAGGACCTGTACGAGAAGAAGGGCATCAAGGCGCCCACCGCCGAGTGGACCTGGGACGACACGCTCGACGCCTTCAAGGAGCTCACCGTCCCCGGCAAGCAGTGGGGCTACACCGGCGCCGAGTGGTTCCCGCAGTGGTGGAGCCTCGCGTACCAGAACGGCGGCACCATCATCGACGCGAACGGCCGCCCCGCCGTCGACAGCGACGAGGTCGTCGAGGCACTCCAGTGGGCCGGCGACCTGGTCTTCAAGCACAAGGTGGCGCCGAGCAAGGCCGACTACGCCGACATGGGCTCAGAGGTCGGCGGCGACCAGGCCTTCCCGATGCAGAAGTGCGCCACCCACGCCAACGGCTTCTGGGTCACCGCCGGCCTGACGGACGCCAAGTTCGCGTGGGACATCGCGCCGATCTGGCGCGGCAAGAAGCAGGCCGTGTCGGCGTTCGGCAGCGGTCTCGCCATCTCCCGCACCAGCAAGCAGCGCGACAACGCCTTCAAGGCGATCGACTTCCTCACCTCGGACGCGGCGCAGCGGCAGATCATCGACGACGGCGAGGACGTACCGGCCAGCCTCGCGGTGCAGCAGAGCGAAGCGTTCCTCAAGCCCGCGTGGATGAAGTCGGACGTCAACATGGGCGCGTTCGCCGAGTCCAGCGGCTTCATCTTCCGCGCCCCGTTCATCCCCGAGTGGAACGAGATGACGTCGGCCATCGACTCCGGCCTCGCGAATTTCTGGCTCGGCAAGGAGAGCGCCAAGGAGGCGCTGACCGCCCTGCAGAAGGACCTCGAGTCCATCATCAAGTCCGCGGGATGACCGGCGATGGCGATCCTCTCGAAGACGGCCTCGACGGCGGTCCCGAAGTCCGGGACGTCCTCGAAGCGGCGGCGCCGTGAGGCGCTCTGGTTCTATCTGTTCGTCTCGCCGTGGGTGATCGGGTTCCTGGTCTTCCTGCTCGGGCCGATGATCGCGTCGGTCTACTACTCGATGACCGACTGGGACTCGTTCACCCCGCCCACCTGGGTCGGGCTCCAGAACTACGTCACGCTGATCACCGACGACCCCAGGTTCTGGCGGACGCTGTGGCACACCTTCTACTACGCGGCGGTCTCCGTCCCGCTCGGTCTGGTGCTCGGCCTGTGGCTGGCGAACCTGCTCAACAAGCAGGTGCGGGCCCGGAAACTGCTGCGCACCCTGATCTATCTGCCGACCCTGGTGCCGCTGGTCGCCACGGCGATGATCTTCCGCCAGGTGCTCGCCCCGAACGGCCCGCTCAATGACGCACTCGGCATGGTCGGCGTCTCGGGCCCGGCCTGGCTGCTCGACGGCGACTGGGCCATCCCCGCGCTCGTCGTGATGTCGGCATGGAGCGCGGGCAGCGCGACGGTGCTGCTGCTCGCCGCCATGAAGGGCATCCCGAAGGAGGTGTACGAGGCGGCCGAGGTCGACGGCGCGGGCGCGGTACGGCAGTTCTGGAGCATCACACTGCCGCATCTGACCCCGATCATCTTCTTCAACCTGATCATGGGGATGATCGGCGCCTTCCAGGTCTTCGCCCAGGTGTACATCCTGGTGCCGAAGGGCAAGCTGCGCGCGGCCTACGACGGTGCCGAGACGATGGTGCCGTACCTCTTCGACGAGGCCTTCGGCAACTACCACATGGGCTACGCGTCGGCGATCTCCTGGCTGCTCTTCCTTGTGGTCCTCGTCTTCACAATGATCGCCTTCCGCACCGCCCGGCGCTGGGTGTTCTACGAAACAGAGGTGAAGTGATGACCGGCCTCCTGACCACCCCGGCGCCGCAGCGGAAGCGGGAGAGCGGCTCGCCGCGCAAGACCCGCGGAGGACCGGGCCCCGGTACGGTACGGGCGTTCCGGGCCACCCCGTTCACCTACGCGACGCTGATCGTCGTGGCGGCGATCCTCACCATGCCCCTGGTGTTCGTCGGCTCCATCGCGCTCTCCAGCGACGCGACGGTGAACACCAACTCCTTCACGCTCTTCCCGACCGAGTTCCACTGGGAGAACTTCAGCCGGGTCTTCGGCTCCGAACTGCCGATGGGCCGCTTCCTGATCAACTCCGTGATCATCTCGCTCTGTTCGGTCGCCGGGCAGATGCTCTCCAGCGGCCTGGTCGGCTACGCCTTCGCCCGCCTGCGGGCCCCCGGCAAGAACGCGCTGTTCCTGATCGTCATCGCCACCATGATGATCCCGACGCAGATCACGATGATCCCGCAGTTCATCCTCTTCCGGGACCTGGGCTGGGTGAACAGCTATCTGCCGCTGATCGTGCCGAACTTCTTCTCCAACGCCTTCAACGTCTTCCTGGTACGGCAGTTCGTGTCCCGGCTGCCCAGCCAGCTCGACGAGGCGGCCATGGTCGACGGCCTCGGCTTCTTCGGCATCTACCGACGGATCATGCTGCCGATGCTGTGGCCGGTCCTGATCGCGATCGGCATCTTCACCCTGACCCACACCTGGGGCGACTTCATGGGCCCGCTGATCTATCTGAACGACGAGTCCAAGATGCCGCTGTCGCTGGGCATCCAGTACATCACCAGCACCTCGGCGGCGGGCCAGTCACCGGCGTGGAACCTCGTCATGGTCGGCTCGGTCCTGCTCGCCCTGCCCATGATCATCGTCTACTACCTGGGCCAGAAGTACCTGTACGAGATGGACATCAGCGGCGGAAGCGCGGGAGTGAAGTGACCAACATCCACGTAGACGGCCAGGGCGTGTGGATCGACGGCCGCCCCCGCACCCTGCTGTGCGCCTCGCTGTTCTACTTCCGCCTGCCCCGGGAGCAGTGGCGCGAGCGCCTCGCCCAGGTGCGTGACTCGGGCTACACCTGCGTCGACGTCTATCTCCCGTGGAACTTCCACGAGTCGGCCCCCGGCCGCTTCTCGTTCGAGGGCCGCCGGGACGTCGCCGCCTTCCTGGACCTCGCGCACGAGGAGGGCCTGTACGTCATCGCGCGGCCGGGCCCCTACATCTGCTCCGAGTGGGACGGCGGCGCCCTGCCCGCATGGCTGGGCCTGGACCCCGAGTTGCGGGTCCGTCAGAACGAGCCCCGCTTCCTGGAACAGGTCACCGCCTGGTTCGACCAGGTGCTGCCGCTGCTCGCCGAACGCCAGTACCCGGCGGGCGGTTCGGTGATCATGGTGCAGCTGGAGAACGAGTTGGACTTCTTCGACTGCGCCGACCGCACCGGATACATGAGCTCCTTGCGGGACACGGCACTTCGGCACGGCATAACGGTGCCGTTGATCGCCTGCTCCGGCCAGGGCGACCTCCCCGGCGCCACCGGGGACGTCGAAGGGGTCGTACCGGCAAGCAACTTCTACCCGGACGACGACTCCCCCGACATCGAGGCCGAGGTGCGCCGCTACGCCGCTCTCGTCGCGGAGCGCGGGGTGCCGTTGCTGGTCACCGAGACGAACCGGCGCCACCGGACGCTGCGGCGGCTGCTGGCGAGCGGCGCCAAGCTGATCGCGCCGTACCTCCAGTCGTCCGGCTGGAACTTCGGGTACACCCCGTCCAGCGGCAACTGGGGGCGCCCCGGCAACTTCATGAGCCACGGCTACGACTTCGGCGGCTATGTGGGCTCGACCGGCCTGGAGCGCCCGGAGTACGCCGAGGCGCAGGTGCTGGCCCGGGTCGTGGAGGCATGGGGTCCTCGACTGGCCCTGGCGACAACGGTGTCGTACGCCGGACTCGCCGGCGACTTCCCGACGAGCTCGGATCCGTCGGCGCTGGAGCTGGACGGGGGCGGCCGGCTGGTGGCCGTACCGCATCTGGGCGGGGAGCCCGGCACGGCGGTCGTCGAGGGCGTGCCGGTCGAGGTCGCTCCGGGTTCGTGTCCGCTGATGGCGGTGGACGTGCCGATCACCGGCGGCACCCTGAACCTCGCCTCGGCGGACCTCGTGGCGCGGGCGGACGGGGTGCTGGTGTTCTCCTCCGACGTGCCCGTCACCGTCGTACTGGACGGCACGCGCACCGAGATCCCGGTGTCCGGGCGCGAGACCCTGGCCGGGACCACGCTCGTGGTGCTGCCGTCGGCCGAGGCCGCGCGGCTGCGGTCGGTCGACGCCGACGGCACGGTCCGGCTCGCCGATGCCTCCGACAAGCCCGGCGCCCCGGAACCGGCCGCCGTGCGCGAGGTGCGCCGGCGGGCCGAGGCGGCCCCCGAGCGGCCCGCGGGGCTGCACGAACTGCCGCCGGCCCTGGAGTCGCTCGGCGTGTACCGGGGCCGCGGCACCTACCGGACCACCACCGATCTGACGGACGTCGACGAGCTGCTGCTCACCGGCGCGGCCGACATCGTCGACCTGGCGGTGGCGGGCCGGACGCACCCGCCGATCGCGGGCTTCGGTGCGGCGCGGAGCGTCGATGTGCGGGACGTGACGGGCAGTGTCGCGATCGAGGCCGTCGTGGAGATCTGGGGCCACGCCAACTTCGACGACGCCCGCCTGCCCGCGCTCCGCCTCGGCGCGCTGCGTGGCCTCGGCACCTTCTGGAAGGTCCGGGACACCACGGACGTGTCGGCCCTGTGGACGGTGCACGGCCACTGGGCCGGGGCGCCCGCGCCCACCCGGGTGCTCGGGGGCTGGAGCAGCACCCGTGTCGCGACGCCGCTCACCTACACCCGTGTCGTCCACTCGCCCACCCCGTCGGCGCTGCACGTCCGCGGGGTCGTCGAACCGCTGCGGGTGAGCGTGGACGACGGGGAGCCGGAGACCGTCCACGCCGAGAACCCCTGGGTGCTGCTGCCCGCCGGGACCCACCAGGTCTCGGTCACGCTGGCGCACCACCCGAGCGGAACCGGTCTGCGCGCCGAACTGCTGGCGCTCGAAGCCGTACGGGACTGGTCGTGTGCGGCGCAGGACGACGAGCTGCTGACCGCGTTCGCCACCGGCTCCGGCCGCACGGAGGAGGTACGGCTCCCGCTGGTGCTGAAACCGGGGGAGGAGACGTGGCTCGACGTCGACCTGCCGGCGTCGCCGGACGGATATCTGGTCCGGCTGGATGCCACGCAGGTCCGGGTGACCGGATGGGCCGGCGGAGAGTGCGTCGGACGTGTCTGGTGCGGCGAACGGCCCGACTTCTCGGGCGGTGACCCCGACGCTCTCTGGGTGCCGCCGAACTGGCCGGGTCTGACCCTGCTCGCCCAGGGTATTGAGGGGCGTGAGGTGCCGGAGATCCGTACGCTGTGGCTGGGGGGACCGACCGACTGAGGGGGCATACCGGTGGCCCGGCACACGGCCCGAGACGTCCGCAGCGAGAACCGTTTCGAGGTGCTGCACGCGCTGTTCGAGCTCGGGCCGTCCTCCCGTCAGGAGCTCGCGCGGCACACGGGCCTCAGCCTGGCCACCGTGACGACGCTGGTCGGCGAGTTCCTGGCGGAGGGTGTGCTGGACATCGCGGCCGTGGAGCGCAACGCCGTGGGACGGCCGTACGAACGGCTCACGATCAACCCGGACCGTGGCCGTATCGTCGGTGTCGACGTCGCCGAGACCTATGTCGACGCCACGGTGTACGACCTCGCTCTCGGTGTCCTGAGCCGGCACGAAGCGCCCCTCGACGAGCAGCAGAACGACCAGGCGTACGTCGTCGACGGCATCGTCGGCGCGATCGAGGCGGCCCTGGACGCGGACGGGACCGAGCGCGAGCGGATCGTGGGAGTCGGGGTCAGCATGCCGGGCCACGTCCACCACGGCTCCGGGATCTCCGTCGTCGCGCCGAACTGGGACTGGCACGACGTCCACATCGAGGAACTGCTGGCCGAGCGGCTGCGGTTGCCGCTGTACGTCGACAATCCGCTCAAGGCGGCGATCCTGTCCGAGATGTGGTTCGGCGTCGGACGCGTCGTCGACAGCATGGCCGTGGTCAACATCGGCACCGGGGCCGGAGCCGGCATCGCCATCGAGGGCACCCTGGTCCGCGGCACCACCAACAACGCCGGCGAATGGGGACACACCCTTCTGATGCTGGACGGCCGCCCGTGCCACTGCGGCCGGTACGGGTGCGTGGAGACATACGTCGGCGCTCCCGGCCTGGCGGCGACGCTGGCCGAGATCGATCCGTCCCATCCGGCGCTGGGACGGCCCGGGCAGCGGGACTTCGTCGAGACCGTCGCCGGTGGCCTGGCCACGGGGGACCCGGTACTGCGGGAGCTCGTCCGGCGCACGGGCCGTTACCTCGCCGCGGCCCTCGGCGACCTCGTCAACCTGCTCAACGTCCCGAAGGTGACGCTCACCGGCTGGCTGCCCGGGGCACTGGCCCGGTGGCTCGTCCCCGCCGTACGGGACGAACTGCCCCAGCACGTACTCCCGGGTTCCCTGCCCGGTCTCACCGTCGAGGTGTCCGAGGTGCCCGGCAACACGGTGTGCCTCGGCATGGCCGCCTTCACCCTGGAGCAGTTCCTCGCCCGGCTCGGCCTGGTCAGCCAGGCCCGGACCCGGCCGCGGCCGGGTCCCGGGACCGCCCGTCCGGCGAGCGGCCAGAAGCCGCTTTCTCCGGACGCCTCGTCCAGGGTGAGGATCCGGCACGAGGTCAACGGACCGTCGCGCTGACCGAGTTGCGCCCCGCGGCCCCGAGCCTCCCGTGATCTTCATCCGTTTGCGCGTCCGCCCGGAAGGGGAGCGTGCGGGGGGTGAGTCGAGCCGAACAGGTCAAGGCTTTGCGCATGTCGCCTCCGAGGGGTTGTCCTGACATTCGGTCCCTGCCTAGGGTCGCCCTCGAAGTGCAAGCGCTTTCTGAGCGGGCTGTCCGCCGGCCGTCCGAGGAGATCTGCATGTCCCCAAGCCCTGCCCGTCGCCGCGTCGCCGTGATCGGCACCGGCGCCATCGTCAGCGGCAGCCATCTCCCCGCCCTGAGACACCACGCGGACCGGGCGGAGCTGGTCGCCGCGGTCGACGTGGACCGGGCCCGGCTGGACGCCTTCCGGGAGCTCGCGGGCGAGGACGTCGCCGGGTACACCTCGACGGACGAGATGCTGGACACCGTACGTCCCGACCTGGTCCTGATCGGTACGCCGCCGTCCCTGCACCGGGAGCAGACGGTCGCCGCGCTCAAGGCGGGCGCCTGGGTGCTGTGCGAGAAGCCGCTGTGCCTGTCCCTCGCCGAGTACGACGACATCGCCGCGGCCGAGGAGGCGTCGGGCGCGTACGCGTCGGTCGTCTTCCAGCACCGCTACGGCTCGGGTGCCGTGCACGCCCGGGAGCTGATCGCGAGCGGTGAGCTGGGCGCCCCGCTCGTCGCGCACTGCCAGACGACCTGGCACCGGGACGCCGCCTACTACGCCGTGCCGTGGCGCGGGCGGTGGGCCACCGAGGGCGGCGGACCGACGATGGGGCACGGCATCCACCAGTTCGACCTGCTGCTGCACCTGCTCGGGCCCTGGGCGGAGGTCCGGGCGATGGCCGCGCGCCTGGTCCACGACACCGAGAGCGAGGACGTCTCGACGGCCCTCGTCCGCTTCGAGAACGGCGCCCTCGCCACCGTCGTCAACAGCGTGCTGTCCCCGCACGAGGTGAGCCGCGTCCGTATCGACTGCGCCGACGCGACGGTCGAGCTCACCCACCTGTACGGCCACCGCAACGACGACTGGGTCTACACCCCCGCCCCGCACGTCCCTTCCGAGCGCGCCACCGCCTGGCGCACCCCGGCCGCGGACCTGCCCAGCTCGCACACGGCACAGCTCGGCGCTCTCCTCGACGCCTTTGACAACGGTGTCCGGCCGCCCGGCAGCGGCCCGGATGCCCGGGCCACGCTCGACTTCGCCGCCGCCCTCTACAAGGCCGCGTTCACGGGCAGCCCGGTACACGCGGGCGAGATCCGGCCCGGCGACCCCTTCTACCCGGCCATGCACGGCGACCACCCCCACTGGGCCCCCAAGGAGCGCGCATGAGCATCCGCGTCACCCACGCGCACGGCGACCACATCGCCGTCACGGCAGCGAACGGCACCGAGATCCTGCGGTACGTCTACCGCCCCGACCCGGATCCCTTCGAGTCCCGCAAGCCGTACGCCCACCCCGTGCGCACCCTCGCCGGGCACACCGTGACCGGCTACCGGCCGAGCGACCACCGCTGGCACAAGGGCCTGCAGATGACGGCCAGCCATCTGTCCGGGCAGAACTTCTGGGGCGGCAACTGCTATGTCCACGGCCGGGGTTACCTGCCCCTGCCGGAGCGGGTCGGCTCGATGCGGCACGACGGCTTCGGTGAGTTCACCGTCGAGGACGACCGGTTCGCCTTCACCGAGGAACTCACCTGGGTCGAGAACGGCGGCCAGGAGTGGGCGCGCGAGGAGCGCGGGCTGAGTGTCCACTCGGTGGACGAGGAGGCCGGCGCCTGGGCCCTGGACTGGTCGATCCGGCTGACCAACACCCGTACCGAGCCGCTGGCCTTCGGCTCGCCCACCACGGCGGGCCGGGAGATGGCCGGCTACACCGGACTTCAGTGGCGCGGACCCCGGGACTTCACCGGGGGCACCGCCTTCGGCCCCGACGTCGACGGCGGAGCGGGCGCGGACGCGGGGAAGCTCATGGGCACCCAGGGCCCGTGGCTCGCCTTCACCACCGACCACGACGACGTCGACGGGCACTCCACCCTCGTCTTCGCGCACGCGCCCGAGAACCTGGAGGCCCTGCACGAGTCGCACTGGTTCGTGCGCTCCGAGCCGATCCCCACGGTGGCGTTCTCCTGGGCGTTCTTCGAGGAGTTCGAGCTGCCGCCCGGTGAGTCCTTCGCCTACCGGTACCGCGTCGTCTGCGCCGACGGGGCCTGGGACCGGGAGCGGGTGGCCGCCCACCTGGAGGGGCTGCCGTGGTGAAGCCGAACCTTCCGCACCCGCTGCCCGGCGCCGTCGGCCTCTCCCACCTCAGCGCCTACGACTGGGAGGCCGCGGACGGCGTGTGCGGTGGCAGCCCGCATCTCCATCTGGTCTGCACGGAGGCGTACGTCGTCACCGGCGGCCGGGGCGCCGTGCAGACGCTGAGCCCCGACGGCTACCGGGACATCCCCCTGGAGCCGGGCTCGGTCGCCTGGTTCACGCCCGGGACCGTGCACCGTATGGTCCAGGGCGGCGATCTGCGCATCACCGTGCTGATGCAGAACAGCGGGCTGCCCGAGGCCGGGGACGCCGTGTTCACCTTCCCGCCCGAGGTGCTCGCCGACCCCGACCGGTATGCGGCGGCCGCGGCGATCCCGCCCGGCGTCGGCCCGGAGACGGCCGCGGCCGCCCGGCGGCGACGCGACCTCGCCGTCGAGGGCTACCTCGCCCTGCGCGAGGCCCTCGTCGCCGGGGACAGCGGCCCGTACGCCGAGTTCCAGCGCGCCGCCGCCCGCCTCGTGCGCGCCAAGGTGCCGAACTGGCGGGAGCTGTGGCGGGCCGGCGCACTGGCCACCGCCGAGCGTACGGGCGCCCAGCTCGACGCGCTGGAGGCGGGCGAACCGGTGTATCTCGCCGACGCGACCTCGTACGAGGCCGCACCCACGCGGCACGGCGGGTTCGGCATGTGCGGCCGCCGGGACGAGTACAACCTGCCCGGTACGACGCTGCCGTACGGCGGCGCTTAAAGCGCGTTGCAGAAGGCCGTGAGATTGCAGGTCAGGGCCCGCTTACGGCTGTGCTGATCACGCGGTCAGGGCGAGGTTGTGCATGTGTGCG
>NZ_JBHVGZ010000062.1:0-60218 GCF_042800355.1 Streptomyces sp. NPDC057623
CAACGGACCGCAGACCTCATCCCGACACCGCAGAAGTGAACAGCCAGCCCCACCGAGGTCCTCGACGTCTCACCGCTTACCGTGCACGAGCTCGTTAGTGCCACCTCGCACCGGGAAACCAACCGGCAACACCCCCGAAATCAACAATCTGTGCAAGGAGCCTACGGTCTCGCCCATGACAGAAACCGCGCCCGTACACCCCGTCGACGAGATCCCTCCCAAACGCCAGTTGGCCGCCTTCGGCCTCCAACACGTCCTCGCGATGTACGCCGGCGCCGTGGCCGTACCCCTGATCGTCGGCGGCGCGATGAAACTGCCGCCCGCCGACCTGGCGTATCTGATCACCGCCGACCTGCTGGTGTGCGGCATCGCGACCCTCATCCAGTGCGTCGGCTTCTGGCGGTTCGGTGTGCGGCTGCCGATCATGCAGGGCTGTACGTTCGCGGCCGTGTCGCCGATGGTGCTGATCGGTACGACGGGCGGCGGACTGCCCGCGATCTACGGCTCCGTGATCGTCGCGGGGCTCGCGATCGTGCTGCTGGCGCCGGTCTTCGGGAGGCTGCTGCGGTTCTTCCCGCCGCTGGTCACGGGCACGGTGATCCTCGTCATCGGTCTCTCACTGCTGCCGGTCGCGGGCAACTGGGCCGCGGGCGGCGTCGGTTCGGCGGACTTCGGTGAGCCGAAGAACCTGGCGCTGGCCGCCTTCGTCCTCGCGGTGGTGCTCGGTGTGCAGCGGTTCGCGCCGGCGTTCCTGAGCCGGATCGCCGTGCTGACCGGCATCGTGGTGGGGCTCGCGGTGGCGGTGCCGTTCGGGTTCACGGACTTCGACGGGGTCGGGGACGCCGACTGGGTCGGGATCAGTACGCCGTTCCACTTCGGGGCGCCCACCTTCGAGTTCTCGGCGATCCTCTCGATGCTGGTGGTGGCTCTGGTGACCATGACCGAGACGACCGGCGACTTCATCGCGGTCGGCGAGATGACGGACCGCAAGGTCTCGCCGCGTTCCCTCTCCGACGGCCTGCGCGCCGACGGCCTGTCGACCGTGCTGGGCGGCGTCTTCAACACCTTCCCGTACACGGCGTACGCGCAGAACGTGGGCCTGGTCGGCATGACCCGCGTACGCAGCCGCTGGGTGGTGGCCGTCGCGGGCGGCATCCTCGTCCTGCTCGGCCTGCTGCCCAAGCTGGGCGCGGTCGTGGCGGCCATACCGGCACCGGTGCTGGGCGGTGCGGGTCTGGTGATGTTCGGGACGGTGGCGGCGAGCGGCCTCAGGACCCTCGCCCAGGTGGACTTCAAGGGCAACGACAACCTGACGGTGGTGGCCGTTTCCGTGGCCGTGGGCATGCTGCCGGTCGGTGTGCCGACGATCTACGAGAAGTTCCCGGACTGGTTCCAGACGGTGATGAACAGCGGGATCAGCGCGGGCTGTCTGACGGCGATCACGCTGAACCTGCTCTTCAACCACCTGCCCGCCAAGGGGGGTGGTTCAGGCGCCGCCGAGGCGGGTGGCCTGGCGGGCGGCGGCGTCGAGAAGGCAGTCGAGAAGTCCCGGGAAGACGCCGTCTAGGTCGTCCTTGCGCAGGCCGTTCATCTTGGCCGTGCCCCGGTAGACCTGCTGGAGCACACCGCTCTCGCGCAGCACCCGGAAGTGGTGCGTGGTGGTGGACTTGGTCACCGGCAGGTCGAAGTGCGAACAGGAGAGCTCGTCGCCGACGGCGGCGAGCTCTCGCACGATCCGCATCCGCATCGGGTCGGACAGCGCGTGCAGCACGCCTTCCAGACGGATCTCCTCGCGCGTCGGATGCGGGAGGTCGCGGCTGCTGACAGCTGGGCTGGTCACGGCGGCTCCACTTCGTCGGATTCCCGCACCCGGGATTCCCCGTGCTCGGGCCCCCTCATTGTACGAGACCTCTCGTAGTTTGACACTTCCCGTACTACGATGCCTATCGTACGAGTCGACCGCTGGTCCCCGTGACGAATGGAGTCTGCCGTGAGCGCGCTCTTCGAGACCTACACCCTGCGCGATGTGACCATCCCGAACCGGGTGTGGATGCCCCCGATGTGCCAGTACTCGGCCGCGCCGGAGGGCCCCGAGGCGGGCGTCCCCGACGACTGGCACTTCGCGCACTACGCGGCCCGCGCGGCCGGCGGCACGGGCCTGATCATCGTCGAGGCCACGGGGGTCAGCCCCGAGGGCCGGATCTCCCCGTACGACCTGGGGATCTGGAACGACACCCAGGTCGAGGCGTTCCGCCGGATCACCCGCTTCCTGGTGTCGCAGGGCACCGTGCCCGCCATCCAGCTGGCCCACGCCGGCCGCAAGGCATCGACCGACCAGCCCTGGCGGGGCGGCGCGCCGGTGGGCGCGGACGCGCACGGGTGGCAGCCGGTGGCGCCGAGCCCGGTCGCCTTCGCCGAGGGGCACCCGGTGCCGGGCGAGCTGACGGTCGCCGGGATCCAGGCGATCGTGGGGCAGTTCGCGGACGCCGCGCGCCGCGCCCTCGCCGCCGGTTTCGAGATCGCCGAGGTCCACGGCGCCCACGGCTACCTGATCAACGAGTTCCTCTCGCCGTACTCCAACCACCGCACCGACGAATACGGCGGCTCGTACGAGAACCGCACCCGCTTCGCCCTCCAGGTCGTGGACGCCGTACGCGAGGTGTGGCCGGACGACAAGCCGCTGTTCTTCCGCATATCGGCGACCGACTGGCTGGAGGAGCAGGGCTGGACCGCCGACGACACGGTCCGCTTCGCCGCCGACCTCCGGGCCCACGGCATCGACCTGCTGGACGTCTCCACCGGCGGCAACGCGGCGGGCGCCCGCATTCCGGTCGGGCCGGGCTACCAGGTGCCGTTCGCCGCGCGGGTGAAGGCCGAGACAGGGCTGCCGGTCGCCGCGGTGGGGCTGATCACCGACGCCGAACAGGCCGAGAAGATCATCGCCAACGGGGAGGCGGACGCGGTCCTGCTCGGCCGGGAGTTGCTGCGCAGGCCGTCCTGGGCGCGAGAGGCGGCGCGGGAGCTGGGCGGGGACGTGCATGTGCCGGACCAGTACCACCGGTCCGTTTGATCGCCCGCTCCCAAGGGACTCGCCTCGGCCGGGATCATCCGGTCGGCAGGTGGTGCGGGACAGCCCGCTCCAGGTACGGCAGGGCGCGCTGCCCCGCCACCGCGAGTGCGATCGACGCGGCGACACCCGTCCAGGCGACCGGGCCGAGCGGGGTGCAGCCGAAGAGGGTGCTGAGGCCGGGGGTCTCCACCAGTACGAAGAGCACGGCCGCGGAGCCGAGGGCGGTGACGCGGACCAGGGGGCTGCCCCGGCGGTCGGCCAGGGTCTGGGCGAGCTGTGTGCCGACCACCGCGCACAGGGCCATCGTGGTGGAGCGGCGGGCGGTGCCCGGGGTGAAGCGTCCGAACAGCCAGGCGGACGTGGCGCCCAGCGTGGTGGTCACGGCGCGGTGCCGGATCTTGCTGATCAGCGGGGCACCCAGGAGTGAGGTGCCCAGGGGTTCCGTCGCCTGGACGGATTCCGCCTCCGCCCCCTCTGCCTCGGCCCCCTCCGGCTCCTTCGGCGTCACCGCCACCGCCATGGCCGGGAACAGGTCCGTGAACAGGTTCACCAGCAGCATCTGGCGGGTGGACAGGGGCGCCGCACCCGACAGCAGCGTGCCGAGGAGACCGAAGCCCACTTCCCCGGCGTTGCCGCCGATCAGGATGGCGATGGCGTCGGCGACGCTGTGCCACAGGGCCCGGCCCTCGGCGACCGCCTCGATGAGGACCGTCATGTCGTCGTCGGTGAGGACGAGGTCGGCCGCGTTGCGGGCGGCCGCCGAGCCACGGGCGTTGATGCCGACGCCGATGTCGGCGGCGCGGATGGCCGCCGCGTCGTTGGCTCCGTCGCCGACCATGCCGACCACCCGCCCGGCGTCCCGCAGCCCCTCGACGACCTGGAGTTTCTGCTCGGGCGCCACCCGGGCCACCACACCCATGTCGCTCAGCATCCGGGCGCGTTCCTCCCGGCCCGCGGACGCCAGTTCGTCGCCCGTGACCACCCCGGTGTCCTCGGGCCAGCCCAGTTCCGCGGCGATGGCGCGCGCGGTCTGCGGATGGTCGCCGGTCAGCATGACGGGTCGTACGCCTGCCTTGCGCAGGCCCTCGACCAGGGCCGTGGAGGTGTCGCGGGGGACGTCGGCGAGGGCGAGCAGGCCCGTGAACTCCAGCTCCTCCAGCGGCTGTTCCAGAACGCCGGCCGCTTCCGCCGTCGCGTCCAGCCGCCGCCGGGCCACCGCCAGAACGCGCAGTCCGTCCCCGGCCAGCTCCTGCGCCGTCTCGGATGCCGACGAGGGCAGGCCGGCGCAGGCCGGCAGCACCGTCTCCGGGGCGCCCTTCACCACGAGTACGGCGGTGCCGTCCTGTGCCTCGCCGACGGCGGCGGCATAGCCGCGGCCGGCCTCGAAGGGCAGGCCCTCGGTCTGGGACCACTCGGGGTCGGGACCGGCCGCGTCCAGCACGGCCTCGTCGGTGGCGTGCACGGGCCGGTCCGCGCCGCCGTTCAGCTGGGGGCAGGCACGCGCCGCGACCCGCAGCGTGGGGTCGTCCCCGTCCGGCCTGCGGACCGTGCCGTCGGCGTCCGCCACGCGGACCAGCCGGAGCCGGTTCTCGGTGAGCGTGCCGGTCTTGTCGAAGCAGATGGTGTCCATCCGGCCGAGCGCCTCAAGGGTGCGCGGGGCCCGGACGAGCACTCCCCGGTGGCTCAGCCGACGGGCGGCGGCCAGCTGCGCGACGGTCGCCACCAGCGGCAGCCCTTCGGGGACGGCGGCGACGGCCACCGCCACCCCGCCGCTGACCGCACGGCGCACCGGTGTGCCGCGCAGCAGGGACAGCGCGGTCACCCCTGCGCCGCCCGCGAGGGTCCACGGCAGCGCCTTGTCGGTGAGTTCCCGGAGCCAGGCCTGGACTCCCGCGGACGGTGGCGTACGGGCGGCGAGGGCCACGGCCCGGGATGCCTCCGTTCGCTCCCCGGTGTCCACCACGACGGCCCGGGCCTGTCCGGCCACCACGGTCGTCCCCTCGAACACCATGCAGCTGCGGTCCGGCACGGCGGCGTCCGGCGTCGGGTCGACCCCCTTGTCCGCCGCCAGGGACTCCCCGGTCAGCGCGGACTCGTCGACCTCCAGACCGTCCTCCCACACCAGCCGGGCGTCCGCGGGCACCACGTCGTCCGCGCGGAGCTCGATCACATCGCCCGACCCGAGCTTGGTGGCGTCCACGAGGTGCGGCCCGGCCTCGGGCTCCTCGCCCGTGACGCGCGCCTTCTGCTTCTGCTTCGCCAGCAGTCCGGACAGCGCCCGCTCGGCCCGCATCCGCTGGACGCCGCCGACCAGCGCGTTCAGGTCAAGGGCGCCGACAACGAGCAGCGCGTCGACGACGGAGCCGAGGATCGCCTCGGCCGCCGAGCCGACGGCCAGCACGGGGGTGAGGGGGTCGTCGAGTTCTCCGCGCACGGCCCGGGCTAGTCGCAGCGGCCCGGTCAACGGGGCGAACACCCGATGCCGTCCCATCGCCTGGACCGCCTCGCGCGCACGGCTCGTCGCCTGCTCGGGCAGGGTCGGTTGCGGGCCCTGCTGATGCTCCAGCCGTTCGCGGACCTCGGTGTGTTCCAGTTCGTGCCAGGCCACGCGCGGCCGGGGGCGCGGTGCACGGGTCACCGCCACGCCGAGGGCGGCACGCGCGCCGGTCAGCAGGGCCCATGCCGCGCTCGCGTCGACGGGCGTGTGCCGGAGCCCGGGCCACGGGGTGGGACGGCCACGCCGGGACCTGCCGATGGCCACCATGAGCCCGGACAGGGCGGCGCCGGACCGGGCCAGGACCTGCGACCTGCGGCCGACCCCGCGCGCGGCGGGGACCGCCCGCAGCAGCCGCCACACATCGGCCAGCCCGTGCAGGGCCAGCACATCCGCGCCCCAGACCACGGCCCCGTCCCGGTCGGTGAGGGCGACGGCCACATCTCCGGCGAGCAGCCCGGCGAGGATCTCCTCGTCGACCTCCGCCGGCCGGGCGACCGTGACCACCACACCGTCGTCCTGGGCGCGCAACGCGTTCACGACATCGCTCAACGACCGTTCGTCGCGCACCACTTGGTCGGCGAGATTGGCGAAGTCGGCCAGGGCGGGGTCGTCCACCATCACGACCCGCAGGCCGGCCCGCCGCGCCGCGTCCAGCACCGTCTCCGCCCACGGGTCCGCGTCGGCACCCGGCGTCCGCAGCGCGCTCGGATGCAGGACGACCGTGTCGGCCATCTCCAGCTGGCGCAGCCGCTCGGTGTCGCGCACCAGGACGCCCGCGCGGGACAGCGTGGAACTCAGTACGGCGTGGAAGGCGGCGGGGCCATAGCGGGCGGCCTTGGGGGATCCGGCGAGCACCGCCTCCGCCGCCTCGGTGCCGTCGTGCTTGACCAGCAGCGTGGCCAGCGCTCCCAGGAGGCTGCCGGTCTCGGCGTGCGCGGCGTAGGCCTGGGCCGGGGAGGCGCGCAGCGGCGGACGCGGCCACCGCTCTCCGGCCACGCTGCCCCGCTCCGGTGCGCAGACGTCGTCGTGGACCATGTCGAACGCCGCCGCGCGGGCGACGGTCTCCCCCAGCTGGAGCGAGCGCAGCGCGCCGTCGAGCACGAGGGAGGTCGGGGTGCGTCCGGCACCGTGGGCGGCCGCGTTCGCCATGGCCAGCAGGATGTCCATACGGGAGCGGCCGACCCGCGCCCTCAGCCATCCACGGAAGCGGGGGTTCTCCCGCAGCAGCGTCACCAGGGCGGTCAGCGACCGGGGTGAGGCCGGCAGCCGCAGACCGTATCCGATGAACGCGGTCGCGATGCCGGCCCCGTCGGCGGCGAGCGTCACGGCGGCGTCCCGTACTCCGGCCCGGTTGGCCGGGTGCGGGATCTCCTCGACGTCCTCGTCCGTCCGGGCCAGCCCGTGCCGGGCCGCGATCTCGCTCGCCTTTTCCAGCACCCGGTCGCCGGCGGACTCGTCGACGGCCGTCACCACCAGCCGGCGCAGTCCGCCGTCCCAGTACGCGAGGGCCACGTCGGGATGGGCGGCCAGGGCCGAGGCGACCTTGCGCGCGGCCCGCTCGGTCCCGCCTTCGCGTCGTACCCGGTCGGGCGCCTCGGGCCGCAGGGCGAGGTGGGTCCGGGTGCCGGACCGCCAGGGGTGCGGCCCCTGGGGCAGCGTGTCGCGGGCGACGCGCACGAACCGCGCCGCGGTGTCGGCGCCGCGTACCCCCGCCCGGGCCGTCCCGGCCAGCGCCCCCGCGGCGGCTCCCACCGCGGGGGCGGCCCCTCGGGCGAGCAGCCGGGGCCCGGCCGCGACCAACCCGGCCGCGGCGGCTGTCGGACGTGTGAGCAGTCCCAGAACCATCGCTCGCCCTCGCTCCACCTCGTTCGACGTGGCCTTCGGTGGGGCCCGGGTTCCCGCAAAACGGCATGTCATCCGTCTACGGGCGCCCGGTGACGCCGCGAGGTCGGGAGGGTCAACCGAGCGTGCAGGCCGTTGTGCCGAGTGTGAAGGCGCCGGGCGCCGCGCTGTTCCCGGTGTGGTTCGCCTGGTAGCCGATGCTGACGCTCGCCCCCGGTGCGAGCGCCGCGTTGTACCCGGCGTCGGTCGCCGTCACCGTGCCGGAGGCGGGGGTGTACATGGCTCCCCAGCCGTTGGTGATCGTCTGGCCGGCGGGCAGGGTGAAGCCGAGCCGCCAGCCGTTGATCGCCGTCGTACTCGTGTTGGTGATCGTGACGGAGGCGGTCAGGCCCGTGTTCCAGGCGTTGGTGGTGGCGGTCACCTTGCAGGCGCCGGGCTGCGGCTGGGGTGCGGGGCCGTCGCTGTCGAGGCCGAAGAAGGTGAGCACCCGGGCCGCCATGCCGGAGCTGTACAGGTTGTGGCCGACGCCCTGGAGGCTGATCGCCTCGACGGGCGCCCGGTCACCGGTGCCGCCGTAGCGGGTGCGGGTCCAGCCGGACTGGGGCGTGTCCGTGGCGGCGGGGGTCTGGCCGACGCCCTGCACGTTGGTCCACTGCTTGATCATCTCCCCGAAGTTGGGGTAGCGCAGGACGTCGTCCTGGGTGCCGTGCCACAGCTGCATACGGGGCCGGGGCCCGGTGTAGCCGGGGTAGGCGGCGCGGGCGATGTCGCCCCACTCCTGCGCGGTACGGGTGACCGTGCCCTGGGCGCACGCGCTGTTCCACTCGGAGCCGTCGGTGGTGGCGAAGCAGCCGAAGGGGACGCCGGAGAAGGCGGCGCCCGCGGCGAACACGTCGGGGTAGTCGCCGAGCAGGACGTTCGTCATCATCGCGCCGGAGGAGATACCGGTGGCGAAGACCCGGCCGGTGTCGGCGTCGTAGGTGCGGGTGGCCCAGTCGACCATGGACCTGATGCCGACCGGGTCGCTGCCACCGTCGCGCTTGAGCGCCTGCGGCGAGGCGACGTCGAAGCACTTGCTGCTGCGGGTGACGGACGGGTAGAGCACGATGAAGCCGTACTGGTCGGCGAGGGTGTCGTACTCGGTGCCGTTGTACATGTCCGGGCCGGAGCCGGTGCACCAGTGCACGGCCACGAGGACGGCCGGGTGGGCGGTGACGCTGTCCGGCACGTACACGTACATGCGCAGAGCGCTGGGGTTGGCGCCGAAGTCGGTGACCTCGGTGAGGGTGGCGGTGGGGACGACGTCGGCGGTCTCGGTGCGGGCGGAGGCCGCGGGGGCGGCCACGAGCAGGGCCGCGAGCAGCGGCAGGAGCGCTCCGAACAGGGCGACGAGTAACGCGTGGAGCGGTCTTCTCGGGGTGGTTCCGGTGCGGGTGGGCACGTCCTTGTCCCTTCTGGCGCTGAGAGTTCGGTCAGCAGGAGCTGTTCGTCCGGGTCACCAGGCCGAGCCTCCAGGGGAGTCGGGCGTGGTCGCCACTGGAGGCCGTCCACCGCGGGGTCCTCGACCGGGACGGCCGGATGTGTGGCCTCCAGTGAGCAGCGGGCCGCTGATCGACGTACGCATACGTGGAATCGGCATTGACTCGCCCTCTCACGGGGGAAGCATCCGGAGGGCATCGTGGCATGGACACGCTCATCATGGAAGCGCTCCCACATTCAGCTGGAAGAGAGCCCTTACCCCCTACCAGCACTGACGGAATTCTTCTGCGCAAAGCGTTGACCAGAAAGCGCTTGCCCCCTACGTTCCGTTCAGCAGGGTGACCGAGCCGCACGACCGCACCCCCCACATGGCCGCTCTGCCCGCTCGCGGTGTTCAACATGAAGCACATCGTTCACGTACATGATCGATAGGTCCTTCTGAAGGGACGCACCCGCATGCGCACTCTCCCCCCACGTGCACGGCCGCAAAGAGCCACTCTGGTGGCGGCCGCAGCAGCCGCCCTCGCCACCGCGGCCGTTCTGGTCCTGCCGCAACCCGCCGGGGCGGCCGAGAACTCGCCGATCGGATTCGGCGCCGGGACGACCGGCGGCGGCGGTTCCTCGGCGGTCACCGTCTCGACGCTGGCCGCCTTCAAGTCGGCGGTGACCGGCAACTCGGCCAAGGTCGTCCGGGTCAACGGCCTGATCTCACTGAGCGGTCAGGTCGACATCGGCTCCAACACCACCGTGCTGGGCGTGGGTTCGTCGTCCGGCTTCACCGGCGGCGGACTGCGACTGAAGAACGTCACCAACGTCGTCGTCCGCAACCTGAACATCAGCAAGCCGGTGGCGCCCGCCGACGGCATCACGGTCCAGGCGTCGACGAAGGTGTGGATCGACCACAACTCCTTCTCGGCCGACCGGGACCACGACAAGGACTACTACGACGGTCTGCTGGACATCAATCACGGCTCGGACAACGTCACGGTGTCCTGGAACACCTTCAAGGACCACTTCAAGGGTTCGCTCGTCGGGCACAGCGACAACAACGCGAGCGAGGACACCGGGCACCTGAAGGTGACGTACCACCACAACCAGTTCAGCAACGTCTACTCGCGCATCCCCAGCCTGCGCTTCGGCACCGGGCACTTCTACAACAACTACGTGGCCGGCGCGGACACCGCCTGCCACTCGCGCATGGGCGCCCAGATGCTCGTGGAGAACAACGTCTTCCGCGACACGAAGATCGCCGTCACCACGAACCGCAGCAGTGACGTGGACGGCCACGCCAATCTGCGCGGCAACGATCTCGGCGGGGCCGCGACCGAGATCTCCCAGGTCGGCACCTTCACCTCGCCGCCCTACAGCTACACCCCGGAGTCCGCGTCCACCGTCGTCGCCTCGGTGACGTCCGGCGCGGGCGCCGGAAAGATCTGACCACCCCCCAACTGGAGGAAGGCATCCGGGACATGACTTCACCAGCAAAGCCCCGCTCCCGCCGGCGCGCACTGACCGGCGCCCTGACCGCACTCGGCCTCTCTTCTGTCATGATCACGACAGTCGGTGCACCACCGGCGAGCGCCGCAACCTGGCCGACGCCCACCAGCAGCCAGCCGGTGAGCTCCACGATCTCCGTCTCCGGCGTCCGTGACGGCGGCATGGTCCGCTACTACGGCAGCGGCGACCTGGCCGGCGACGGCCAGGAGGAGGGCCAGGACCCGATCTTCAAGCTCGCGGCCGGCGCGACACTGAAGAACGTCATCATCGGCGCCCCCGGGGCCGACGGCATCCACTGCGAGGGCAACTGCACCCTCCAGAACGTGTGGTGGGAGGACGTCGGCGAGGACGCGGCCACCTTCCGGGGCGGCTCCACCTACACCGTGACCGGCGGTGGCGCCAAGAAGGCCGCCGACAAGGTCTTCCAGCACAACGGGCCCGGCACGCTGAACATCTCCAACTTCGCGGTCAGCGAGTTCAAGACGCTGTACCGCTCGTGCGGCGACTGCTCCACGCAGTACACACGCAAGGTCAACCTCAGCAACATCGAGGTGACCGGCACGGGGTCCACCGCGCGCCTCGTCGGCATCAACGTCAACCGGGGCGACGTGGCGACCCTGCGCGGCATCACGATCCTCAACGACTCCAGCCGCAAGGTCGTCCCCTGCCAGAAGTACAACAACAACACCGCGGTGGGTACGGGGCCGGACAGCACGAACTGCCTGTACTCCACGTCGGACATCACCTACAGGTAGGCCGCGCCCACATGTGGGTCCCGCATATGTCGATCCCGGACATGTGGTTCCCGCACATGTGGGTCCCGGACACCGGTAGCCCCCCACGGGGAGGGCGGCCGTACGGAGCGTCCCTGCACGGCGCTTCGTACGGCCGCCGCCGCATGTGGCGGCCACACGCGCGTGGGTCCCACAGCCGCCTCTCGGCCATCACGCGCGCGGATGCCCCGCAGCCTCCTCCCGGCCGTCACGCACGCGTGCGTCCTCGGCCAACTCCCGCCGGTAGTCGGCGTACACGTCCCGCAACCTCGCGCCCGGCCAGTCCGCCGGGAGGAGTTCGGGCGGCAGCACGGGGTCGGCGAGCAGGTGCCGCACGACGGCGGCGAAGGCGGTGAAGCGGTCGGACGGTCGCCGCGCGTGGGCGACACGGGCGAGCAGGGCGCGTCCCGTGCCGGCCCACGCGTCCAGCGGCCACAGGTTCGCGCTCAGCTCGGGTGCGGCGCGGTCGGGTCGGGCCGTGCAGCGTTCGGCGACCTGCCCGAGGTCGTCCGGCAGGGCGCGGAGCAGATTGGCCGGGCGCAGCCAGACGCCCTCCCGGAGCTCGGCGAGCCTGAGCCGGGTCAGCTCGGTGCGCAGTTCCGCGCGTTCGGCGGGGCCGCGCCCCGTGGCCGTGATCACGACCATCTCCCAGTCGCCGCGCCAGGGCCGGGTCTCGGGGTGGACCGCGTCGTCCTGCCGCAGCTGGCGTTCCAGCAGCCGGTCGCTGAGCCGGTACACCGAGTCCGCGCGCCGCAGATCGCCGGCCGTCACCATCCGGCTGAGCGCGGCACGCAGGGTGGATCCCGCGATCCCGAACGGCTCCACGCTGCGCACCAGGTCCCTCACCGGCAGCTCGGGCGGATGCAGACCCAGCAGCAGGCTCAGGACGACCGACCGGGCGGACAGCGGGCGCAGCTCCACCTCGTCGGCCTGCGGTGACGTGTTGTTCGGCATGGCCACGACTGTACGGGCCCGGACAGTGGCGCCGTATTACAGGATTGCTGCGACCGCAGCTGTAGTGCAACATGGACGACATGGTCTCGATACCCGCGCAGGAACAGTCCGCAGTCACGCCGCGGCGGCCCGGAACGACGCAGGAGCTGTCCGGGCAGTACGCCACCCACGACGTCACCAACCAGCCCCCGCCCCTGGCTCCGTACGACGCCTCCGAGGACACGGCGCTGCTCGAAGGGCTGCGGCGCGAGGGGGCCGGGTGGGCCGAGGAGGACATCCGCCGGCTCGGCCTGCGGGCGGGGAGCGTCGAGGCGCAGGAGTGGGGCGAGCTGGCCAACCGGCACGAGCCCGAGCTGCGTACGCACGACCGGTACGGCCATCGCGTCGACGAGGTCCGGTTCCATCCGAGCTGGCACCACCTGATGCGGGTCGCGGTCGCCGAGGGGCTTGCGGGGGCACCCTGGGCGGACGAGCGGCCCGGAGCTCACGTGGCCCGGACCGCGGGCGGGCTGGCGTGGGGGCACACCGAGGCGGGACACGGCTGCCCGACGTCGATGACATACGCCGCCGTCCCCGTGCTGCGCCGGCAGCCCGAGCTCGCGAAGGTCTACGAACCCCTGCTGACCAGCCGTGAGTACGACCCGGAGCTGCGCGTGCCGACCGAGAAGCGGGGTCTGCTGGCGGGCATGGGGATGACCGAGAAGCAGGGCGGCTCCGACGTCCGTACGAACACCACCGTGGCGACGCCGACCGCCGAGTCCGGCGTGTACACGCTGCGGGGGCACAAGTGGTTCACCTCGGCGCCGATGTGCGACGTCTTCCTGGTGCTGGCGCAGGCCCCCGGCGGTCTGTCCTGCTTCCTCGTGCCGCGTGTCCTGCCCGACGGCAGCCGCAACACCTTCCGCGTCCAGCGCCTGAAGGACAAGCTGGGCAACCGTTCCAACGCGTCCTGTGAGCCCGAGTTCGACGGGACCGTCGCCTGGCTGGTCGGGCCCGAGGGGCGCGGGGTCAAGACGATCATCGAGATGGTCAACTGCACCCGGCTGGACTGCGTGATGGCGTCGGCGACGCTGATGCGCAAGACGCTCGTCGAGGCGGGGCACCATGTGCGGCACCGCAGCGCGTTCGGTGCCCGGCTGATCGACCAGCCGCTGATGCGCAACGTCCTGGCCGACCTGGCGCTGGAGTCCGAAGCCGCCACGACTCTCACGCTACGGCTGGCCGGCGCGGCCGACCGGGCGGTGCGCGGAGCCGACGCGGACGGTGCGGAGACTGCGTTCCGCCGCATCGCCACCGCCGTCGGCAAGTACTGGGTCACCAAGCGCGGTCCGGCCTTCACGGCGGAGGCCCTGGAGTGCTTCGGCGGCAACGGCTACGTCGAGGAGTCGGGCATGCCCCGCCACTACCGGGAGGCTCCGCTGCTCTCGATCTGGGAGGGCTCGGGGAACGTCAACGCCCTCGACGTACTCCGGGCGCTGGGCAAGGAGCCGGACACCGCGGAGGCGCTCTTCGCCGAACTCGCCCTGGCGCAGGGAGCGGACGCCCGGCTGGACGCGGCCGTCACCCGCCTGAAGAGCCGGCTCGCGACGGGTTCCGAGGCCGGCGCGCGCCGCCTGGTCGAGCTGATGGCCCTGACCCTCCAGGCATCCCTCCTGGTCCGCCACTCCCCCGCGGCGATCGCCGACGCCTTCTGCGCGACCCGGCTGGGCGGCGACTGGGGGCACGCGTTCGGGACGCTGCCGGAGACGGCCGACGTGGACGGGATTCTGGGGCGGGCACTGCCGGGTCGGGGGTGAGGCCGACCAGGGAGGCCGGTCGCCAGTTTCACGGTGGCGGCGTTCCCGCGTTCAGCCGTCACCCCGTCGTCCGCCCACCCCACAACGGTCCGAACCGCGCCCACTCGTAGCCCCACTGGTCGATGCGCCGGCTCTCCAGACGGCTGCGCAGGGCGCGCCCGGCGACGAAGGGGACGCCCGCCGCGCAGACGCCCGCCAGGCCGCCGACCAGGTTGGCCCGGGTGCGGGCCTCGGCGGGGGTGGCGGGCTGGGTCACCAGGCGGCCCTGCGGATCAGTCCAGACGGTGACCGGCGTGCCGACGCCGCTGCCGGGCCGGACGCGGGCCTGACCGGTGTGCGGGGAACCGTCCCGCGCGCTCCAGCGGACCTTCGCCCACACCTGCTCGCTGCTCGACGTGCCGACGCGGGAGTCGGTCCTGCCCGGCGCCTGCTCGGTGAGCAGGGCCACCACGGGCCGCCACTCGACGCGCTCACGGGCCATGCCCCGCTCCACCGTGCCGGCCGTCGCCAGAGCGGCGAGCACTCCGGCGAGGACGGTGACCGCCCAGGCGGCGAGCAGCACCCATGCCTCCACCGCGTCGGCCCGGCGCTTGAGCGGATTGCGCCGCCATCGCCACAGCCACACCTTCGGACCACGCAACGCCATCGAAGGCTTCCTCCTCATGAGCGCACGAACAAGCCGGACCCACCCCCCTCCCATACGAAAGACGGCAGGCGGATGCTCACGGCACCTACCGGGATCGACCGTGGCACGGGTCACGCGACGCCCGCGAGCGTCTTCGCGAAAGCGCCCCGCCGCCCGCCTCGGCGCGTTATCCTCGCCGCCCTGACCTGCGACGCAAGCCTTTCCAGAGGTGACTGTCAGTGCCGAGGTGCAGACTGGCCGGTACCTGAGACAGAGCCGCAAAGGCACAGCGGAGGTGATCGGCATGACCGAGGTACTGCTCACCGTGGGGACCCGCAAGGGCCTGTTCATCGGGCGGAGGCGAGGTGGCACCTGGGAGTTCGACGAGAGCCCGTACTTCAACGCCCAGGCCGTGTACTCGATCGCCATCGACACCCGGGGCGAGCGTCCGCGTCTGCTGGCCGGCGGCGACAGCGCCCACTGGGGTCCCTCCGTGTTCCACTCCGACGACCTGGGCCTCACCTGGACCGAACCGGCCCAGCCGGCCGTCAGGTTCCCGAAGGACACGGACGCCTCCCTGGAGCGGGTGTGGCAGCTGCACCCGGCGGCCGCGGAGCCCGACGTGGTGTACGCGGGCACGGAACCGGCCGCGCTGTACCGCTCCGAGGACCGCGGCGAGACCTTCGACCTCGTCCGCCCGCTGTGGGAGCACCCGACCAGGTCGAAGTGGGTGCCGGGCGGCGGCGGCGAGGGGCTGCACACCGTGATCACCGACAAGCGCGATCCGCGGGCCGTGACGGTCGCGGTGTCGACCGCCGGTGTGTTCCGCACCGCCGACGGCGGTGCGAGCTGGGCGCCGTCCAACTCCGGGGTCTCCGCGGTGTTCCTGCCGGATCCGAACCCGGAGTTCGGCCAGTGCGTGCACAAGATCGCGCAGGACGCGACGACCGCGGACCGCCTCTATCTCCAGAACCACTGGGGCGTGTACCGCAGCGACGACGCGGGCACGCACTGGACGGACATCGGCGAGGGTCTGCCGTCCACCTTCGGCTTCGCGGCCGCGGCCCATCCCCACCGCGCCGAGACGGCCTACGTGTTCCCGATCACCGCCGACTCGGACCGCGTCCCGGCCGACCACCGCTGTCGCGTCTTCCGTACCGCGGACGCGGGCAGGACCTGGGAGCCCCTGTCGGCGGGGCTGCCGCAGGAGGACCACTACGGCACCGTGCTGCGCGACGCGATGTGCACCGACGACGCGGACCCGGCGGGCGTGTACTTCGGCAACCGCAACGGCGAGGTGTTCGCGTCGGCCGACGACGGCGACAGCTGGCGGCAACTGGCATCGCATCTGCCGGACGTGCTGTGCGTCAGGGCCGCGGTGGTCGGATGAGCCTTCGCGGCTCACGGTCCGGCCCCGGCCACGGGCTGATCGTCGCTGCCCCGGGGCAGCACCGACACCCGGTCGCCGGGCCGCCGGCCCGCGCAGCCTGCCCTACGGCAGTCGCCACTCCACAGCCTGTCCGCCCTGCCGGATCAGCAGGTCGTTGGCCCGGCTGAACGGACGCGAACCGAAGAAGCCCCGGTCGGCGGACATCGGTGACGGGTGCGCGGACTCGATCGCCGGAAGATCCCCCAACAACGGCCGCAGATTGCGCGCGTCCCGCCCCCACAGGATCGACACGAGCGGCTTGCCACGCGCGGCCAACGCCCGGATGGCCTGCTCCGTGACCTCCTCCCACCCCTTGCCGCGGTGCGCGGCGGGCTTGCGCGGGGCCGTCGTCAGCGCCCTGTTGAGCAGCAGCACACCCTGCTGCGTCCACGGCGTGAGATCACCGTTCGACGGCCTGGGCAGCCCGAGGTCGGAGTGCATCTCCCGGAAGATGTTCTCCAGGCTGCCCGGCAGCGAGCGCACCTCGGGCGACACCGCGAAGCTCAGTCCGATCGCCATCCCGGGCGTGGGGTAGGGATCCTGACCCACGATCAGGACACGGACGTCGTCGAAGGGCTGCTGGAAGGCCCTCAGGACGTTCGCCCCGGAGGGAAGATAGGTCCGGCCCGCCGCGATTTCGGCCCGGAGGAAGTCGCCCATGGCGGCGACGCGTTCGGCCACTGGCTCAAGAGCGTTCGCCCAGCCGGCTTCGACAAGTTCATGCAAGGGTCGTGGTGCCACGGCGCGTCACTCTACTGGCACACACAGGCGCCCCGCACAGGCACGCAAGCCGCCACCCGCGGGCGGCACCTCAGGCGCTACCCTTCCTCCTCGTCGAGATCTTCGAACCCGTCGAGCCGGTACCGCAGCCGGTCACCGGGAAGGAGGGGAGCTTGTTCCGTTCCGCGCACGCGTCGCAGGAGCCCGCGTCCCCCTCCCCCTTCGGCCCCGGTGGGCAGCCGGTGGACCGGCGGCGGCTGCCGTGACCGGCGGCTCCGGGTTTCTCGCTGTCGACTCCGGGGGGTCCGGTGTGCGGGTCGTCGTCGGAACCGTCGGCGGTGGTGCTCTGGCCCGGCGGGAGTCCCGTGAACCGGTGCGGACCGGTGACCGGGGTATCGACCCCGGTCATCTGATGGAGCAACTGGTCCCCATGGTGCGGGCGTCGGTGGCCGAGGCGGGTGTGGTCGGGCTGGGCGCGGCCGCGGTCGGGGCCGCCGGGATGGCCAGCCTGGGGGATGCTCTGCGCGCCGAACTGCCGGGTGCGCTGGAGCGGGAGTTCGGCATCGAGCGCGTGGCGCTCGCCGCCGACGCCGTCACCGCCTATGCCGGCGCGCTCGGGGCGCGGCCCGGTGCGGTGGTCGCCGCAGGTACGGGACTGATCGCGATCGGCACCGACCTGGCGCGCTGGACCCGGGCGGACGGCTGGGGGCATCTGCTCGGCGACTGCGGCAGCGGTGCCTGGATCGGGCGGGCCGGGCTGGAGGCCGCGTCGCGGGCGTACGACGGGCGGCCCGACGGGTCGGTCGGGTTGCTGGCCGCCGCCGAAGAGCTGTTCGGGCCGATGCCGGGGCTGCCCGGGAAGCTCTATCCGCGCCCGGACCGTCCCGCCGTCCTCGCCTCCTTCGCTCCGCAGGTGGGTGCCCGCGCGGACGGCGACCCGGTGGCCGCGGGCATCCTGCGGGCCGCCGCACGGCACATGGCCGACTCGGCGGCCGCCGTCTGCCCCGCGACCGGGGAGCCCTTGGTCGCGCTCACGGGCGGCCTGTTCAAGATGGGTGCCCCTCTTCTCGTACCCCTGGAAGAGGAGTTGTCGAGGCGGCTGCCGCACGCACGGCATGTGCCGGCCGCCGGAGATCCGCTCCAGGGAGCAGTGCGCATCGCGACCGGTCTGGCGACGGGCGGGCTCACCCTGCCGAGTGATGATGTGATGCTCTGCGTGGTGAGCGGAAAGCGGGACTGATCCACCTGCGCCGCCCGGTTCCGCACCGTAGGTAACTCAATCCGACAAAAGCGGACGGATACCGCTCACCTGCACCCTCCCCGAACAGGGGAGCCCAAGAAGCCAGTAACATGCGTCGCCATGAGCTCCCCCACTGGGCCCGCGTCCGGCCTGCCAGTACGAATGCCGCGACCTCGTCAGCCCGGGCGGCACCGCCGACCCGAGCCCCTGGCGGCTCCCGACGGCGCACCCGCGCTCGTTCTCGCGGTGCCGGGCACGCCGAGCGCCGCCACCCGCGGCCTCGCCGAGGAGGTCGTGAGCATCGCCCGCTCCGAGCTTCCCGGCCTCGACGCCCGGATCGGGTACGTCGACGGTGACGACGTGGAGTTCCCCACCCTTCAGTCGGTGCTGGTGAACGCGGCCGAGGAGCGCGCCGCCCGCTACCAGCAGGCGATCGCCGCCGGTGTGGAGGCCAAGGAGCCGGAGGGCCCCGTCGCCGTGGTCGTGCCGCTGCTCGCCGGCCCGGACAACGCGCTGCTGCGCGTCATCCGCCAGGCCGTGATGGACAGCCGCGTCGCGGCCGAGCTGACCGATGTGCTCGGCCCGCACCCGCTGCTGGCCGAGGCGCTGCACGTGCGCCTGTCGGAGGCCGGTCTGGCCCGCGCCGACCGTGCCCGGCTGTTCACCGTGGCCACGGCCGCGGACGGCATCATCCTCGCCTCGGTGGGCGGCGAGGAGGCCGTGCAGGCGGCCGGGATCACCGGCATGCTGCTCGCCGCGCGCCTGGCCGTGCCGGTGATGGCGGCGGCCCTGGACCAGGAGGGCTCGATCTCGGCCGTGGCCGACCAGCTGCGTTCCTCGGGCTCGCAGCAGCTGGCGCTGGCGCCGTATCTGATAGGGCCGGAGATCGACCCGAGCCTGGTCGCGGAGGCCGCCCAGGAGGCGGGCTGTTCCGCCGCCGAGGCGCTCGGCCCGTACCCGGCGATCGGCAAGCTCGCCCTGTCGAAGTACACGACGGCGCTGGGCATCGCCCCGCAGCCGCAGGGCACGCCGGTCCGCTGACGCGCACCGCACAGCCGTAACGCCGAAGGGCCCCTCCTCAGCCAGGAGCGGGCCCTTCGGCGTGCTGGTCAGGCCCCGGCGGCCTCCGGGCCGATGACCACGCAGGACGCCGCGGGCACCTGGATCGAGCCCTCGTAGCGCGGGAGTCCCGTGTCCGGGTCGACGGCGAACCAGGAGACGTCCCCGGAGCGCTCGTTCGCGACGTACAGGAACCCGCCCGCCTCGGTGAGCGCGCGCGGCCAGTGTCCGGCGCAGGTCACCGTGCCGGTCAGCCGCAGCTCCTCGCCCTCGACGGCGAACGTCGACAGCACGTCCTCGCCTCGCGTCGCGGTCCACACGAAGCGGCCGTCCGGCGAGGCGACGATCCCCGAGGGATAGGCGTCGCCGGCCGGCGCACCCGCCAGTACCGGCACCTCCGCCAGCGGCTTCAGCGTGCCGTCGTCGCTCTCCCAGTGGCAGACGGTGACGGTGGGGGTGAGTTCGTTGAGGACGTACACGTAGGGGCGGTGCGGGTGGAAGGCCAGGTGGCGGGGGCCCGAGCCCGGCCGCAGGGCGATCTCCCGGTGGACGTCGAGGGTGCCGTCGGTCAGCGTGCACACCCGCAGCGAGTCGGTGCCGAGATCGACGCTGACCACCCAGCGGCCGCCGGGGTCGGGCTGCACCTGGTGGGCGTGCGGGGCCTGCTGGCGTGGCGTGTGCGGGCCCGAGCCGGTGTGCCTGAGGACGGCGGACGGAGCGGCCGCGAGGGTGCCGTCGCGGCGGACGGGCACGGCGGTGACGCTGCCGGAGCCGTAGTTGGCGGTCAGGACGTGCCCGGCGAACAGGCTGAGGTGCGTGGGTCCATTGGCGTCCACCGGCACCGGTGATCCGATGAGCTCCGGCTTGTCCCCGCTCACGCGGTACGCGGCCACCGCGCCCTCGGCCGTCTCACTGACCGCGTAGAGCGTGTCACCGCCGGGCGCCAGGGCCAGATACGCGGGATCGGGCACGTCTCCCGTGCCTCCCAGGACGGTCAGCGCGCCGCTGTTCGCGGCTACGGACGCCGCCACGATCCCGGGGCCGCCGGCCGCCGTGAACGACCCGATGTAGGCCCGTGCCGCCCGCCTGCCACCGTCTGTCACCGCTGTCCCCTTTCGGTCGGGTGCCGTTCGGGGTGACGGTAGCAGCGGATCATGATCGGTCTAGACCAAGGGCGCCGAGTCGTCGGCGTGGGGTCGCGCCCCGCCTCGCGCGCGGGCCGCCCTGGCCTCGGGGCGATGCGCATCGGCGGAGCGCCGCTCCACCGTCTCCCGGCCGATGGAGGACCGGCGTGGCGCGCTGCGCAGGTGTGCGTACGACGGCGCGTCGTACGGCTCGGGGCCCGCGGGCCGCTCCCGCGCGGCTCGCGGACTCGTGGGGCCGATGGGTGCGGGGTTACCCGCCGGACGGCCTGATCCACCCTCCAGGTGGCCGATGCAGGCGACCGGGCGGCCTGAGGACCGTTCCGACCTGCGGTCTCAGGCGCCGACGAGCGGCGACCCGGACGGTGCGCGCAGCGGCTTGGCGAGTTCCACGAGAGCCCGCTCCAGGCCGTGCAGATGGGCGAGCGCCGGGTCGGACTCCGTCGGACGCGCGGTGGGCGCGGTGACGTCCGCGCCGCCGGTGAGCGCCTCGACCGCGGCCTCGACGCGCCAGCACGCGGCGGCGAGCCGGGCGTCGTGCGAGGCCACCGGGTCGGCGGCGACGGCGACCAGGCCGCGGATCTCCCGGGCACAGTCGTCGAGCAGGGCCAGGACGTGGCGGGCGCGGCGCTTGCGGGCCGGCACGGGGTGCAGCGGGTGCACCAGCGGGGCGACGGCGAGCCGTACCCGGCCGAGCAGCTGCTCCAGTTCGGCCACCCGCGGGGCCGGGTCGGCGCGCTCGTCGCCGGCGAGGCGTGCGGCGGCCTCTGCGGTGGCCGCGTGGACACAGCGCAGGGCCCGCTGGATCCAGGCGTCGGTGACGGTGTGGGTCGTGACGGGCAGCACGAACAGCACGGCCAGCACGGCGCCGAGCGCCCCGACGCCGGTCTCGGCGAGCCGCAGGGCCAGCAGGGCCGGATCGAGGACGCCCAGGAGGCCGTAGAGGAGCTCGGCGAGCACCGTGACGCAGAGCATCATCCAGGTGTACGAGACGGCGGCCGTGTAGAAGATGCCGAAGACGCAGACGGCGAGGAGCGCGGCAGTGGGGACCGCCGCGCCGTGCAGCGGGACGGCGACGAGCAGGCCGAGGCCGATGCCGATCACCGTGCCGAGGACCCGGCGGAAGCCGCGGACCAGGGTCTCCCCGCGCGAGGTGGTGTTGACGAAGATCCACCAGGTCGCGCCGACGGCCCAGTACCAGCGCTGCCCGGACACCAGTTGGCCCATGACGAGGGCGAAGCCCGCGCCGGTGGTGGCCTGGACGGCCTGGCGCGTGGTCACGCGGGCCAGACCGCTGCCGCCCGGCGGTGCGGGTACGGGGGCCGGGGGCAACCGGCGCTCGTAGCACCACAGCCCGAAGCGCACCGCGGACGCGGTGAGCAGGGACAGCAGTACGGCGGCGTACAGCTCGGGCAGCTGCCGTGGGGTCGCCTGGAGGAACTGCGCCACGAAGAAGGTCATGAAGGCGAACACGCCGAGGCTGTGTCCGCGCGGCCCCCAGCGGCGGGCGTACACGCCGGCGCCGACGACGGCGAGGAAGGCGAGGTCGCGGGCGACCGGGTAGTCGTGCAGCTCGGCCGCCGCCGCGAGGACGGGGAGGCCGACGAGGGGCAGCAGCGCGGTGGTGACCGCCTGTCCGCGGACCGTGGCGTCGGTGACGGTGAACAGGGCGAGCAGCGCGGCGAGCCCGCCGGTGACGGCACCGACGAGGGAGTGTCCGGCCATCCCGCAGACGACGACCGCGAGCCCGATGCCGAGGACGGCCCGCACGGCGAAGCGCAGCCGCGTCCGGCCCGGGTCCGACGCGACGAACACCCTCTTCAGCACTGTTCCCGCTCCTTGGCACCGGCATGAGAAAGGCGCCGCGGGGTCCGCAGCGCCATCGACGGGTTCATTGCAGCATCAAGAGGCAACCTGGCTCAAGCGGTGCCTAGAATGCTGAGCCATTGGCACAGACATCACGGCCCCCGTACGTCCACCGGCGAGCCAACGGACCATGACGGGCGAGGGGCGAAGGAGGCCGGACGCCATGGCCGTGGACGAGCTCGACACCCGTATCCTGCGGCTCCTGCTGGAGCAGCCCCGTACCAGCGTGCGCGAGTACGCCCGCGTCCTCGGCGTCGCGCGCGGCACGCTCCAGGCCCGGCTGGACCGGCTGGAGCGGGACGGCGTGATCACCGGCACGGGGCCGGCGCTCTCGGCCGCCGCTCTCGGCCACCCGGTGCTGGCGTTCGTGCACATCGAGGTCACCCAGGGTCACCTGGACGACGTGGGCGACGAGCTCGCCGCCGTACCGGAGATCGTCGAGGCGTTCTCGATCACGGGCGGCGGGGACCTGCTGACCCGGGTGGTGGCCCGCGACAACGCCCATCTGGAGGATGTGATCCAGAAGCTGATCAGCCTGCCCGGCGTGGTCCGCACCCGCACCGAGGTGGCCCTGCGTGAGCGGGTACCGCACCGGCTGCTGCCGCTCGTGGAGTCGATCGGGCGGGCGGCGGTCCGTAAATGACCTTTGACATGCTGAGGCCATGAGCGGTCTGGGCAACACTTCGGTCATCTTCGATCTCGACGGAACACTCGTGGACAGCGAGCCGAACTACTACGAGGCCGGGCGCCAGCTCCTCGCCGAGCACGGGATCCCCGACTTCACCTGGTCGGATCACGAGCGGTACGTCGGGATCAGCACGCTGGAGACGGTCACGCGCTGGAAGCGGGAGTACGGCCTTCGGCCCTCCGTCGACGAGTTGCTCGCCGGCAAGAACCGCCGCTATCTGGACCTCGCCCGCACGGCCACGCGCGCGTACCCCGAGATGCGCGCGTTCGTGGAGCTGCTGGCGGCCGAGGACGTCCCGATGGCCGTGGCCTCGGGTTCGTCGCTGGAGGCCATCACGGCGATCCTGGCCGGCACCGGCCTGGACGCCCGGCTGCGTACGGTCGTCTCGGCCGACGAGGTCGAGCGCGGCAAGCCCGCCCCCGACGTCTTCCTGGAGGCGGCCCGCCGACTGGACGTCGTACCCGGCGACTGCGTGGTCATGGAGGACGCGGCCCCCGGTGCCGCCGCGGCGCACGCGGCCGGCATGCGCTGCATCGCGATCCCGTACGTGGCCGCCCAGGCGGACGCACCGGAGTTCGCGACGGCCGGGCTGCTGCTGCGCGGCGGCCAGGGAGAGTTCACGGCGAGCGCGGCCTACGACTGGCTGTGCCGGACGCGATAGCGCCCTGTCGGCCGACGGGCCGAACAGCCGAAGCCCCCCACCGGAATTAACCGGAATTCAAACGCTCCAGACCCGTTGACCCCCGGTCGTCCCCTCTTTATCGTCTGGTCGATTGTTCGTACGCCGTTCGCAATATCGAACACCCCCCACGCGTGGAGGCACCCATGGCACCGCCCCTCTCCAGACGATCCCTCCTCCAGGCCGCCGCCCTCGCCGCGGCGACGCCCGCGATCAGCTACACGGCGACCGGCCGGGCCTCGGCCGCTGTTCAGGAGGCCCAGGCCGTGACCGCCACCCCCTCCACCTGGACCGTCCAGCCCTTCGCCCTCGACGATGTGGCCCTCAGGCCCGGACTCTTCGCCGACAAGCGGCAGTTGATGCTCGACCACGCCCGTGGCTACGACGTCAACCGGCTGCTGCAGGTCTTCCGCGCCAACGCCGGACTCGCCACGGGCGGCGCGGTGGCGCCCGGCGGCTGGGAAGGACTGGACGGTGAGGCGAACGGCAATCTGCGCGGGCACTACACCGGGCACTTCCTGACCATGCTGGCGCAGGCGTATGCCGGCACGGGCGAGCAGGTGTTCATCGACAGGATCCGCACCATGGTCGGAGCGCTGACCGAGGTGCGCGCGGCGCTGCGCAAGGATCCCGCCGTGCTCAGCGTGAGCGGGAAGTTCGGTACCGCCGCCGAGAACGTCCGCGGGTCCTATCAGTACGTCGACCTCCCCGCCGCCGTCCTCGGCGCCGCCTCGGCGATCACCCTGTCCGCGTGGGTGAAGCCCACCCACGACGGCAACTGGGCGCGGATCTTCGACTTCGGCAACAACAGCACCCGGTACCTGTACCTGGCCGCCCGCAACGCCGCCGGCGTGCCGCGCTTCGCCCTGACGACCAACGGGCCGGGCGGCGAGCAGGGCATCAACGGCACCGCCGCGCTGCCGCTGAACCAGTGGAGCCACCTCGCGGTCACGATCGCGGGCGGCACCGGGACGCTGTACGTCAACGGCGCCGCCGTCGGCCGCAACACGGCGATGACCCTCACCCCGGCCGCCCTCGGAACTCTCACCAACAACTGGCTCGGCCGGTCCAACTTCGCCACCGACCCCGTCTTCGCGGGCGCCTACGACGAGTTCAACGTCTGGTCGCGCGCCCTGACCGCCGAGGAGATCACGGACCTGCAGAGCCGCCGGGCGGCCGACGCCTCGGCCGGCCGCGGCGACCTGGCGTCGTACGCCATCGACGAGACCGCCGGCGGCACCTTCGCGGACGCCTCCGGCCGTGGCCTCACCGCCACCCTGCGTCGGACCTGGGGCGGGCCCAGCCACCCCGGGTTCCTGGCGGCATACCCGGAGACACAGTTCATCGACCTGGAATCGAGGACGGCCAGCGACTACACGAAGGTCTGGGCGCCGTACTACACCGCGCACAAGATCCTCAGGGGAGTGCTGGACGCCTACCTCACCACGGAGGACGACCGGGCCCTCGACCTCGCGTCCGGCATGTGCGACTGGATGTACGCACGGCTGTCGAAGCTGCCGGAGGCCACTCTTCAGCGCATGTGGGGGCTGTTCTCCAGCGGCGAGTTCGGCGGCATCGTCGAGGCGATCTGCGATCTGCACGCGATCACCGGCAAGGCCGAACACCTCGCGCTGGCCCAGCTGTTCGACCTCGACCGGCTCATCGACAACTCCGCCGCGAACACCGACATCCTCGACGGGCTGCACGCCAACCAGCACATACCGATCTTCACCGGGTACCTGCGGCTGTACGACGCGACCGGCGAGGCCCGCTACCTGGACGCCGCCCGCAACTTCTGGGGCATGGTCGTGCCGCACCGCATGTACGGCATCGGCGGCACCAGCACCGCCGAGTTCTGGAAGGCGCGGGACGTGATCGCGGGCACGATCAGCGACACGACCGCCGAGACGTGCTGCGCGTACAACATGCTGAAGCTGAGCCGCACGCTGTTCTTCCACGAGCAGCAGCCGAAGTACATGGACTACTACGAGCGGGCCCTCTACAACCAGGTCCTCGGCTCCAAGCAGGACAAGGCGGACGCCGAGAAGCCGCTGGTCACGTACTTCATCGGGCTGACTCCTGGCCATGTCCGCGACTACACGCCCAAGCAGGGCACCACCTGCTGCGAGGGCACCGGCATGGAGAGCGCCACCAAGTACCAGGATTCGGTGTACTTCAAGGCCGCCGACGGCAGCGCGCTGTACGTCAACCTGTACAGCCCCTCCCGGCTGAACTGGGCCGAGAAGGGCGTGACGGTCACTCAGGCGACCTCCTTCCCCCGGGAACAGGGCACCACGCTCACCATCGGCCGGGGCAACGCCGCCTTCGCCCTGCGACTGCGCGTGCCGTCGTGGGCCACGGCCGGGTTCCGGGTGACGGTCAACGGCAGTGCGGTGAGCGGCACTCCGACGCCGGGGAGCTACTTCACGGTCTCGCGGACGTGGCGCAGCGGGGACACCGTGCGCATCTCCATGCCCTTCCGGCTGCGCGTGGAGAAGGCGATCGACGACCCGTCGCTGCAGACCCTGTTCTACGGCCCGGTCAATCTCGTCGGCCGCAACGCCGCCACGAGCCATCTCCAGCTGGGCCTGTACCGCAACGCCGGCCTCTCCGGCGACCTGCTGCCCTCGCTCACCCCGGTGAGCGGCAAGCCGCTGCACTACACCCTGGCCGGCACCGAGTTCGCCCCCTTCTTCGAGGGCACCGAGGACCCCACCCACGCCTACTTCAAGCGCTCCGAGCCCCGGGTGGTCTTCGGCAACTCCGACTCCGGCGTCGCCAACCCCGCGAAGTCCGACGGCACCACGCTGCTGGACGAGATCTGGGCCGGGGCTCCGTTCGCCACCAAGGGCGCCCTGGTCACGCGCGTGCAGTCCACCGTGAACGCGTGGGTCACCGCCGGTCGGCTGAGCCAGGCCGACGGGCAGACGGTCCTGCGTACGGCGGCTCAGGCGACGTACGCCCCCTGAGCCGGCGCCCGCTAGGACCGGCGGCGGGGCTTGCCTCGCCGGGCGCCCTTGGTGCCCTTGGCCCCGCCCGAGCCGCCGGAGCCGCCACGGTGGCTCCGGCCGGTTCCGGCCTGCTTCCCCGAGCCGCGGCCGCCGTCGGGGCGCTTGCGCCTGGGCTGTTCCTTGGCGGCCGGGGCCTGGGACGTCGTACGACCCCGGGTGCTGTTGAGGGTGCGGCCGCGGACGACGCCGATGAGGTCCTCGACCAGGTCGGTGGTCGCCTCCTCGGGCCAGGACAGGGCGACACTCGACTGGGGGGCGTCCACGAGCGGCCGGTAGGTGAGGTCCTTGCGGTGGTGGAGACGGGCCAGCGACTGGGGCACGGCGAGCAGGCCGACGCCCGCCGCTACGAGCTCGACGGCGTCCGCGGTGGTGGCGGGGCGCTCGAAGGCGGGCTGCCCCGGCGGGCGCTCCCAGTCGAGGACGTCGTCGAGGGGGTGGAAGACGACCTCGTCGGCCAGGTCCTCGGTGCTCACCTCGTCGACCGCCGCGATGACGTGGTCCTTGGGGACGACGACGACCGTGGCCTCGGTGTAGAGGGGGATCGCGCTGAGGACCGTGCGGTCGACCGGCAGCCGTACGAAACCGGCGTCCGCGTCACCGTCACGGAGCACGCCGGGCGCCTCGGCCGCGGTCACCGGGTGGAGCGTGAGGGGGACGTCCGGGAAGCGCTCGTTCCAGATCCGCACCCACTTCGAGGGCGTCACTCCCGGGACGTACGCGAGCCTGAACGAGGGAGGTACTTCCGAGCCTGTCACCTGGCCAGGTTACCGGCCGTGGTCGGCGGCGGTTCACCCAGTCGATACCCTTGAGCCCATGACGTCGCACCAAAGCACCCAGACCATGAAGCCCGCGACCGCGGCGAAGAAGCTGGGTGTGTACCTCGAAGCCACCCCCGCCGAGTTCCGGGAGGGTGTGGTCACGCGCGCGGAGCTGAACGCGCTCCAGGCCGACCCTCCGCAGTGGCTGCGCGACCTGCGGCGCGACGGCCCGCACCCGCGCCCCGTCGTCGCGCAGAAGCTGGGCGTCTCCATCGCCGGGCTGGCCCGCGGCGGTGTCACGGAGGCGCTCACCACCGAGCAGGTCGAGGCGCTGAAGCAGGAGCAGCCCGAGTGGCTCCAGAAGGAGCGCGCGACCCAGGCCGAGGTCCGCAAGGAGGCCGCCCGCCTGAGGCAGCGGGACGCGGAGCGCACGGCAGAGGACTCCTGACCTGCCCGTCCCACCGGGCGACGCCCGCGCGCGTGCGGCCCGCCGCCCCGGTCGGAGGCGGATTCCGGGCCGGTGACCGTGCTCACGTCCTTGTGGGCTCTGCCGCACCCGGAAATCCGCATGCGCCCGTTCGCCCCGCTCTGCGACCATCCCGGAATGGTCCACCGCCTCGAACCCCTGGTCATCCGGCACACCCACCGTCTCCCCTCCCCCACCGGGCCCGCCGGGCAAGGCGCCGTCGCGGCACGGCAGTTCGACGCCGCGCTCATGTCCGTGGGTTTCAAGCTCTCGGCGGAGCTGCTGGCGCGTCTGTCGGAGCTGTCCGAGGGCGCGGTGGTCGACACCGCCGTACGGACGCTGGACACGGTCCGCGAGCTGGTCGGCGACCATGTGCGGCACAACGTGTACTTCATCGACTTCCCGGCCCATGTGCCGGACACGTACGACTTCTGGATGCGCTGCGTCGCCGAGGCACTCGCCGACGACGCGACGCGCGCGAGCACACTGGAGCAGCTGAGCGACGGCGTGGTGAACCTGCTCACCCTGCCGTCGTACGGCCGCTACCAGCACACCTACGCGGAGATGCTCGGCCACCACGAGGAGCTGATCGCCGCGGCGGGCGACCGTATGACGGTCCTGCACCTCGGTGGCGACGTGGGCGCCGAAGTCACGGCCCTGTACGTGGCGTTGGGGGGCAGCGGCACGCCGCTGGGCGAGGACGGCCTGCGGGATCTGGAGGCGCTCGCCGAGGTGTGCGTGGACGGGCCGCAGCCCGAGAGGATCCCGGTCCGGGAGAACCGTGCCGTGATCAACCGGGCCCGGGTGCGGGCCGGTGCGGCGCCGCTACTGGACACGGTGACCGATGTGCTGCGGCTGGCCTGCGCGCTGTCGGGCGGTGACGTCACGCTCGTGGAGCCGACGCGGTTGCGGGGGCTGTCCCGGCCGGTGCGCCGTGCGCTGCTGGCGGGCCTCGACGCGGTGGTCGCGGCCGCGCCCGCCAAGCTCGCGGACGTGCACGCCCACCGCGAGGAGTTCAAGCGGCTGGGCGAGCGACTGCATCCGCACGAGTATCCCCAGTGGCCGCACGCCGCCGACGTGTTCGCGGTCGCCCGGGGCGAGAAGGAGGCGCGTTCCTTCGACAGCCTGGTCGAGGAGCTGCTCGGCATGCATGACGTCGCCGGCGCGGTGAAGCTGCTGAAGTCCGCGCCCGGAAAGCTGTTCCGCTCCCTGGACCGGTTGCTGCGGATGGCCCTCGACCAGGAGGAGCGGGACGCGGTCGCGACCGCCGCCGAGGAGGTCCTGGCGGAGGTCTCGGGCCGGGTCCTGCTGTCGGTTCGCGAACACCTCGCCAACCGCGCGGGGGACACCGGCGAGGCCCGTGTGTTCGTGAACCGGCTCGGCCGTGCCTGGGTCACCGAGGACGAGCGTCCGCCGGTCATGCCGCCCGAGCGTGAACGCCTGATCGCGGTCGTGGACGCGGAGCTGCGGCGCCGGTTGGCGGCACCCGGCCATCTGCTGATCGACCCGGACGTCCTGGACGTCGCGCTGCCGCTGAGCGGCCGTGCGGCCCCGGCCGGGCTCGGCGTGCTGCCCCGTGGCTCGGTGTCGCCGGTGGAGGGCGAGCTGTTGCGCTTCTTCGTGTACTGGAAGCAGGCCGCCCACCGCACCGACTTCGACCTGTCGGCGCTGATGCTGAACGCCGACTACTCGACGGTCTGCTGGCTGGCGTACACCAACCTCAAGGACCTGGAGGGCGAGCACTCCGGCGACATCACCGAGGCACCTGACGGGGCCTCGGAGTTCATCGACCTGCGTCTGGGCGCCGTGCGTGGCGAGTTCATCGTCCCGCAGGTCAACATCTTCGCCGGGGAGGGGTTCGAGGAGGCCGAGGAGTCGTTCTTCGGGTTCATGCTGCGGGAGGCGGAGCAGCGGGGCCGTCCGTTCGAGCCGCGCACGGTGCGCATGAAGTCCGGTCTGCGCGGGCCGGGCCGGGTCGCGCTGCCGCTGGCGTTCCGGCGCGGTGCGGACGGCCGGTGGCGTGCCAAGTGGCTGCACCTGTATCTGAGGGGGACTCCGGCGGCCAACCGCGTCGAGGCCAACCAGGTGTCGGTGGCGACGCTGCTGCGCGGCATCGTGGGGCGCGAGCAGCTGACCGTGCGCTATCTGACGGGCCTGATGGACGCCACGACGACCACCGTGTGGGACGGCGAGACGGTCCCGGAAGGGCCCGTCACCTTCATCGGCCTCCAGCGGCCCGAGGGACTGCACCCCGAGTCGCGGGTCGTCGTACCCGAAAATCTGCGCGACCTGATCCCCGCGTGACTGTTAGGGTCGACCGTGGCGAGGCCATGAAGGGACTTCCTTCTCAACTCCTTCTTGAACTAGTCCTCTCGCTCTCCTCGCCACCCAACTCTTCTCGTCGGCTCAGCTGTCGTAGTCGACCGTCAGCGTCTCCGACACCGGGTACGACTGGCAGGTCAGGACGTAGCCGGCGGCCACCTCGGCCGGTTCCAGGGCGAAGTTGCGGCGCATGTCCGCCTTGCCGTCGGTGACCAGGGCACGGCAGGTGCCGCAGACCCCGCCCTTGCAGGCGAACGGAAGGTCGGGGCGGGTGCGTTGGGCGCCGTCGAGGACGCTCCGCTCGCGCGACAGGGTCGCGGTGGTGGAACGGCCGTCGAGGGTGATGGTGACCTGGCTGACGGGCCCCTGCGGTCCGGCCTCCTCGTGGTGCACTTCCCGGACGGGCTCGTCGTCGGCGAAGAACAGCTCCTGGTGCACCCGATCCGCCGGGACCCCGAGCCCCTCCAGCACCCGCTGCGCGTCCCGGACCATGCCGTGCGGGCCGCACAGCCACCAGTGGTCGGCGGTCGGCACGTCGACCAGCGCGTCGACGAGGGCCGCGAGCCGGTCGGCGTCGATCCGGCCGGAGAGCACCTCGGCCTCGCGGGGTTCGCGGGAGAGCACGTGGGCGAGCTGGAACCGGGTCGGGTAGAGGTCCTTCAGGTCCGCGAGTTCGTCGGCGAACATCACGGTGCCGCTTCGGCGGTTGCCGTAGAAGAGGGTGACCGTCGAGCGGGAGTCGGCGGCCAGGACGGACTCGGCGATGGACATCATGGGCGTGATGCCGGAGCCCGCCGCGATGAGCACATGATGACCGGCGGTGGTGAGGTCGGGGGTGAAGGCGCCGGTGGGGGCCATCACCTCGACGGTGTCGCCGGGGTGGACGTCGTTCACGAGCCACGACGAGAACAGGCCGCCGGGCACGACCCGTACACCGATCCGCGGGCTCGAACCGGCCGGCGAGCAGATCGAGTACGACCGCCGCTCGTCCCGCCCGTCGATCTCACGCCGCAGCGTCAGCGACTGGCCGGGCTCGAAGGCGAACTCCCCGGCCAGCTCCGCCGGGATGTCGAAGCCGACGGCGACCGCGTCCGCGCACAGGGGCGTCACGGCGGCTACGCGCAGGGCGTGGAAGGCCGGACGGCGGCGGATGCGCGGGCGCACCGAAGCAGCCGTCCGTGCTTCCCTCAGGCCTTCCATTCAGATCTCCTTGACGTACTCGAACGGCTCGCGGCAGGCGCGGCAGCGCCACAGGGCCTTGCAGGACGTGGCGGCGAAGCGGGAGGTCTCCTCCGTGTGCGCCGAGCCGCAGCGCGGGCAGGTCACCGCGTGCCGGGTGGGTGACAGGACGAGCGGGACGGAGCCGCCGTTCCGCGGGGCGGGGCCGGGCGGGGCGATGCCGTGTTCGGTGAGCTTGCGGCGACCGGCCTGGGTGATCCAGTCGCTGGTCCACGGCGGGTCGAGGACCGTGCGGATCTCCACGCGCGTGTACCCGGCGTCACGCAGCCGCGCCGCCACGTCGGCGCGCATCTCCGCCATCGCCGGGCAGCCCGAGTAGGTCGGGGTCAGGCTCGCGACCACCGTGCCGTCCTCGGTCAGTTCCACGTCGCGCAGCACGCCCAGGTCGGCCAGGGTGAGCATGGGCAGCTCGGGGTCCGGCACCTGCTCGGCGACGTGCCGGGCGCGCCGTGCGTCGGGCAGTGTCGTCACCATGTCGCCCCCGGGTGGGCGCGGGCCACGCCCTGCAACTCGGCGAGCAGCGGGGCGAGATGCTCGGTGTGCTGGCCGTCGCGGCCGGATCCGGGCAGCGGGCGGTACACCGGCATGGGCAGTCCGGCCTCGTGCGTGACCTGGCGCAGGACGGCGACGACCTCGTCCCGTACGTCGCACGCCGTGAACAACTCGCCCAGGTAGGGGGCGACTTGTTCGAGGGCCCGGCGCGTGCGGCGGTGCGACTCGTCCGTGCCGTCACCCAGGCGCACCGTCCACTCGGCCGCGTACTGCCGGTGGTAGGCCAGCTCCTTGACGCCTTTCGCGGCGATCGCCGCCAGCACGGGGTCCGGGTGGGACGCCAGTCGCTCGAAGTGGGCGAGGCGCCAGCTGGCGAGCGTCAGGAGCCGCACGATCGAGAACGCGAAGTCGCCGCACGGTACTTCGGCCAGGCGTACGTTGCGGAAGTCGCCGGGGTCGCGGAAGTAGGCGTAGGCGTCCTCGTCGCGTCCGGTGCCGTCGGCCTGGCCGGCGCGGGAGTAGAGCAGGCGGGCCTGGCCGAGGAGGTCGAGGCCGATGTTGGCCAGCGCCACCTCCTCCTCCAGTTCGGGAGCCCGGGTGATCCACTCGGCGAGGCGCTGGGCCGAGACCAGGGCGTCGTCGGCCAACGCGACGCACACGGCGGCCAGTTCACCGGCGTCGATGCCCTCGGGCACCGTGGTGTCCACGCCGTGCAGCGGGTCCTCGAAGCCGGTGCCGTAGGCCCAGCGGGCGTCGTCCTCGTGTCCCTCGGCGAGGGTCAGATAGACGTGGTCGTCACTCATGCCCTCTCCTTCAGATGTGCGGGACGTCGTCGGGGATGTCGTAGAACGTCGGGTGGCGGTAGACCTTGTCGGCGCTCGGCTCGAAGAACGGGTCCTTCTCGTCGCGGGTCGAGGCGGTGATGTGCTGCGAGCGCACGACCCAGATGCTGACGCCCTCGTTGCGGCGCGTGTACAGGTCGCGCGCGTGGGTGAGTGCCATCCGGTCGTCGGCGGCGTGCAGCGATCCGACGTGGACGTGGTTGAGCCCGCGCTTGCCGCGCACGAACACCTCGTACAGCGGCCAGTCCTGCTTCCCGACGGTCATGCCACCGCTCCCTTCTCCGTGCGGGCGGCCCGCTTGGCCGCGTGGGCGGTGGCCGCCTCCCGCACCCAGGCGCCCTCCTCGTGTGCGGTCCTGCGCCGCTCCATCCGCTGGTCGTTGCACGGGCCGTCGCCCTTGATGACCCGCATCAGCTCGGCCCAGTCGGGGGTGCCGAAGTCGTGGCGCCCGCGCTCGGCGTTCCAGCGCAGCTCCGGGTCGGGCAGGGTGACGCCGAGCTTCTCGGCCTGCGGGACGGTCATGTCCACGAACCGCTGACGCAGCTCGTCGTTGCTGTGCCGCTTGATCTTCCAGGCCATCGACTGCGCGGAGTTGGGCGAGGCGTCGTCGGGCGGGCCGAACATCATCAGCGACGGCCACCACCAGCGGTTCACGGCGTCCTGCACCATCTCCCGCTGGGCCTCGGTGCCGCGCGTCATCGTCATCAGCAGCTCGTAGCCCTGGCGCTGGTGGAACGACTCCTCCTTGCAGATCCGCACCATCGCGCGCGCGTAGGGCCCGTACGAGCTGCGGCACAGCGGCACCTGGTTGCAGATCGCGGCGCCGTCCACGAACCAGCCGATCACGCCGACGTCGGCGAAGCTCACGGTCGGGTAGTTGAAGATCGACGAGTACTTCTGGCGGCCCTCGATGAGCCGGTCCGTCAGCTCCGCGCGGTCGGTCCCCAGGGTCTCCGCCGCCGAGTACAGATACAGTCCGTGCCCCGCCTCGTCCTGCACCTTCGCGAAGAGGATCGCCTTGCGCCGCAGGGAGGGCGCCTTGGTGATCCACTCCCCCTCCGGCTGCATGCCGATGATCTCCGAGTGGGCGTGCTGTGCGATCTGGCGGATCAGCGTCCTGCGGTAGCCGTCCGGCATCCAGTCCCGCGGCTCGATCCGCTGGTCGCGCGCGATCGTCGCGTCGAAGTGCTCCTGCAGCTGCTCCGTCATCGATACCAGCTTCCGGCTTTCCACTCACCAACCGACCATTCGTTCGGTTCCAGTGTGACTTGTTTTCGGGTGCCGGGCAAGACCCGTCGCACAAGTCGGAGCCGCCCCGGATACCTGGGCGAGGTATCCGGGGCGGCTTCGGGAAGGATCGTTCACTTCCCCCCGTCGGGCACCTTCAGCCTGTCCCAGCTGACCTTGCCGGGGATACCGTCCGCGTCCTTGCCCTTGAAGTGGAGCTTCTGCTGCCAGGCGGCGTAGGAGCGGCGGTCGGCCTCGGTCCACTCCGGGCTGGGGCCCTCCTCGTAGCGGCCGCAGCCCTCGGCGACCAGGCGGTGGCCCATGGCCGTGATGATCGGGGACTTCTGGCCGGTGTGGAAGAAGCCGCTGCCGGGGAACGGCACGTGCTTCGGCTTGGGTACGGGCTTCGGGTCGGGGGTGGTGTCGCCGCCACCGCCGCCGCCCTTCAGCCGCTGCGCTATGCGCTTACGCATGCCGTCCATGGTGAAGCCCCGCGGGTCCTGCTTGCCGGGCTGCCACTCCTTGTGGCCGATGACCGAGCGCTCGCTCCAGCCGTGGTGCCGGCAGATCGCGGCCGAGACCTTCTCGATGGCCTCCTTCTGCGCCTCGGGCCAGGGGTCCTTGCCGTCGCCCAGGTTGATGCACTCGAAGCCGTAGAAGCGCGCGTTGCCGTCGGTGTCGGCCTCGTTGTCGTGCGGCAGTCTCGACTCGTTGATCACGGCGCGCAGGACGTCGCTGTCGCCGAGGCCGGCGTGGTTGGCGCGGCCGTTGCCGACGAGGTGGATCTCGCCCTTCTTGTCGATGACACCGTGGCACAGCGGGCCGGGCAGGCCGGAGTAGCCGTTGTAGCAGATGTTCACCGAGGCGTCGGTGCCCTTGGTGACGGTGTGGTGGATCATCACGCCGTTCACCGGGCCCCAGGCGCCCTTGCTGTTGCGGTTGTGGGTGCGCCAGCTGCGCACCTCGTGGACCGTCAGGCCCTCCGCGCGGAGGATCTCCACCATCTTGGACGCACTCAGGGGCTTGGCCATCAGTTGTCTCCTTCCGCCGCCGCCTCCGCGTCCGCGGTGGTCTGCGACCTCCCGCCGGACGGGTCCTCCGCCAGCTGTTCCTCGCGCCGCGCCTGCTCCTCCGCCGCGAGCGTCGCCTCGTCGGCGGCCGGGATGCTGCTGGCCAGCGGGCTGAAGGCGAGGCGCAGATCGACCGTGCCGCCCTCGCCCTTGACCAGGGCCAGCGGCGCGAAGCCGCGGACGATGCCGGAGGGGGCCTGGAGCAGCGGGCGGCGGGCGGCGTCCGTGGGCCACTCGACGCGGCCGGTGGCGGTGCGGGCGGGGATGATCCAGTGGTCGCCGGTGCGGTAGGCCGCGCCCTTGGCGAAGTACACCTCGACGCCGTCCTCCAGCGGCAGCCACTCCCCCTCCGCGAGGGGGACCGCGCCGCCCTTCAGGGCGGTCGTACGTCCCTTGCGCCTGGGTCCGCCGTGGTGGTCCCAGCGGCGCAGGAACGGGTTGAGGTGGGGCAGCCGGCCGACGGCCGGGTCGGGCTCGGCGCTGAGGCGGACGCGGCGGCCCGGCAGGTCCAGTTCCTCGACCCGGAGCAGGGGCAGGGGTTCGAGGCGGGAGGCGTACGCGGTGTCGGTGAACTCCACGTGGTCGCCGACGTCCAGGTCCAGCTTGTCGTCGTGTCCGAGGGACGCCAACTGCACCCAGGTGCCGTCGAGTTCGTCGACCGGGAAGACCACGGAGCCGTTCTCGCGGGACCACTTGAACGTGGCGTCCTTCGCGTCGCCGCCCGCGTGCACCTCGACGCGGTACAGCTGGTTCTCCGGGCCCCGGTAGCGGGCGTCCGGCTTGACCAGGCAGGGGTCCTCGTCGGCGTGGTCGGGCCGCTCGCTGCGCGCGGCCAGGCGTGCGGTGGGCGCGGCCTGCTTCTGCGCCCACTTGTCGAAGGCGGCGCGGACGACCTCCTTGGACGGGTCGGTCTCCTCGATGTCCAGCGCGCCAAGCGACAGCGGCAGCACCTGCCAGACGACCTTCACGCGGGCGGCCGTGTCGGGCATCGCGGCGCCGAGCGCGACCTCGCGCAGCGCCGGGTCCTCGGCGGCGGAGACCGCGCGCTCCCACACGTTCAGGTAGACCACGAACGGCGATGTGGCGGGCGAGGGCAGCCGGTCGCCGGGCTTCTCGGGGTCGCGAAAGCCGTCGGGCTGGTCCCAGTAGGTCCAGTACGCGGGCGGGGCGGTGGCGTCCTGCTCCTGTTCGCCGGCGTCGCCGTCCGGGACGGGCACGCCGGGCGCCGGGCGGGTCGCGTCGAGAAGGATGCCGTCGACGTAGTAGCGGCCGCCGTGGATGAGGAGGGTGTCGATGTCGTGCTTGCCGCCCACATAGTCGATCTTGAAGCCGGCGGCGTCGCGCGGCCCGCCGTGCCGGCCGATCAGGTCGGCGGCGAGGGTGCGGGCCTGGTGCAGCTGGATCGCGGTCTGCTCGTTGAGGTCGGCGTCGAGCTGGACGCGGCCCTGCTGGGCGACGACCGCCGAGTAGTGCCGTTCCGGACGGAACGTGAGGCGGGAGAGGTCAGCGTGCATGAAGGGGGTCCCCCTGGTTCAGGAAAGTGCGGATGCGCGAAGTCGGTGGGTGCCGCTCACGTCGCGGTTCATGTCACGAAGAAGATCCCGGCGTCCGTGCCCGCCGGGGTGTACTCCGCGAGCCGTGCCCTGAGGCCGTCCTCGCGCTGCGGCCGGTACAGGTCGTGGAAGGCGCCCATCTCGGCGCCGTCGTCGGACCCGCGCCGGATCTCCTCGGCGCACCTGTCGGCGAGCAGCCCGTACCAGGGCGTCCCGTAGCGCTCGGAGGTGAACAACGGCCGTACGCGACCGGCCTGTTCGGGACCGGCCAGGTCGGGCTGGCAGCGGTACCGGCGCGGGGTGCGCGACCCCGCCGGAACGTACGAGTACCGCAGGCAGCCGATCCCGCGCCGGGCCACGTGGAGCCGGCCGGTGAGGACCGAGTTCTCGGCGATCTTCACGGCGTGCGTGTGGATCTCGCCGATCACGGTGGTGCGGTGCAGGTGCAGTACGGCGTGGGCGTGCCGGCAGTCCGGGGCCGACAGGGCCTCGCGGTCGCTGCCCGTGGCGTCGAGGATGCTGTCGCGCAGGTGGATGTCGAGGGGGTCCTCGCTCACCTCGTCGCCGATGACCTCGATCGTGCCGAGGATGCTGTGCTCGACCTGGAGGCACGCGGTGGTGCGCTCCAGGACGATGCTGGGCTCCTCCGGCGAGTGCGGGTCGCACTCGGGCTCCAGCGACCAGCCGGGGACGAGCGTGGAGTGCCGTACGACGACGGCGCCCATCGGGCCGGTGACGTTGATGCCGCGTCCGGCGACCAGCAGGCCGTCCAGGACGATGCGCGGACGCTCGTGCGGGGCGCAGTCCTCCGACACCGCACGGATGTTGAGGGCGTCGGGGCGGTTGCTGTACCAGTCGAGCAGCCGTATCACCGGCCGGGTGCCCTCGGCGGCCCGCACTTCGAGGCGGTCGCCGGGGTCGAGGTCGAAGTCCAGCTGCTCCTGGTAGGCGCCGCTGTGCGTGATCTCGATGACGCCGTCGGGGCCGGTCCGGTCGGCACGGCGGTCGTGCTGCCAGGCCCGGTAGGCGTCCATGATCTGGCGGTACGGGTGCCCGGGGCCCACCCGGTAGACCTCGGCCCCGGGACGCGGCTCGCGGTCCTGGCGGTCGTACTCGCCGCCGCCCATGTCCGCGGCGAAGGCGTGGTGGTAGTCCACCCAGACGCCCTGCCGGGGCGCCGATCTCGACCCGAACGCGATGCGCCCGAGCTCCGGGTCGACGGCGACCTGGCCGCGCTTCGGCCGGTAGCGCCAGTCCGAGAGGTCGGCGACCACGATGTCCGACGGCGGTACGGGCTGGTCCTCGCCGTCGCGCCGGATGACGAGGCTCTTGCCGGGGCCGTAGTGGTCGGCGAGCCGGTCGTGCAGTTGGCGGCGGGTGATGAACGCCGGGACGTTGTCGATGGTCGCGATGTGCGTGGGCGACGGCTCCGGGAACGGCTTGGTGACCAGCGGGGTGTCGTTGCCCAGGATCGAGAAGGTGTACAGGTTGCGGGCGCGGTCGATGCAGTACGCCGGGGACTGGGTGAGCGCGTGGGCCTTCAGCCGCCAGACGAAGAGCGCGACCCCGGCCGGGGTCCAACCACCCTGTCGATGACGGGAGTTGGCGCGGCGAACGTCGACCGTGCGGGCCGTGGCGCCGAAGGGGCCGCCCGCGAGGTCGAGGGCGGAGTTGTCGCGCAGGTCGACGAGACGGCCGCGCCGGCCGCGGTGGACTGCGGTGTCGCCGTACAGCTTCACGGGCTGGGTGTGGGAGACCTGCCGGGACAGCTCGACGGCGCGGGCGGGCCAGCCGGTGACCTGGTCGGAGAGTTCCTCCAGGAGGTGAAGGGTGCCCTTGCGGCGGCGGCTCGCGACTGTCGCGGCCACGTCGGCGCGCGGGGCGACGGCCTCGGCGAGGGCTGCGCGGCCGCCTTCGTGCAGGCCGGTCGTGAGGACGCGCTCGTAGCCGGGCAGGGTGCGGTAGCCGACCAGGTCGCCGAGGTACGGCAGCACCCAGGGCGCCGCCGTCTCCACGAACAGGTCCTCGTAGCCCTGCTGGACACCGTCGCGGACCCGGTCGAGCTGCTCGGCGATCACCGCGAGCAGCGCGCGCAGCGCCTCGCCCTCCTCGGCGTCGCGCAGCAGGTGCCAGCGGGGCAGCAGGGCGGCGAGTCCGTCGGGTTCCCTGGACGTGCTCGCCGGGGCGATCGTCTCCAACTGGGCGTCCGGGGACATCACTTGGCCTCCGTCAGAATCAGGGTGTCCGCGGCCCTAGGCGACAGCAGCGCAAGCTGGGCCGGGCGGATTCCGCGGAGGACGAACACCGAACGGCCCTTGGCCAGGCGCCGTGTGTCGGTGATGTCGGGGTTGAGGCGCAGGAGTTCGGCGAGCGGGACGCCGTACTTCGCGCAGATCTCCGACAGTGTCTCGCCGTTCGCGGCGCGCACCGTGTGGATCTTCTCGTCGTACGTCGCCTCACGCGCCGGTACCGATGCCCTGGGCGGTCCGGGGTCGGTGAGGATCGCGGTGAGCTCCTCCGGCGTGGCGGACGCGGGGACGCCGGTGAAGACGTCGACGTCCACGTAGTCGACGCCGGGCACGGAGTGGGCCGTGGCCAGGACGTCCGAGAGGCGGGCGGGCCGGCCCAGTTCCCTTCCCTCGTAGCCGAGTCGGCGGAGCAGTGCCTGCCGCAGCCGGGGTTCGACGGTCTCCCAGGCGTGGTCCTCGGCCACCTTCACCTTGGCCGCGACGAGCAGGAGGACCAGTTCCCGCACGTCCACCCGGACCGTGAGGTTGAGGTCCCCGTACTCGCTCAGCGCTCCGCGCAGGGCCCTGAGGGTGTCCGAGTCGCCGTCGATGGGCACGTCGTCGGTGCCCGCGACCGTCACGTGCAGCACGCGTCGCCGTCCGTCGAAGAGTTCGCGCGCGGCGGCCCGGCCGATGCCGGCGCGGGAGCGGGCGAAGTCCTCGTAGTCGGACGCGGAGACCAGACGGTCCAGCGCCGACACCGCGAGGGGGACCGTGCGGCGGGTCAGGCCGGGGCCGTCCGCGTCCGCGCCGCCCTTGGCCGGGCGCGGGTTGGTCACCTGGCTGACGCCGAGCGGCCGGGTGAGGGGCTGGGTGACGCGGTCGGCGGCGACGTTGGCGGCCTTGCCGGTGCCGAAGCGGTAGCGGGCGCGGATGTTCTCGTGGCCGGAGGGCAGCCGGGCGCCGTTGATTCCGTCGCCGAAGGTGACCGTCGTGCGGCCGTCGGCGGTGGAGCCGGTGATGTAGACCGGCTCGCCCGGGCCGCGGCCCGCGAGGCTGTCGACCTCGTGCCACAGGACGCCGTCGACCCGGAGCTCCAGCACCGGTGTGGCCCCGAGGGGGTTGTCGTCGGCGAGCCAGGTCAGCGGGGACTGCCACAGCGCGAACGTCTGGTTCACCCGGTCCGAGTCACCGCTGCCGATGGCCTCCTCGCGGCTCTCGCCGTGGGTGGCCTCGACGACGTTGCCGAGGATCCTGACGGTCTCGCGCCGGTAGCGGTGGGCCAGGTCGGCGGTCAGGGTGAGCCTGGTGTGGACGTGGTCGCCGGGCAGCCGGGGGTCGACGGCCGGGTCGGCGGCGGCGACGGTGACGACCTCGGTGGCCGGTACGCCCGCCGTGCCGGGGATGTCGCCGCGTTCCCCGGTGACGACGAGGGTGCGGCCGGGGCGCAGTCCGTCGTACAGCTCGGCGAGTTCGATCTCGTTGCCGTGGACGTCCTCGCCGAGCGGTTCGTCGGCGAGGCGGAGGGCTTCGCCGGCCGCGTGGACGGTGGTGTCGCGGATGTGCGAGAGCAGGACGTCGAACTCGTCCAACCACGGTTCGGCGAGGGTGAGTTCGGTGCCGCGTCCGGTGATGCCGTAGTTGGTGTACGCCGCCGTACGAGCCGCCACGACCTGGGTGGTGACGAACGCCAGCTCGGCACCGCCCGGCACACCGCCCTGGCTGCCCTTGGCGGGGCGCTGGACCGCGACCCAGCTGCCGACCGTGATGCCGGTGTGGACCGTGTCCAGCTGGAGGACACGGCGGTTGAGCGGCTCGGGCTTGCTGGCGATGACGACCTCGACGTTGGGCTCGGTGGTGCCCACCGTGTACTTGAGGCTCACCTCGTACTCGCCGTGGGTGAACTGCTCGCTCGTGTTCGGCCGCAGGGCGATCTGCTCGGAGGTGCCGTTGTGGACGCCGACGTGGACCAGGCCCTCGTCGTCCGGCCGGGACACGAAGAGGGTGCGTTCGGGCAGGCCCGACAGGAGCCGGGCCGTGACGCCGGGCTCCTGGGAGTCGGAAGGGCGCCGGTTGAGCCAGTTGAGGTCGCGGTCCTGGCCGGAGCGCACCGACAGCTCGACCTGGCCCGTGCCGAGCGGGAAGGTCAGCGGCTGGAGGACGGGCAGGTTCTCGGCGCGCTGGTCGGAGCTGCTGCCCTCGACGTACTGGAACTCGGCCCGGACCGGGGTCCTGCCCGACGTGTCGTAGACGACGCGCATGCTCGCCAGCACGGCGCCGGTGAGCGGCCAGTCGGCGGTGCGGATGACCCGGCCGCGGTCGTCCTGGACCGGCTTGAGCGGGGCCGTGGCACCGAAGGGGGCGGCGGTGACCCGCATGGCGAGCAGTTCGCGCAGGAGCTGCGGGGTGCCGGCCGCGGCGGCCTTCCGCCACGCCGGATAGAGGGTGCCGAGCCGGGGGTTCAGGGCGGCGAGCAGGCGCGCGGTGTCGCCGCCCGGCAGCTGGGAGCCGGTGCCGCCGCGGGGAGCGGGGGTCGCTCCGCGCAGGGCGGGGAGCACGGCGCCCAGGGTGCGGAGGGCGGCCGCGCGGGGGTCGGCACCCGTCTGCCGGGCCTGTTCGCCCTCCTGCGCGTTCCGCACCGCCGGCTCGTCCTGGGCGTTCTGTGCGGGCGCCAACTCCAGTGCCCGCTCGGCGAGTTCACCGAGCACCGCCGCCAGCTGCCCGAACCACGCCGCCACGTCCTCGTAGGGCTCGGCCAGCACCTGTGCCTCACCCAGCCGCGCGTGGGGTTCCGCGAGGCGGGCCGCGAGCCGCTCGGGGGTCTTGATGCCGTCCAGGTCGTCCCGCAGGGGTGCCAGGACCTGGTCCTCGAAGTCCTCGATCAGCCGGCTGACCGGGCGCGGGTTGGGGACCTCCGGCGTCGGGGGCTCGTCGCCGGGCTCCCCCGGGGCCGCGGGGGCGGCTGTCCAGCGCCGCACCTCGTCGAGGAGTTCCTTCAGGGTCGGCGGGGCCGACTTCGGCAGGGAGATCGCGGTGATCTCGTCCTCCCGGTCGACCCGCGCCCTGGCGACGGGCAGCAGCCTGCGGTCGCCGCCCGCCTGTTCGCCGAAGACGAAGAGCAACTGGTCGCCGGTCCGGAGCGAGTTCGCGGTGCCCTGGACGAAGAGCTCGGAGCGGCGTTCCAGGTCCGCGGGAGTGATGAGGGAGGGGCACCGGCGGCGTACCTTCAGCTCGTTCCAGTCCCAGCGGGCCGTCAGGTCACGGCTCGTCTCGAAGGTCAGGGACTGCTCGTCGGCCGAGGCGGGCACGCTGTGGCTGCGGGCCCCGCGCGGGATCAGCACCGCCAGCGCCTCGGCGCGCGGGTCGCGTTCCAGCGTGTACGCCAGGTGCGTGGCGGCGGCGACGCCGGGGCGCGGGCGGTGGCCGACGAGACGGCCGAGCAGGACCAGCGAGCGGTGCTCGTTGGCCGTGCGGATGTAGGCCTCGTCGGCGATGCGCTCGGAGTGGAAGGTGAGCAGGTCACCGAGGACGGCGGTGGCGTCGAGGAGGCCGATCGCCGGGTCGTCCGGGGTGCGCACGGTGAGGCCGTTCAGGGCCGGATAGGCCGGTGAGGCGAGGCGGTCGAGCAGGGCGGCCAGGAAGGAGCCGTACTCGCCGACGCGGTAGTCGAGGGCCGTGCGGCCGGGCGGGTTGTGCACCGGAGCCGGAGCGAGACGCTCGTCGTGGCCGCCGCGGCAGGCGCCGCCGCAGGCGCACTCGTCGGTGCTCGTGCTCTCGGTCATCGGGACCCCGGTCATCGGGCACCTCCCAGGGAAATCGCCAGCCGGCCGTTCTCCGGCCGGTCCGGGTCGTTGTCGCAGGTGGCGATCTCCAACGGGCCGAGCCGCAGCACGCCGTCCTCCTTCTCTCCTCGGTCCGGCTCGAACACCCTGCGCAGTCCGGTGACCTGGACGCTCTCCACGCCGGGGACCGCGGCCGCGACGGCGACCAGACGGCTGAGCCGCACGGGTTCGCCGAAGGTCAGCGCGTCCGGGTGGAAGAAGCCGAGGCGCCCGTCCGCGAGGCGGCCGTTGCCCAGGACGCGGTACAGCTCGGCCAGGATCTGCCCGTGCTGGTGGCCGGGCCTGGCGCACACGCTCAGCGCGATGTCCAGCGGGACGAGGCGCGCCGCGCCGACCACGAGGTCGTGGCCGATGCGCCGGTACGACTCCAGGGACTGGGCGACCGAGGCGAGCAGCTCGGCCGACGGGACACCGGTGCCGTGGGCGTCGATCGCGATGTGCGCCTCTCGCACGCTGCCGGTCCAGCGCAGCTCCGCCGCCGCCCGCTGGACGCCGGGCAGGGCGGTGGCGAGGGCCGCGTAGTCCTCGGCGGTGACCGCGCGCAGCCGGGTGCGGCGCAGGTCGAGCGGGGCCAACTGGCGTACCTGCTCTACGGGTTCGGGTGCCGTGCCGCCGACGGCCGGCAGCGGGTTGCGTACCGCCGCGGCGGGCGGCGGCTCGCAGTCGGACTGGACGACGAGGTGGTTGATGGCCTCCGCGCCGACGTTGCCGGCCGTGCCGCCGCCGAGGCGGTAGTGCAGCGCGAGCCGGGATCCGGGCTTCGGCTGGGCGCCGTGCCGTCCGTCGCCGAAGCGCAGGGCGACACGGCCGTCGTCCTCGAGCTCGCCGACGAAGTGCCGGTCGCGGGGGCCGCTGTCGAGCAGGTCGCGGCGCGGTTCCCACACCGAGGTCCCGCCCTCGTCGACGCGTACGGCGGGCAGGGCGTGCCGCGGGTCCTGGGCCAGCGCGTCGGTCGCGGAGCCGCGCAGCACCGTCTCGTCGGGGTGCAGTCCGGTCGCGTAGGCGGGGCCCCAGCTGTGGGCGATCTCCCAGGCGATGTGCCCGTCGAGCACGGTGCCCGCGCGGGCGCGTGCCGTGAGGACCTCGACGCGGCGCAGTTTGGCGTCGAGCAACCGGTCGCTGCGGTGCAGGAGTTCACGCAGGGCGCGGACGGGATGGCGGTGCAGTTCGATGTGCTCCAGGATCCTCAGGCCGTAGATCACGGTGAGTTCGGCGATCTCCTGCTCGGAGAGTCCGTCCCGGTCGCGGGCGCTGCGCCACAGCTCGACGAGCCGCTGCCGGACCCGTCCCGGGATCGCGGCGATCCGCTCGGCCTGTCCGGCGGCGACGGTGGCCGGCTCGGGGAACGGCACCGTCTGCGCGACGGGCGCGCGACCGAGGACGGGACGAAAGCGGGGCCGGATGCCCGGGTAGACGGACTGGGCGAGCAGGGTGCGCAGGGCGCCGGCCTGGGCGTACGCCGTGCCGGGCACGACGCGCTCATGGTGCTGACCTGCGCGTTCCAGGCCGAGTCCGGCGCGGTTGGTGGCCGACTCGCCGACGACCTCGAAGAGTTCGCGGATGTCGTCGGGGGTGAGGGAATCGCCGGATTCCGCCCGGTCCGTGAGGGAGTTGATGAGCCGGGCGGGGGCGTTGCCCTCGTCGCGGTCGGGGCAGCCGAACGCGGGAGGGTCGCAGGGGGCGACCTCGGCGGGGGCCTGCGGGACGGTGAACGTCTCGGGGAGCCCGTGCAGGGTGCGGCCGTGGTCGACGAGGACGACGTTGCCGCGGGCGAGGGTGACGTCCTCGACGGGCAGGCAGTCGCGGCCGCCGCGGGTGGTGAGGCAGAGCGGGAAGCGCAGGGCGTCCTCGGTGGCCCAGGTGACCTCCAGGACCGGCTGGTCCTCGATGCGGTCCACGGCCGGGGTGACGGAGGTGAGGCGGACGGCCTGGCGGTGGCTCGGGTCGGCGTCGCCGGGGGTGCCGGTGCGCGGGCCCTTGACCTCCTCCAGGACGAGCACGTCGCCGGGCTTCAGATCGAGGCGGCGGTCCCGGCAGGTCTCCGGGTCGACCCACGCGTCGCGCAGGGTGGCGCAGGTGGCGCCCTTCGGCAGGGTGCACACCTCGCCGCCCCAGCTCCACAGCCGGATCGCGTTGTGGGCGACGCGCAGCTCCAGCGGGTCGGCGGTGACGACCGGTTCGAAGACCTCCACCGAGCCGCGCTCGTCGAGGTCGCCGAGGTCGGCCTCGTCGATGACCGTGCCGGGCTCGGGCCGGTCGTGCGGGTCGAGGGTGCGGACGTCGACGGAGGCGAAGCGGTAGGTGCCCGGCGCGAGCGTGTGGTCACCGGCGGTCTCCACGGCGACGTAGGCACGCGCCGCGCACCCGTCGTGCATCGCGTAGTCGATGAGCCGGACGTGCCGGCGTACGGAGACGCGGCGGCGGGCGGTGTCGAGGTAGGCCTCGGTGGCGACGGCGTCCTGCTGGTAGCTGATCTGGTCGCCGGTGTACGCGAGCAGCTCGACGAGGGCCACCCCCAGGTCGGCGGGGTTGCGCTCGGCCCAGTCGGGCGTGGTGAGCGCGAGCCGGTCCAGGAGCAGCTTGCGGATGGTGTCGTAGTCGCGGGCGGTGTAGTCGACGACGGGCGCGGCGGGGAAGCCCGGCTGCTCCGGCTCGTCGTCCTTGCAGTCGAAGGGCGTGGGGCAGTCGGGCCGGAAGACGAAGGTGGCGCTGTGGTAGCGCTGGTCGAAGCCGCGGAAGGGCTCGGTGCCGGGGCGGCCGTACGGGTCGGTCTCGACGAGGGAGAGCCGGTAGCGGGAGGTGTCGCCGGCCTGGTCGAGGGTGACGTAGAGCCGGTCGTCGAGCTCGGGGTCCTCCTCGCGCTCCACGCTGACGTCCACCGCGGTGATGCCGGTGATCCGGCGGCCGCCGTCGATGCGGACGTTCTCGGGGCCGAGGCCGTGCGGGGCCTTGCCGAGGAAGGTGACGGTGAGGAGCAGGCCGTCGTCACTCACCTCGACGGCGTCGACACCGCCCAGCTGGGCGGCGCGGACCTTGGCCCGGCGGGAGGTGGCGGTGGTGCCGGTCATGCCGTGGCCCTCCCTTCGAAGACGTCGTCGCGTCGAGCGCCGTCGGCGCGTACGACGTATGCCAGGTACACGCGCACGACGTTGTCCTCGCTGATCACGTCGAGGGCCTCCACGTCGATGAGGTCGCCGAGCCAGCGCTGCAGCGAGGCCTGCACGGAGAGTTCGAGGGTGCTGATCAGCTCGGGGCTGGTCGGGGCGAAGACCAGGTCGAGGAGCCCGCAGCCGAAGTCGGGGCGCATCACGCGCTCGCCGGGGCTGGTGAACAGCAGCTGCTCGATGAGGTCGTGGACGTGTTCGCCGTGGGTGGCGTGCGCGGTACGGCCGCGGCGGTCGGCGCGGAAGGGGAAGGCGATGTCGGAACGGGGCCTGGTTCCCCGGCTGGTGGGACTCATCGGACGGTGACCTTTCGCTGCGCGGCCTGGACGACGGCCGGTCCCTGCGGCACGAGGGCCGCGCTGAAGCACTCGGCCGCGGAGGTGTCGAGCAGCACGGGCGCGCCGTCGACGGTGATGCCGGAGCTGTCGGCGCTCCAGCGGACCGTCACGCACGGCGAGGGCACGCCGTGCACGGTGTGCGGGCAGCCGGTGATCACATAGCTGTGCGCGGCTGTGGCGACGGCGGCGCCCGCGAGGCGTACGCCGCCGGAGGGTGTGGTGGCGGGCGCGGCACGGCCGCCGTGCGGACAGCCGATCACGGCACCTGCGTCGAGCAGACTCCCGGACATGGTTCTCGGTCCCCCGTCTTCCTTCGTCGATCTCATCGCTTTCATCGCCTGGAGAGCACGGTCAACTGGCCCTCGTTGATGGTCACTTCGTTGCCGCGCAGCAGGATTTCGGCGCCCGCGCCGGTCGAGATGACCACGGCCTCCTTGGTGATACGGATGTATGCGCCGCCCTGGGCCTGGAGCAGAATCCCCTGCTCGGCGCCGGGCGTGTCGTTCATGACGAGCTTGTGTGCCTGCGGCGTCTGTACGACGACGGGCTTGTTGGGCGAGTTGGCCTGGAGTTCGCGGCGCGCGTCGGGCGGCAGCTCCTCGGCGGCCCCGTACCAGCACCCGGTCCACACCGGGAAACTGGGATCCCCCTGCTCGAACTCCACCCATACGCCCGCCCCCGGCGGCGGCACCACGAACTGCCCCGACTCGGGCCCGGTGAACGGCAGGCAGGGCAGCGCCCACGTCGACGGCTCGTCGCCGAGGACGTCCGGGACCTCGACGGTGATCCGGCCGATGCGCAGCGGGTCGTCGTTGTTGACGACCCGGCCGCGGAACTTGCCGAGGTAGCGATTGCTGGGTGCCGCCATGGTGGGGTTGCTCCTGGTTGATGGGACGCGGGGGTGGTGCGGGTGTCGGCGCCGGACGGGTCAGGGCCGGACGTGGTCGCTGCGTGCTTCCAGTCCCTCCCTGGAGAGGGTGAAGTTCTGCTGGTAGGAGCCCGGACGCAGGTTGTGCGTGACGGACTTGACGAAGTAGTCGCCGTCGTACGCCCGTCCCGAGCCGCGTACGCCGACGAGCTGGCGGGGCTGGAGGATGTAGCCGTGCCGGATGACGTCGAGCGAGCCGGAGCCGGAGACGACGTCGGCGGACACGGCGGCGCGCGCGAGGAGCTCGGCCTCGGCCTGCTCGCGTTGGTGCTTGGCGGTGCCGGAGAGGGTCCTGCGCTTCAGGGCGGGGGTCGGCCGCTTGCCCAGTGGCGGGCGCAGCGGGCTGATGGACGGCTGCGGAAGCAGGTCCGACTGCCGGGTCAGCGGGTTCTGCCAGCGGGCCTGCGGCTCTTCGCGCGCGGTGCCGTCGTAGGCGAACGTCAGCTGGTCGACGGTGGAGTTGGCGTCCATGTTGACGTTGAGGGCGTGCTGACGGATGCCGAGGCGTATCTCCGGTCCCCAACGGGCGGAGGACTGACCGGGGTTGGGGCCGGGTTCCAGGTAGAAGGTGTATCCGTTGGCGCGGGCGAGTTCGGTGACGTACTGGAGATCGGTGCTCGTCTGGTAGTGCACGCGGAGGTCCTGGTGGGGCGGTTGGGCCACCTTCTCCTGGTAGACGTCGGGACGGATGCCGTATTCGGAGTACCGCCGGACGATGGCGAGCACGCGCTCGGACGGCGGCAGGTTCGGGTACCTGGCGGTGCGCTCCTCCAGGTCCATGAGCAGCGTCAGGTCCTCGCCGGTGACGGTGAGGGTGGAGTGGCCGGGCTGGTTGCTGGCGCCGACCTCGTGGCGGACGACGAGCCCGTCGAAGAGGACGGCGGAGGTGCCGCGGACGGTGACGCTGACGATGAGCCGGGTCTTGGGATCGAAAAACCCCTCGGGCAGCAACCGTCGGCTGATGATGCCGTTCTTGGTGAGGTCGAACGCGAGCTGGAAGCCGCTGCGCTCTCCCGCGGTGGCGGTGATCTGCGCGGACAGCAGGGCCTCGGTCACCTCGGCCGGTACGGGCCGGGCGAGCTTGGGCCCCATGAGGAGCGTGATGTGGACGGGGCCCTGCCCCACGGGCAGATCAAACACGCCGGTCTCCCCTGCCGCCCGGGAACCCGCCGGCGAGCGGGATGTCGATGACACGGCCCGCCTCGTCGGTCAACTCCCGTGGGTCGAGTACGGGGTTGGCGTCGGCGATCTGCCACCACTGGGCGGGGTCGCCGAAGTAGCGCTGCGCGAGCAGGTCGGGGCGCTCACCGGCGCCGACGGTGTGGGGCTGGGTGAGGTCGCCGTCGGGGGTCTGGTCGAGCGGGGGCAGCAACCGGCGCTTGGTGTACCGGACTTCGGTGCCGTCGGGGCGGCGATGGATGCCGATCTCGGCGTCGTGGTAACGGCTGGTGCGCGGGTAGGGGTGAGCGCCCGGGATGGCGTCCAGGGCGTTCTCGTACGGCTCGATGTCGGCCATGGTGTTCTGCTCAGCCCCTTCCGATCACGACGTTGTTTCCGGCTCCGGTTCCGGTTCCGAATCCGCCTCCGCCGAGCCCGAGCGAGCCGAGGCTGCCGCCGCGTGCGGCTGCGGCGAGGCGTTCCTTCTGGGCGAGGTGCGCCATGTAGAGGTCGGCGCCGCGGTGACCTGCGGGGAGGTCGCTGACGGTGAGGATCTTCATGCCGATGCTGAGGGAGGCGCGGATCGGGTTGAGGTTCACGTCGAAGGCGGACTCGTTCACGGAGAGTTCGGTGAGCCTGACCGGCATGACCCGCTTGCTCCCCCAGGTGAACAGGGTGAGCGGCATCTCGATCGGGCTGATCTCGATGGCGCCCTTCTGGGAGAGCTTCATCGCGGCACGGAGCTGGGCGGTGGTCGGCTGCACCAGCATTTCCAGGGTCGCGAGCTGGGGGTGGATGCCGTCGGGGGCGGCGACCTCGAACTGGTCGGTGGCGTCGATCTCGGCGGTGAACTTCCAGGTCTCCTGGGCGGGGCCCTTGAGGCGGAGGGCTTCGTTGCGGTCACCAGTACCGGTGCCACCACTGCCGGAGTCCCCGCCGGCCCCGGCCGTCTGGGGGGCGACGCTGCGCTCCAGGGTGTCCGGGTTGAACTGGAGGACGATGATCCGCTGGGGGGTGCCGGTGTCGGGGTTGACGACGACTATTCCGGAGCGGATGGGTTTGGGGATGTCCTGATACCTGGTCACAAGCGCTCCGAAAGTCGCTGCCGAAGGGGCTCGTAGTCGTGTGCGGGAAATACTTCGGGAAAGACTTCGAGCATGGACTTCAGATTGGTGACGGGCCCCACGAACTCACGGGATGCAAGCGGCGCTTCAGTGAAGAGGTACTGCCATCCGGAGGTGCCCTTGGTGACCAGGATCGCGTCGAGATACTGGCAGTAGTCGACATCCATCTTGAAGGTCCCGCGCGCCGGGTCGTAATACCAGATTTCCGGGCTGTCCACGCTTGGCTGAAGCCTGATGGCCGCCAGGGCTCCCGTGCCGCTTTCTGGACGATCGTCCAGAACTCGCAGTTGTTCGTAGAGTTGCCGCTCGGACGTCGAGGAACTGGCGCCGGCCAGTGGTGGGATGGGCGTGCCCAGGGCGGCAAGCAGATAGGACATGCGCATTTCGCCGGGGAAGGCCACGCCTTCGGCCTCGTATCGCCAGTGGCACCAGAATTGCGAGAAGCGCATGTAGCAGCGCTGCAGCGACGGGCGCAAAGGCATGTCGAACCAGTCGGCGACCAGCTGGAAGGCGCTGTCGGCATCGCCGAACTCGTCGGCGATATCACCCTGATTGTCGATGTCCACCTCGACACCAGGAGCGCCCCTCAGCTCATCCAGCATCGCCACCAGATTCTCTTCGAATTCTGTCACTTTCCTCACCTTTCCTCCTTGGCGACTCCTCAGTAATCGATATTACCAAGTTTTTCCTGGTTCTCGATTTCCTTGATGACCCGTTCGAAATCATCCAGCGGGCGCCCGGTCTTCGGCGGATACGTGATTCCTGAGCCCGGCGCCGGCTTCCCCTCGTACTGCCTTAGCCTGGCAATCAGATCACCGATTCCAGTGGAGTCCCGTTCGGCTGCCAACTTTCTCAGTGCGGTGACGTACCCCGGGGTCGCCTTGAATTTCTCCATAATGTACGCCGGAGACTCACGCACGTCATTCACTCGAACCTTGCGCGCTGCGCCCGAAGGAGGCGGGATGACTTCGGAGTGGCGCTTCTTCCCCCCTGCCACTTCGGGCATCTCCTTCCAGGTATTCCCGTTTTTGGGATAGTAGAAGTTCCAGCTGCTGGTGATGAGTTGCGGGAAATTATCAAACGGTGCGGAATGAAAATTGACCACCGTCTTGTACCAGATCATTTTCCGGTCGCCCAGACGTGCGTTGTCTGCGGGTTCCTCCACCTCGCTCTTGAAGTTGTTGTTGACTCGAAGCGGAGCAGGAACCAGATTGGATCCGGAGGCGAGACCGCCGAACCGTTCGGTGAGCAGGTGCATCCTCAGGACATAGTCCGGGGCCGCATACAGCGAAGTGCTGTAGCCCAGCGGATTCCCCGGCCGGTGCGCATCCGATTCTTCCCCACGAGGTGTGCTCTTGCTGATGTAATGCGTCTTGGTCTCTTTCGGGGCACGGACGTTGTCCGCGAACGGGGGGAAGATCGTCGGGGGGAGGTCGTCTTCGCTCGCGTTCCTGATCGCCATCACTTCGGCCAGCTTGGTCATCTCTCCGCGTAGGAGGTTCAGTTCGGCTGGAGAGGTAGCGGTTGTGAACCTTCGCTTACCAGACGCCTTGTTGGACCTGTCTGGCGACATTCCGTCCTGCAGTCCGTTGACACCATCTTGGAGTTCCTTGGACCTGTTGAGGGCCCACTCCTGTCGTTCTCGTTCCGGGCCGTCCGGCATGGTGTCGATTTCGTTGCCCCAAGCCTGGAAGAAGAGGCGCAACGATTGGGTGACACTGTGCACCTCAAGATCCGCGCTCTTGCTCCGCCCGTTGAAGGAGAGAGTGTGGACCTCGCCATTCGCCATACGGAACCGCACCCGCGGTAGCGGAGGTTCCTGCTGGGACAACTGGGACTCTTCCTCTTCCCTTCTCTTCTCCTTTGCTTCCTTGCTCTTCGGTCGCCCGGGTTCGTCCTTGTCCTTGCCGTCACTGTCGGGGTCCTTGCGTCCCTGGCCTTCTCCGTCGGTGTCCTTCTTGCCCGGCCTGTCGTTGTCCGAGGGGTCCTTCTTGGAGTCGGGATCGGGACGCTTGTTCTTGGGGTCTGGGCTCTTGTCCTCGTTGCCCTTGTTCTCGTCCTTCTTCGTGCCGTCCGGCCCGTCCTTCTTGCCCGGGTCCTGCTTGGGCTTCGCCGGTGGAGTCGGCTTGGTGTCCTGCTTGTCCTTGTCCGACTGCTGGTCCTTGTCCTTCGGCTTGCCGTTCTTGTCCTTGGACGTCGGGGGCGTCGGCTTCGTGGACGTGTCACTCGGGGTGTTGTTCTTCTTGTCGTCGGGCTTGCCGTTGTCCTTGCCGGGCTTGTTCGTGGGGCCCTTGGGGTTCGTCGGCTTGGGGGACGGGGCGCCGGTGTCCTTGTCCTTCGGCTCTCCGGGCTTCGTCGTCGCCGGCTTCTTGTCCTGGAGCCTGCCCGGTGCGTCCTGGTCCTTGGGCTTGGCGGGCGCGCCCTGGTCCTTGGGCTTGGCGGGCGCGCCCTGGTCCTTCGGCTTTCCGGGGCCGCCCGTGTCCTTGGGCCTCGTCGGGGGCGTGACCTTGGCCGGGGGCGTCTGCGTCTTTTCGGGAGTCGACGAGGGCTTGTCCCTGTTGGAAGCCGGCGGGTCGCCCCCGCCGTCCTTGCCCTTGTCGCCGCCCGAACCGCCCTTGTCCTTGCCGATCTTCGCGGCGACACCCTTCAGCCGCTGGCCCACCTTCGACACGTACTTGCCGATGCCGCTGAGGATCAACTCGTAGGCCATCTCCAGCAGGACCACGATGCCCGCCGCGATCGCCTTGGCGAACAGGACGCCCGCGCCGCCCTGGCGCACGGACTTCAGCCAGGTGATGACGGCGCCGATGGCCTTGAGGATCTCGCCCAGGGAGCCGATCGCGGCCTGGATGGCCTCCAGGATGGCCGCGCCCCAGCCCGCGCCGGGAATCAGCTTGGCCAGGACCTTGGTGATGACGATCTCGCCGATGATGAAGGGGAGTTGGGGGACGATCGCGTCCCACACCTCCTTGGCGATCTTCTCTAGGGTCCAGCCGCCCTTCATGAGCTTGTTCCAGACGGCTTCGGTCAGGCCGGTGATCTCCTTGACCTTGTCGTTGAACCACTGCTTCACGGCGCTCTTGACCTCGTTGAAGAGGTGGTTCTTCGCGCCGTCGTACGCGGAGTTCTTCGCGCCGCTCAGCCAGCCGCCGGGGTCGGACAGGATGTCGACCAGGATCATCATGAACTCGCCGAAGGCGGCGATGAACTTCGTCGCGAAGTCGAGGACCGCCTTGAGGGCGTCCTTGCAGGCCTTGAGGACGTCGAGAAGCATCTTCTTCAGGACGTTCAGGATGTCGCTGAGCAGCTTCGCGATGGACTCCAGCAGATCCTTCATGATCTGCTTCAGCGCCGCGGCGAGCTTGGTGACGAACGCAAGCGCCGCGTTGATCAGGTCCGTGATGAACTTGCGGATGCGGCGGGCGATTTCGATGACCGCCGCGACCAGGGACACGACGAACTCGATCAGGTCCTCGATGAACTTCTTGATCATCGCGACGATGCCCTCGCGGGCCGCGTTGATCCAGCCCTCGACCGTCTCCTTGAAGTTCTTCAGAGCCTCGACGATCGCCTCGCGGGCGTCCTTGATGATCTGGACGACCTTGTCCCGCAGCTCGATGAACTTCTCTTTGATCCAGTCGAGCGTCTTGGACAACCAGCCCTTGGAGTCGTCGACCTTCTCGTCCTTCTTCTTCTCCGCCTCCTCCTCGGCCTTGGTGCCCTTGTCCTTGACGTCCTTGTCGCTGGTTTCCTTCTCCTTGCCGACGTCCTTGTCGGTGTCCTCCTCTTCCTTCTTGACGTCGTCGCGGATCTTCTTCTCGCGGTCGGACTTCTTCGTGCCGAGCTGCTTGAGCTCCTCGTCCTGCTCCTTGGTCCAGTCGGAGCGCTGCTTGTCCACGTCGGTCAGGACGCCCTCGCGCTTGCCCGTCTGCTCCTTGGTGTTGGACTGGACTTCCTTGTCGACCTGCCGCTTGTGCTTGTCCTGGGACGTGCGGGTGTCCTGGGTCTTCTTCTCCCGGCCCTTGCCCATGTCCTGGCGGCCGTCACTGAGCGCCTTCTTGAACTGCGGCTTGCGCTCGTGCTCGGCCACTTCCGAGGCCGCCTCGGGTGGTACGGCGCCGGTGCCCGCACCGCCCCCGCCCACACGCGACTTGCCACCCTGCTCGGCCGGCACCTTCCCTTCGAGCCGTTCCTTCGGCGCGTCCGGGTAGACTTGGTCCTCGCCCATCCCGCGACCGGCGTCGTCGGCGCCGGTCTCGGCGGCCTCCTGGCTCTTGTCGTCGGTGTTGCCGCCCTGCTCCTCGGTCTTGTCGTCGGCCTGGCCCTTCATGTCGACGCCCGGCGCGGTGCCGTTCTGTGCCTCCTTCATGGCCTCGTCCTTGGTGGGCATCCCGGCGAACTGCGCGGCCAGGTCCTCCGCCGTCACATCGAAGCCGAGCCAGTCGCCGATCCCGCCGATGGCGTAGCCCACCATCATCCCGACCTGGTCGAAGAAGTCCGGCTCCTCCATCTCCTCGGCGTCGATCTTGCCTTCCGGCTTCTTCTCGCCCTTGACCTCGGCCTTCTCGTCCTTGGCGTCCTCGGCGCGCTCGGCCTTGTCCTCGTTGTACTGTGCCGCTTCCTCGGCACCCGGCTTGCCGTGCAGGGTCTTCGGGGCGCCGGTGGGACGGTCCATGGCGGGCGGCTTGGACGCCAGCTGCTTGTGTTCCTTGCCGACGTCCTTGTCCACGGCGCCGCCGACGCTGTCCATCGCCTCGACGGCCTGGTGCGGCTTGAGGTTCGACGCGGCGGAAAGGCCCTCCTCGGGGGTGCCGCCGGAAAGGTCCGGCGCCGCCTTGGACGCCTTTTTCGCCTTGGCCGCGGAGCCCTTGCCCCCACCCGTGGAGCCGCCCTTCGGGGCGCCACCGCCGCGGGCCGGCGCGGGAGTGGCCCGGGAGCCGGAGTCGGCCCCGCCCCCTGAATCGGCCCCGCTGTCCGCCTTGCTCTCCGGCTGCGGAGCCTGCTCCTTCGGCTTTTCCGTCCGCGCTTCCTGGGCCCTCGGGCCCGGCTTCTCCGTACGGGAGGACGAGCGGGACTCCGTACGCGAGCCTGAACTCTGCGTGTCCGAGCCGGAGTTGTCACTGCCCGAAGACTGGCTGGAGGTCGAGCCTGACGACGGTGTCGTACCCGTATCGGCCGAGCTGTCGGAGTCGGTCGTCCCGCCGCCGGACGCGGACCCGTCCGAAGTGCCGCTCCCGACCTGGTCCTTGGGCCCCTTCGACTCCTGTGGGCCTGGGGACTCCTCGGCCTTCGCCGCTCCCGTGACGCCCTCGGTGGAGGCCGCCTTCTCCCCCTCGGCGCCCGTCTTGGCGGTGCCCGACGGGGACTCCTTGGCCGAGGTGTCGGACCGGGACTGCGCGGAGTCCTTGTCGCCGCCGGACGCCTTGTCGCCCGGCCCGCCCGCGGTGGGCGTGCCCTTCTCGTCCTTGGCGGCCTGCTCGGCCGTACCGCCGCCGGTCTCCTTCGAACGGTCCTTGGCGGCCTGCGTGTTGGCCTCGGCGGCGACCGGACCCGCCTTGGGGTCGTCGCCCTGCTTGGGGTCCTTGGAGGCGACGCCCGGCGCGGGCTTCGGCTCGTTCCTCTCCTCGGGGTCGAGCTCGCTCTCCGTACGGCGGCTCTGCTCCGCCGCCTCCTCCTCGGCGCCCGGCACGGGCGGGGAGTCGTCGGTGCCCGGGTCGTCCTTCTCCGCCGCCGCCTCGCGCTCGGCGTCCTCCTGGTCCTCCTGCTCCCGCCGCGCCTGCACCTTCTCGGCCCTGGTCGGCGGCGGCGCGGGAAAGGTGGGGGTGGGCGGGGCGGAGTTCCCGGCAGACTCGTCGATCTGCTCCGAGGTCGCAACGTTCGACAGGTCGAGGTCCTGCTCGGGAAGGAAGTCCTCCGGCCTGAGTTCGATGTCCCAGGCGCTCTCCTCCCCGCCGCCGACCTCGACCTCGGAGTCACCGCCCTGAGGGGCGGACTCCTCCTTCTCCTCCTCGCCCTCCTGGTCCTGGGCGCGGGCCCCGTCCAGCGTGCTGGTACGACCGGGGAACCCGTCGGCCTTGCCCGCGACATCGGGGGTGCCCTCTTCGCGACCCGCCGCGTCCTGCTTGGCCGCCTCGCTCGCGGCAGCGCTCTCGCGTGCCTTGGCGGCCTCGTCCTCGGCGTCGGCGCGCGGGCCCGCCGCCTCCTCCTGGCCGGCTTCCTTCTTGGCCTTCTCCTCGGCCTGCTTCGCCCCTGCCCGGTCGCCGTCCTTCCCGCCGCCCTGCTTCCCCTTGTCCTGCTGCTGCCCCTGCTGCCCTTGCTGTCCGCTCTTCTCCGCACCGGACTTCTCGCCCTGCTTCCCGGTGGCCTGCGCACCGGTGTTCCCGCCGGCGGCGGCCTCGTGCTGCCCCGGCTTCTGCTCCGACTGTGCGGCGGGCGAGGTGGGCTGCTCGCCGTCCCCCTTGGTGCTGGACGCGTCTCCACCCGTCCGAGGGTCGGACTCCTGCTCCTCCTCCGCCTTCCCGGAGTCCGCGCCCGGAGTGCCGCCCTGCGGGATGGTGCCGCCCGCGTTCTCCGGCGTACTGCCCGCGGCGAGAGCGGTGTCCCCGGCCTCGTCCACGGACTGCTTCTCCGGGCCGGGAGCGGGCCCCGTCCGCTCGGTGCGCCGCTGCTCCTCCTGGGTGGCCTCCTGCTCCTTGTCCCGCTCCGCCTGTACATCCTCGGCGGTGTCCTCCTCGACCTCCGGAGCGAGCAGGCCGCGCTGTCGGGCGGTGGCCTCGCTCTCCGCCCGGCCGTCCTCGTCGATCTCCGTGACCAGGTCCACCACGAAGTCGTGCTCGGAGGTGAGCAGCCGGTGCTCAAGGCGGTCCAGTACGCGCTCCTGCAGCTCCTCCGAGAGCGGGGCCAGGGAGGCGCGGACGCGCTGCGTGCTGTCTTTCGGGTCGGTACGGAGCGACCGGATGACCGTGTTGGCGAGTCGGTCGACCAGCGTGGCGGGGTCGAGGTGCTCCAGCCGGTTGCGGTCGGCGTGGACGGTGGTGAAGCGCATCCACGCCGGGGTGTTGGCCTCCGGGGCGACCTCGGGTGCCTGCTCGCCGCGCGCCACGGCCTGGGCGGTGTCCTCGGCGGCGCGCTCGGCCGCCTGGTGCGGCGCGCTGACCTGGCCCAGGTCGCGGCCGGCCGCCAACGTGCCGCTGGCGAAGGGGTGTTGGATCGTGTGCAGCAGTTCATGCGCGAGCAGGGCGCGGCCCTGCGCCGTGCCCGGGTGGTACTGACCCTCGCCGAAGAAGATGTCCTGGCCCACCGCCACCGCGTCCGCGCCGAGCATGCCGGTGAGAGCGTGCGCGTCGCGGTCGGTGTGCAGGCGCACGGAGCCCAGGTCGTGGCCGAGCTGCTCCTCCAGCTCCCGGCGCACACCGGTGTCCAGCGGCTGCCCGGCCCCGCTGACGATGTCCTTCGGCTCGGGCGCGCGGTTCTTCGCCGCGCGCTCCTTCCGTTTGCGGCGGCGTTCGGCGGCGGCCTGCTCGGCGGCCTGGGAGTCCTGAGCGGCGGAGGACGTCATCGGGTCACCTCCCCACGGCCCGAGAGCCCCGCGTGCACCGCGCGGGCCAGCTCCTGGCCGAGGCGGCGCGCGGACAGCCCGGCGGGCATCGGGGGCAGCCCCGACACCCCGTCCACCGACACGGCGCCGTCCGCGGCCAGCGGCACGCCGTGTTCCCGTACGAGACGGGTCAACTCCCGCTGGAACGACGCCGATACGCGCCGCGGGTCCACGGACGGGCCGAAGCCGTCCAGGACCAGCTCGCCGATGTCGACGTGGATCTCGCGCGGCTCGGGACGACCGGCCCCGCTCTCCCGGTGTGGCCCGTTCACACCCATCCGCGGACCTCCGGCGGAGTCAAGGAGCGTTCCAGTTTGACGTATTCGGTGCGGGCCGCAGCGAGCATGTGCCGCATCTGCAGCCGGTCGCCCTCCTCGGCGGCGAGGAACGCGCCGGACAGGGCGATGTTGCGGATCGAGCCGCCCGCGACGGTGAGTTGGGCGAGAAGCCCGGGGTCGATGCCCTTCGTCGGGGTCTGTGCCGGCAGCACCCGGCGCCAGATCTCCGCCCGCTCGTGCTCGGCCGGGAAGGGGAAGTCGACGACGAAGCGGATGCGGCGCATGAAGGCCGTGTCCAGGGCCTTCTTCATGTTGGTGGTGAGGATGGCGAGGCCGCGGTAGGCCTCCATCCGCATCAGCAGATAGCTGACCTCGAGGTTGGCGTACCGGTCGTGGCTGTCCTTCACCTCGCTGCGCTTGCCGAAGAGCGCGTCGGCCTCGTCGAAGAGCAGGAGGGCGCCGCCGCGTTCGGCGGCGTCGAAGACCTTGCGGAGGTTCTTCTCCGTCTCGCCGATGTACTTGCTGACCACCTGCGACAGGTCGATGATGAACAGATCCAGGCCCAGCTCCTTGGCCATGACCTCGGCGGCCAGGGTCTTGCCGGTGCCGGAGCCGCCCGCGAACAGAGCGGTGACGCCGAGGCCGCGACGCAGCGTCGCCGCGAACCCCCACTCCTGGTGGACGGTGGCCCGCTGCCGCACATGCGCGACGATCTCCCGCAGTACGCTCGTCTGCCGCTCGTGCAGGACGAGATCGGCCCAGCCCGCCCCGGGCTCGATACGGCGGCCCAGTTCGTCCATTCCGATCCGGGCCTCGTTCAGCCCGGCCCGCCAGGCGAGTTGGGCGGCGTCGAGATCGTCCTCGCCCGGCAGATCACGGCGTACCGTGGCGGCGGCGGACCGTACGACGTGCGGCGGCAGCTGGAACTGGGCGATCAGCGATCGCAGTTCGCCCTCCTCGATGTCGACGACGTCCCGGAAAGCGCCCACCCACAGGCCGAGTTGCTCCTCGTCGTCCAGGTGCGGCACGGCCACCCGCTCGCCGTGCGGCCGGTCCGACTGCCGCGGGGCGCCGCTCGACACGACCAGGGGCACAGCGGCCCCGGTCAGGAACGCGTCGGTGGCCGCGTGCTGGTCACGGTCGAGCTCGCCGACCTCGACGAGCAGCGCGGCGGGCAGCAGGATCGCTTCTCGCTGCCACAGCCGGGCGAGCAGGTCGCGTTCCGCCGCGTCCGTGGGGATGTCCTCGGCGCTCATCGTGTACAGCCCGAGCCCGGACCGCGCGGCCGCCGCGGCGGCGATCTCGGCCCGGCTGGGCAGATCACCGCCGACCACCTCCACGAGCAGCGGCGCCTGCGCGCGCCCGGCGCCGGTCCAGCCGGCGGCGATCCGGCTCGCGGCCAGGTCGTACGACGGCGGCAGTTCGTCCGGCACCGGCGTGCGGCGCAGCTGGCCGTGCAGCCGGGCGTCCAGGTAGGGCGAGCCCAGCAGGAAGTGCAGGATGCGCTCGTCGAGCCGCAACCGGGACAGCGTCAGGCGCGACGCGTCGTCCAACTCCAGCATGCGCCAGCGCCGCAGCGGTGCCACGGGCGTGAGGGCACTCCAGTGCGGTTCGGCGAGGGCGGCCAGGGCGAGCGAGAAGGTGGGGTACGCCCGCTCCGGGTCACCGCTCGCTGCCGCGCACCGGGCGGCGGTCGTCGGGTCCAGCTCGTACGCGGCGGTGAGGAGTACGAGGTCCCGTTCGAAGGCCGTGAGGCCGAAGCAGGTGACGAGCGCGTCGAGGGGGCCCGCCGCGGGGGCCGCCAGGTCCTGTACATGGTCGACGGCGGTGTCCCGACCGCGGGAGTCGTCATCGGGCTCGGCTGCCGAGTCCGTCTCGGCCGCGCGCGCCGCGTGGGCGTCGACACGGGCCAGGACGCGCCGGATCTCCGCGGTCAGCGTCGGGCTGCCGCCCGGTGCGTTCGCGGCACCCGTGCGATGCGTCCCCATGTCCTCGCCTGCCCCCGTCGTCCCCATGCCGCCTCAGCTCTCCGCGCCCTCGGGGCCACCTGCCGACGAGGAGTCCGAGGAAGGCGCGGCACCCGTGCTCTTCGCCGCGCCACGCGCGGGCCTGGCCGTCTGCGCCGCCTTGCTCGGCCGTGCCTCCTTCCGGGCGCGGGCAGGGGCCTTGCCCACAGCCTTCGCCGGCGCCTTGGCCACGGCTTTCGCGGGCTCCTTGGCCGAAGCCGTCGCGGGTGCCTTGGCCGTAGCCCCGCTGTCCGCGGGAGCGGGCTCGGGAGCCGGCGCACCGCTCTCACCGTCCGGCGTGGCCTGCGCCCCGCCGGTCGGCGGCACCGGCGCCCCGGGTGCCCCGAACGGGAGCACGCGCGCCGTGAGCCGCTCCACCGGCTTCGCCGGAACCGGGGTCTCGCGGCCCTCGATGAAGACGAGTGCCGCCTGGTAGACCACCGACAGGGCGTACGGCGTCTGGTGCAGCATCCCCCACAGCTTCGACGTCTCGTCGATGTCCATCACCGTGGGCGTGAACCGCACCCGCTGCGCCGCCTCCGCGAGGTCGCTGCCCGCCAGGTGCGGGAGTTGGCCGGTCTCCTCGATGACGTCCTTCGGCAGAATCGGGGTCTCGTGCAGGGTTCGCACCACGGAGCCGATCAGCCGCTGCCCGACCAGGGTCGTCTCGTCGCCGTACGCGCTGATGAGGTAGTGCAGGTCCAGCGCGGCGGCCGGCCGCTTCACCAGCGTGCCGTCGGAGGCACGGGTCGGCAGGTCGTTGCCCCGCATCGAGGTGTTGGGCGTGACCTGGTAGAGGAACACGTTCAGGGTGGGGTAGTCCGGCGGTTCCGTCGGCGGCTTGTGCGGCTCCACCTTGACGGCCTCGTCGAACTCCGGGCCCACGTTGGACGCGAGCAGCAGGGCGAGGGCCTGGGTGACATGGGCGATGGCGAGTGCGTTGCTCATGGCGTCGGTTCCTCGGTTCCTCGGTCTGTCATGTCACTCCCGCCCGCGCGCCAGATAGTCGGCCAGGCTCAAGGTCGCGCCCGGTCGCTCCGTGGGCGTCGTGCGCTTGCGGGCGCCGCCGGACGGTGACGGTCCGGCCGTCACCTCCAGTCGCCCGATCTGTACCTGCACCACCTGCTCGGGCGTCCGCGAGGGGCGCCGCGCGGCGGCCTGCCGTACGGCGTCCCGGGCTGCCGCCGTGTCCGCGGCGCTGGGGCGCAGCGCCGCGGAC
>NZ_JBHVGZ010000063.1:0-58264 GCF_042800355.1 Streptomyces sp. NPDC057623
GACCCGCGCCCGCCGATGGTGACCTCGGGCCTGCGCATCGGCACCCCCGCCCTGGCCACCCGCGGCTTCACCGCCGAGGACTTCACCGAGGTCGCGGACGTCATCGCCGAGACGCTCAAGCCGTCCTACGACACGGACGCACTGAAGGCCCGGGTGCGGGCCCTGGCCGACAAGCACCCGCTGTACCCCGGTCTGAACAAGTAGTCCCTTTTTGTGGGGTGTCCCGCACACTCGTAGGTGAGCGGGACACCCCACGCCCTGTTCCACCCCGTATTGAGGAGTCCCCCGTGGCCATCTCGGTCTTCGACCTGTTCTCGATCGGCATCGGCCCGTCCAGCTCCCACACGGTCGGCCCGATGCGCGCGGCGCGCATGTTCGCCCGCCGCCTGCGCAACGAGGTTCTGCTGGACTCCGTCGCCTCCGTGCGAGCCGAGCTGTACGGCTCCCTGGGCGCCACCGGCCACGGCCACGGCACCCCGAAGGCGGTGCTGCTCGGCCTGGAGGGCGCCTCGCCGCGCACGGTGGACGTGGCGACCGCGGACGAGCGGGTCGAGGCGATCAAGGAGTCGGGCCTGCTGCGGCTGCTCGGCGAGCGCGAGATCCCGTTCTCCTTCGACGACGACCTGGTCCTGCACCGCCGTAAGGCACTCCCCTACCACGCGAACGGCATGACCATCTGGGCGTACGACGCGTCCGGGGCGGAGCTGCTGTCGAAGACCTACTACTCGGTGGGCGGCGGCTTCGTCGTCGACGAGGACGCGGTCGGTGAGGACCGCATCAAGCTGGACGACACGGTCCTGAAGTACCCCTTCCGCACGGGCGACGAGCTGCTGCGCCTGACGAACGAGACCGGCCTGTCGATCTCGTCGCTGATGCTGGAGAACGAGCGGGCCTGGCGCACCGAGGAGGAGATCCGGGCGGGCCTGCTGGAGATATGGCGGGTCATGCGGGAGTGCGTGTCCCGCGGGATGGCACGCGAGGGCATCCTGCCGGGCGGCCTGAAGGTCCGCCGCCGAGCGGCGAACACGGCCCGCAAGCTGCGCTCCGAGGGCGACCCGAAGGCGCTCGCCATGGAGTGGATCACGCTGTACGCGATGGCCGTGAACGAGGAGAACGCGGCGGGCGGCCGCGTGGTCACCGCCCCGACGAACGGCGCCGCCGGCATCATCCCGGCGGTCCTGCACTACTACATCAACTTCGTGCCCGGCGCCGACGAGGACGGCGTGGTCCGCTTCCTGCTCGCCGCGGGCGCGATCGGCATGCTCTTCAAGGAGAACGCCTCCATCTCCGGCGCCGAGGTCGGCTGCCAGGGCGAGGTCGGCTCGGCCTGCTCGATGGCGGCGGGCGCGCTGGCGGAGGTGCTCGGCGGCTCCCCCGAGCAGGTCGAGAACGCCGCCGAGATCGGCATGGAACACAACCTCGGTCTGACCTGCGACCCGGTCGGCGGCCTCGTCCAGATCCCGTGCATCGAACGCAACGGCATGGCCGCGGTCAAGGCGGTCACGGCGGCGCGGATGGCGATGCGGGGGGACGGCTCGCACAAGGTGTCCCTGGACAAGGTCATCAAGACGATGAAGGACACCGGCGCCGACATGTCGGTGAAGTACAAGGAGACGGCCCGGGGCGGGCTGGCGGTCAACATCATCGAGTGCTGACGGGCGGGGCACCGGGCCGCCGTCCCGGTGCTGCCACCGGCACCGCCTCCGACACCTCCGCAAGGAGGCGCTCGACCCGCGCACCCCAGCGCGAGGCGATGACCAGATCGCGGGCCGGATCCACCCACAGCAGATGGCTGCCGCCGTTGCCGCGGGCGCAGCGGCCCGTGCGCGGGGCCCCGGGCCACACCGTGCCCCGGTCGTTGAGCCACCAGGACAGGCCGTACTCGGGCTTGACCCGGCAGGGCGTCCACAGCTCCTCGATCCAGCGACGCGAGACGACCTGCCGCCCGCCCCAGGCCCCGCCCCGCAGGCAGAGCCGGCCGACACGGGCCAGGTCCAGGGCGCTGATCCACAGGCCGCCGCCCCAGTGGGCGCCGCCGGAGACGACGGGTACCTCGGTCCCGTCGATCTCCACGACCGAGCTGGCGTAACCGTGCCATGACCAGCCGTCCGAGGCACCGATCGGCGTCATGACGCGCTCTCGCAGGACCTCCGGCAGGGCACGGCCGAACAGGACCGTGAGCGCCAGCGCCGTCAGGTTCACCCGCACGTCGTTGTAGGCCCAGCCGACGCCGGGCGGCCCGCCCGCCGACTCCGTGCCCTCACGGGTGCTCTGCGCGTCCACCCACGTCGGCTTGGACCACAGCTCGCCCTCCCACTGGCTGGTCTGCTCCAGCAGATGCCGCCAGGTGATGCCGCGCCCGTGCGGGGTGTCGAACTCCGCGAGACCCACCGACTCCACCACCGGCTCGTCCAGACGCAACGCCCCGTCGTCGAAGGCGACACCCGCCACCAGCGACAGCACGCTCTTCGTCGCGCTGAAGGCCATCTCCACCCGGGCCGGATCGCCCCAGGAAGCAAGCACCGCACCGCCCCGCAGGACGACCCCGCCGGCCCCCCGCCCGTCGAGGAGCGGGCCGACGACCTCCCGGTGCGCGGCATCCGACACCTGGTCCGCGAGATACGACGCCATGTCGCCGACACCGGCCACCGACCGCCCCGCCTGCGCCCGCACGGCCCGCGACAGCGCCGCCTCGTCCACGCCCTCCCAGGGGTCGCCGACCCGGTCGCCGCTCTCCAGGAACACCGCCATGTGCGCCCTCTCGACGAATGTTGACAATTTCACGTCAGGTACGCGTCAGCCATGCCAGTGTGGGGCATACACCCCACCCAACTCCTCTCCCCCCACCAGCACTTCAGGGAGTTCCCCCATGATCCGCGGCATCGACGTCAGCGCCTACCAGTCCTCGTCCTACGACACCGACGGCATCTCCTTCGTCTTCATCAAAGCGACAGAGGGCCGCTCCTACATCAACCCCAAACTCGCCGCCCAGACCAAACGCGCCCGCGACGCCGGCCTGGTCGTCGGCTTCTACCACTTCCTCTGGCCCGGCAACCTCTCGGCCCAGGCGGACTACTTCGTCAGCAAGGCCCCCGAGCGGGCGGGCGACATCCTCGCGGTCGACTGGGAGACGACGAGCGAGGGGACGCACGCGAGCAACGCGGAGAAGGATCTGTTCATCCGCAAGGTGAAGGAGAAGCGGCCGAACAATCCGGTAGTCCTCTATTGCAACCGGAACTACTGGCTCAATGTGGACACCACGTCCTACTCCGGCGACGGCCTCTGGATCGCCGACTACGTGACCGCGGGCAAGCCGCGCATCCAGGCCAAGTGGCGCTTCCACCAGTACACGGACAACCCGTTGGACAAGAACGTGGCCGACTTCGCCGGCAAGGCCGCCCTGCGCGAATGGGCCGAGAACGCCTGACGACCAGTCATCCTCCTGACTCCCTGCCCCTACCCCCCGAACGGATCCTCCAACTCCCTGCGCACCACCTCCACCGCCCCCTCCGCATCCCCCTCCGCGACCGCGCGCACGAGTGCCGCGTGGGCGTCGTCGGCTGTGTTGGGGTCGTGGGTGCGCAGGCCGGTGAGGGTCAGGAGTTCGGTCAGGCCCTCGCGCAGGACGGGGGTGAACTGGGTGAAGAGGTCGGCGAGTACGGGGTTGTGGGCGGCGGCGATCACGGCCGCGTGGAAGGCGATGTCGGCGTCGACGAAGGTCACGTCGTCGCCCGCGGAGGCGGTCCGGCGGGCCTCCAGTGCCCTCTCCAGTGCCGTGACGTCCTCGGGGGTACGACGGTGTGCGGCCAGGCGGGCCGCTTGGACCTCGACGGCCATGCGGACCTCGTAGACGTCCTTCACCGCGGCCCGGCGCAGGCGGGTGGGCCAGTCCTCGGCGGGCTCGGTGGCGATGACGAAGACGCCGGCGCCCTGGCGCGGTTGGACGAGGCCCGCGCCCGCCAGTGCGCGCAGGGCCTCGCGGACGGTGGAGCGGCCGACGCCGAGTTCCTTCGCCAGGGTGGTCTCGCCGGGCAGCTTCGTGCCGACGGGCCAGTGGCCGTCGGTGATCTGCTCGCGCAGGCGCTCGGCGGCCTGTTCGACCAGGGGGCTGGGGCGGACGGCACCGAGCGGCACGGTATGCACCTACCTGTCTGGGAGTCGCTCCTTGCCGAAGGAGTCGGGTCGCTTGTCCGAGGAGTCAGCAGAATTCTACTTGTCTGAGGAGCTGAGGAGTGGATAGCGTGCCGTCCATGACGTTCCGCGGTCTCCTTCTTCTCGGCTGCCGCGGCGGGGCCTGACGCGACCGGCACTCCGCCGCGGGACGCCGTGCTGCCGGTCACCGTCCGGCCGAGCCGAAGGCAGAGACCTTTCGATGACGTCCGTGTGGAACCCCCAGCGCCCGAGCCCCATGCCGCACCACCGCTACCGCCCGTTCCAGGACCGGGTGCACGTCCCGGTCACCGACCGGGCCTGGCCCTCCGCCCGTGTCGAGCGCGCCCCCCTCTGGGTCCCCGTCGACCTGCGCGACGGCAACCAGGCGCTCGCCGAGCCGATGGACACCCCGCGCAAGCGCCGCTTCTTCGATCTGCTGGTCGGGACCGGCTTCAAGGAGATCGAGGTCGGCTATCCCTCCGCCGGCCGCACCGAGTTCGACTTCGTACGGCACCTGGTGGCCTCGGACGCCGTACCCGACGACGTGACGCCCGTGGTGTTCACCCCGGCCCGGCCGGATCTGATCGACCGGACCTTCGAGGCGATCGCCGGGCTGCCGCGGGCCGTCGTGCACCTGTACATCGCGACGTCTCCGGTGTGGCGGGACGTCGTCCTCGGCCGGGACCGCGGTGAGGTGTGGCGGACGGTGCGGGAGGCGGCCGAGCGGATGGCGCGGCGGGCGGGCGACGGTGTCCGTTTCCAGTTCTCCCCCGAGACGTTCAACCTGACCGAACCGGACTTCGTGCTGGAACTGTGCGACCGGTTGACGGAGTTGTGGGACGCGAGCCCGGACCGGCCCGTCACGCACAACCTCCCGGCGACCGTCGAGATCGCGACGCCCAACGTGTACGCCGACCAGATCGAGTACCTGCACCGCTCTCTCGCCCGCCGGGACTCGGTGATCCTCTCCGTCCATCCGCACAACGACCGCGGTACCGGCGTCGCCTGCGCCGAACTCGCCGTCCTGGCCGGCGCCCAGCGCGTCGAGGGCTGTCTGTTCGGAAACGGCGAGCGCACGGGCAACGTCGACCTGGTGACCCTGGCGATGAACCTGTACGCGCAAGGGGTGGACCCCATGGTCGACTTCAGCGACATCGACGCGGTGAAGGAAATCGTCGAGGACTGCAACCGCCTGCCGGTGCACCCGCGGCATCCGTACGCCGGCGACCTCGTCCACACGGCCTTCTCCGGCACCCACCAGGACGCGATCAGCAAAGGCCTGGCCCGGCACGCGCGCAGGGCGGCCGAGGCGGGGGTGAGAGAGGCGCAGGTGCCCTGGGAGGTGCCCTATCTGCCGATCGACCCGGCCGACATCGGGCGTTCCTACGAGGCGGTGATCCGCGTCAACTCCCAGTCGGGGAAGGGCGGAACGGCGTATCTGCTGCGGGTCCACCACGACCTGGACCTGCCGCCGCGGATGCGGGCCGGCTTCTCCGCCGTCGTCCAGGAGGCCACGGACGACAGCGGGCGGGAGATCACGCCGAAGGAGCTGCATGACCTGTTCCGGTCGACGTACGTCGTCGAGGAGGGGGAGCTCGCCCTGGATGCCTGGTCCGTGCAGCGGGACACCGGCGGTGAGCACCGTTTCGTCTGCACCCTGCGCGCCGGGGACCGCGCGGGCGACCACGAGGGCACCGGTACGGGCCCGCTCTCCGCGTTCGTCGACGCCCTCGGCGGCGCCGGGTTCGCCGTCGACGTCGTCGACTACGCCGAGCACCCGGCCGGGGACGGGACCGCGGCCTACGCCGAGTGCCGGGTGAACGGCGTCACGGCCTGGGGCGCCGGTCTGGGCCGGGGCCCGGCTGCCGCGGTCCGGGCGGTGGTGTCCGCGGTGAACCGGGCGGCGCGATGACGGAGGTGCTGCGTGCCGAGGACGTCCATGTGGTGCGCGAGGGGAAGCCGATCCTCCGGGAGGTCTCGCTGAGCGTCCGGGCCGGCGAGCACTGGGCGCTCCTCGGCGCGAACGGCGCGGGCAAGTCCACGCTGCTCAGCCTGCTCGGCGCGCTCGTCCATCCGACGCGGGGCACCATGGAGGTGCTGGGGCGCCGGCTGGGCCGGGTCGATCTGCGCGAGCTGCGCTCGTACGTCGGTCACGTCGATCCCCGCCATCCGCTCCGGTCGCCGCTGCGGGTGCGCGAGGTCGTGCTGACGGGGCTGACCAACTCGGTGGAGCCGCTGCCCCGGTGGCGTGCGGCGCCCGGTCAGGAGGAGCGCGCCGAGCGGCTGATCCGGACGCTCGGTCTCACCGGGCACCGTGACGCACGCTGGCCGACGCTCTCGCAGGGGCAGCGTGCCCGCACCCTGATCGCGCGTGCCCTCATGCCCGAGCCGCGGCTTCTGCTGCTGGACGAACCGGCCACCGGTCTGGATCTGCCGGGCCGGGAGCGGTTGATCGAGGCGCTGGACGAACTGCGCCGGGCCCACCCCCGGCTGGCGACGGTCCTGGTCACCCACCACCTGGAGGAGCTGCCGCCCGGCACCACACACGCCCTGCTGCTGCGCGAGGGCCGAGCACTCGCCCAGGGCCCGGCGGCCGAGGTCCTCACCGGCGACCAGGTCGGCAGGTGCTTCGACCTGCCGCTGGCCCTGGGGCGTCACGGCGGCCGTTGGACGGTGTCGATCCGGGGCCGGACATGACGAAGGGGCGCCCGTCCGCCATGGGGTCCGACGGGCGCCCCCTGTCCGCGTCACTTGCTCAGGAACGCCCAGAACTCGTCGAACGACAGGAGCTTGTCGCCGTTCAGGTCACGGCTCTTGATGATCGCCTCGGCGACCGCCTCCGTGACGTTCCAGTCGCCGCCCTGGGCCAGGGCGGACTTGAACTCGGCGGCGGTGATGGCGCCGTCCCCGTCCGCATCGATGCGCTCGAACTGCTTGCGTGCTTCCTCGATGTCGATGTGCGCCACCGGTCCGCCCCTTTTCTCACGTCTGTCGTGTTGTGCTGGCTTGCTGCCGCAGGTCAGATTAACCGCCCGCCCGCGCCTCCAGCGCGGCGACCACCCAGGCGAACTCCGCGCGGTGCGCCGAGGCGGGCCCGCGGCCCTTCACCAGGGACAGCAGCTCGCGATAGCGGGCGACCTCGTCACTCACGCTGGACCGCAGACGTTCGAGTACGGCGGCCGGGTCGGCGTCGCCGAGCAGGTCCCGCAGGATCCGCCCGGCCTCGGGCGAGTCCGGTGCGATGCCCTGCCCGCGTGCCTCGGCGGCCAGGTGCACGAGTTTCCGGGAGAACCACATCGACGCCCCGGCGGGCTCCTCGGGCCCACGTCCGGCGGCGTTGAACTCGGCCACCCTGCGCATCCGCGCCCGGAACCGAGGGTCCTGGAGCAGCTCGGCGAGTTCCACCCAGGCGTCGACCTGCTCGGACGTCGGCTCGTCCGGCAGGTCCACGGCCATCTCCCGCATCCGGTCGCGGATCACCGGATCCGCTGTGTCCAGTCCGTGGAACATGTCGTCCACGAACTCCTCCAGAATCCGTCGCCGCTCGGCGGCCGACAGTCGTGCCAGCTTGTTCATCAAGGTCGTCTCCTCCGCGGTCGAGCCGCGTCGCGCCACGGTCGACAGCACCGCCCGGGTCACCTTCAGGGATCGGATCTGTACGTCCAGCGCGGCGACATGCGCGGCCGCGACCGACGCCACGTCCTTCTCGCCGCTGACCACCTGCCGTACGTCGTCCAGGCCCAGGCCCAGTTCGCGCAGGGTCCGGATCAGCTCGAGGCGGGCGGCGGACTCGGCGTCGTAGAGGCGGTATCCGCCCGAGGAGCGGGTCACCGGGTGCAGGACGCCCTCGTCGGACCAGTAGCGGATGGTCCGGACGGTCAGTCCGGTGGCCCGGGCCAGCTCGCCGATGGTGAAGAGTCCGGTGCCGTCTTCGATCATGTCCGGGAGTGTGGGCCTTCCAGTGGGTGGAGACTCAAGGAGCGCGGGGAGGTGCTGTCATGGCGGAGATCCTGCGGGACATTCTGGAGGCGGCGGCGCGGCGTGTCTTCCCGCCCTCGGACGGCCGTACGACCGTCGTGCTTCCTGGCCGCCTTGATGGAGCGAGATCGAGGACGCCGGCCATGCCCGGATCGGCTACGCCCGGCGCCGGCGGGACGAGGCGCGCGCGTGGGCGGCCGAGGGCGGCGTGCTGGTGATGGGGCGCGGGGTCGCCGGGCGGCTGGAGGTCTCGGTGGAGGTGGCGCAGGACGTACGGCATCGGGGGCTGGGGCGGCTGCTGGTGAGCGCGGCCCGGCAGCTCGTCACCGAGCCGCTGTGGGCGCAGGTCGCGCCGGGGAACGCCCGCGGTGTGCGGGCGTTCCAGGCGGCCGGCTACCGGCCGGTGGGCGCGGAGCTGCTGCTCAGTGCCAGGCCTCGAAGTGCGGGTTGCTCTGGCAGCCGCTCATGATCTCGACCTTGGTCGTCTTGTTCACCGGACAGACGCCGATGATGTACTTCCGCGCGATGCCGCCCGGGAAGGCGACCTCCACCTGATCGGCCCACTTGTGGGTGTCGCCGATGGTCTTGTTGATGTCGATGCCGCCGGGGGCGTCGATGTAGTAGTTCCAGCCCGATTTCCACCAGTTCTTGTACAGGTCGTGGTCGTACGTCGTGGAGACGTACGGGGAGGGCTGGTTGACCAGGACGTAACTCTCCAGGTCGTACTGGCCGTTCACGACGTCCTTGGGCTTGAAGCCCTCCTCGAAGACGATGTTCGGGCCTCGGCCGTCGGCGCGGTAGAGCGTGCCGCAGCTGGTGCGCCATGCCGGGTCGGGGGTGATGCGGTCGACCTCGACGCGGCGGTCGACGGCCGCCTTGATCCTGTCGTCGAACTGGACGGGACAGGCGGCGGGGGCGGGAGCGGCGGCGAGGGCCGCGGCCCTGACTGCGGCCACGGGAGCCGTGGCGGGGGACGCGGGAGCCGTGGCGGCCGTCGTGGCGAGGACGGCCGAGAGGGACAGGACGGCGGCAGCGACGCGCCGCCGCAGGCGAGTTGTGATCATAAGGAGCACGATTGCGGGCCTGCGGCGGTGCGCCCTGGATCTTCACCCGTCTGGCGGCGTGTCCGCTGACCACTGGTCAACCGGGTCGGCCGGGCCAACGGGTGCAACCGGCCGTCCGCTAGCGGAAGATGCCGGTGTGGCCCAGGGAGTAGCGGCCCGGCTGCGGGTAGACGGCGAGGCCGTGCGGGCCGCTGCCGACGGGGACGCGGGCGAGCTGCTTTCCGGTGCGGGTGTCGATGGCGTACACCTCGGAGTCGTAGCGGCCGGACAGCCACAGCACCTTGCCGTCGGCGGAGACGCCGCCCATGTCGGGGCTGCCCCCGTCGGGGAGGTGCCACTTCTTGGTGAGCCTGTTCTCGGTGAAGTCGAAGACGGAGACGCTGCCTTCGCCGCGGTTGGAGACGTACATCTCGCGGGAGTCACGGCTGACGTAGAGGCCGTGGCAGCCCTTGCCGGTGGGCAGGAGGGTGGGCTCGTCGAACTTCTCCCCGTCCAGGACCCACATGCCGTGGGCCATCATGTCGGCGATGTAGAACCGCTTGCCGTCGGGCGAGATCTTGACGTCCTGGGGCATGGCGCCCTCGAACGGGAGCCGTTGCTGCCCGACGACCTTCATCTTCTGGGTGTCGACCTTCAGCAGTTCGCCGCTGAACTCGCAGGAGACGATGAAGTAGCGGCCGTCGAGGGAGAAGTCGGCGTGGTTGACTCCGTAGCAGGTGACCGGCTCGGTCTTGATCCGCTTCATGGTGTGCGGGTCGCGGAAGACGAGTTCGCGGTCGAGGGAGGCCATGACGACGGCGTACTTGCCGTGGGGCGTGAAGTAGAGGTTGTACGGGTCGTGGACCTCGACCTCCTTGCCCGCCTTGCCGGTCTTCGGGTCGATGGGGGTGAGGGTGTGGCCCCGGTTGTTGTTGACCCAGAGGGTCTTCAGGTCCCAGGACGGGACGACGTGCTGGGGCTGGCGGCCGACGGGGATGGTCTCGATGATCTCGTACGTCTTCGGGTCGATGACGGAGACGGTGTCCGACTCGGTGTTGGGGACGTAGACGCGGGACGGGAAGTCCTTGACGACCGGGGAGAGCTTGTTCGGGCGGTCGGCGGCGTACACGTCCTTCGGGTCGAGGACGGGGGGCATGCCGGGCAGGCCCTTGACGGTGTCCTTCTTCGCCGGGGCGGGGATGGCGGCCTGGGTGCCGCGGGGCTCGGTGGAACGGCTCCTGTCCCGGGCGGACTCGGTGCCGCAGGCGGCGAGCGCGACGAGACCGACGCCGGCGAGGAGGGTGCGGTGCATGAGGTTCATCGGCAGTTCTTCCGGGGTGGCTGGGGGGCGGCGACTGCGACCATTTAATGAGCATTACGTCAGAAATTGTGCGATTTGCCCGATAACCACTTCGCGCGGGTCGCCGTCCCCAGCGGATTTCGCCCCCGCCGCCCCTACCCGTCCCACCCCTGGGGGCTCCGCCCCCAGACCCCCGCTTCGGCCCGAAGGGCCTCGTCCTCAAACGCCGGACGGGCTGAAATGCACGGCCCCGCATCAGCCCTCACGGCCAGGGGGAGTTGCGCGCCGAGCACTTCGGCTCAACCGCCGGAGGCGACCGTCAGCGGTCGGCCACCCTCATCTCGAACCAGGTCGTCTTGCCCCGCGGCAGCAGGTCCACGCCCCAGCGGTCGGAGAGTTTGTCCACCAGGAACAGGCCCCGGCCGCTGATGTCCATCTCCTGGACCGGCATGAGACAGGGCAGGCCGCGGGACGGGTCGCGGACCTCGATGCGGATCCAGCCGCGGCGGCGCCGCATACGGAGGCCGAAGACGCGGGCGCCGGTGTGGCGGACGGCGTTGCCGACCAGTTCCGAGACGAGCAGGACCGCGTCCTCCGTCATCTTCGGGGTCAGACCCCACTGGCGCAGGACCACCACCTGCGCCAGACGACGCGCCGTGGCAGCGGACTCCGGGCGGGACGGGAGCGGAACCTCGGCCTCCGTAGGATTGCCGAACAGCTCCAGCACCTTCGCAGCAGCTTCGTCCTCGACCGCCGGCGACCAGCGCGCCGCAAGAGAAGCACGGCCGTGTCCCCGCGGCTGTTCGATACCCTCCAGCCCCGCCATGCCCCCATCATGGCCGCCCACGGGGTCCCCCGGGGCCGTTCCCGAGGAATACACCCCCCGGAAGCGCTCATTCCGTACGGCTCGGTTGGCATATGACAGGGGCAGTTCGGAGCTGTCGGCAGCCCGTTTGACCTGCGACGAAGGGTCCGTTGGAGGCAATCGACAGGCTCCCTCGACAAGGCACGCTTAAGGTTGCCTTAAGGCTGCCATAAACCGCCCCATCGAGGGACCCGGATCAGACGTCCTGTCAATTGCAAGTGGTTCAGCGGAGTTTCGGGCCAGAATTCACCGAGCCCCCGCTCAGGCCCTCAGAGGAACTTCGCCTTGCCCGGGCCCTCGTCCACGAAGCTGCGCATCCCCCGCTCCCGGTCCTCCGTCGCGAACAGGCCCGCGAACCAGCCCCGTTCCACCGCGAGCCCCGTCTCGATGTCCGTCTCCAGGCCCGTGTCGATCGACTCCTTCGCCGCGCGCAGGGCGATCGCCGGACCCTGCGCCAGCTTCGCCGCCCAGGCGTGCGCCTCGGCGTAGACCTGGTCCGGCGCCACCACACGGTCCACCAGGCCCAGCTCCCGCGCCTCGTCCGCCTTCACCATGCGGCCGGTGAAGATCAGGTCCTTGGCCTTCGAGGGGCCGATCAGACGGGCCAGCCGCTGGGTGCCGCCCGCGCCCGGGATCAGGCCGAGCAGGATCTCCGGCTGGCCCAGCTTGGCGTTGTCCCCGGCGATCCGGTAGTCCGCGCACAGCGCCAACTCGCAGCCACCGCCCAGGGCGTAGCCCGTCACCGCCGCCACCACCGGCTTGGGGATCCGGGCCACCGCGGTGAACGACTCCTGAAGGGCCCGCGCGCGCAGGATCATCGCGGTGTGGTCCATGGCCTGCATCTCCTTGATGTCCGCGCCCGCCGCGAACACCTTCTCCCCGCCGTAGATCACCACGGCCCGCACATCGTCACGCCGGCCCGCCTCCTCGGCGAGTTCCTTGAGCCTGTCCTGCGTGGCGACGTCCAGCGCGTTCATCGGCGGGCGGTCGAGACGGAGGGTACCGACGCCTTCGGCGACTTCGAGATTCACGGTCATGGAGGCAGGTTAACGGGGACTAACGGCTGGGGCTGGAGTGCGGTCGGTCACATACGGCCGGGGGTCTGGGGGTTGTCCCCCAGGCAGACACAGCACGGGGACTAACGGCTGGGGCTGGAGTGCGGTCGGTCACATACGGCCGGGGGTCTGGGGGTTGTCCCCCAGGCAGACACAGCACGGGGACCAACGAACTCGGCCCCGGTGCCGTGCCTCGCGTCGAGGCAGGGCGCCGGGGCCGTACGTCCGAAAGGGGGCCTATGCCTTCCACTTCTCCCACGACATGTTCCAGCCGTTCAGCCCGTTCTCGGGAGCCACCGTCGCGTCGTCGGAGTTCTTCACCACCACCACGTCGCCGATCATCGAGTGGTTGAAGAACCACGCGGCCGGGGTGCCCTTGTCCCACGCGCCCTTGACGTCGCGCAGGCCGATGCAGCCGTGGCTGGCGTTGGTGTTGCCGAAGACGCCGCCGCCCCAGTAGTTGCCGTGGATGAAGGTGCCGGAGTCGGTCAGGCGGGTGGCGTGCGGGACGTCCTTGATGTCGTACTCGCCCTCGTAGCCGACCGTGTCGCCGTTCATACGGGTCTGCACGAACTTCTCGGTCATGACCATCTGGCCGTTCCAGGTCTCGTACCCGGGCGCGCCGGTGGTGACGGGGATGGTCCTGACGACCTTGCCGTCCTGCATGACCTTCATCTTCTTCGTCTTCGCGTCGACGACGGAGACCTGGTTGCGGCCGATGGTGAAGGAGAGCTTCTTGTCCTGCTCGCCGTAGACGCCGGGGCGGCCCTCGACGCCGTCGAGGTTGAGGTCGACCGTGACCTTCGTGCCGGCCTTCCAGTACTTCTCGGGACGGAAGTCGAGGCGGTCGTTGCCGAACCAGTGGCCCGCGACCTCGACGGCCGGCTCGGTCTTGACGGTGATGGCCTTCTCGACGTCCTCGGGGCTGGTGATGCCCCGGGTGAAGCGGATCGAGAACGGCATCCCGACGCCGACCTCGGAGCCGTCCTCGGGCGTGAAGGTGCCGAGGAAGGTGTTCTCGGGGGTCAGGGTGGTGAAGTCGGCCTCCTTGGCGGCCTCCAGGCCCGCGGAGTCCTCGGCGACCGCGCGCACCGTGTACTTCGTGGCGGCGGCGAGATGCGTGGACGGGGTCCAGGTGCCGCCGTCGCCGGATATCTTCCCGGCTATCGCGGTGCCCTTGGCGTCCTTGACCTCGACGTCCGTCAGCTTGCCCTTGGCCGCGGTCACCTTCAGCGCGCCGCTGGTCTCGACGGACCTCGCGCCGTCTCCCGGCGCTATGGTCACGACGGCCCGGGACTTCTCGGCCCGCGCCGTGCCGGCGCCCTTGCCCTTGCCGTCGCCGGCGCCCGAGTCCGACCCGCCGCCCCCGCCGCACGCGGTGACGGCGAGCAGCAGCGCTCCGGCCAGTGCCGCCATCGCCTTGCGCCGACGCCCGCCGCCCGCGTTCACCGCGTCAACCGACGCCCCCGATATCGGCCGCACGTTCAAGTCCTTCTCCCCTCCCCGGACCTGGTCAGGCCCGCGCCCCCACGCGTTTCCCGCGCGCATCGGCGCATATTAACCACATGGTCATGCGCGTCGACGCCACACGATTGTCACCGTTCAGTTCCAACATCGGCAGATAGCCGGTTGGTCGAGGAACTCACCCCCCTGTCCTGTTACTTCACCGCACTCCCCGCCTTCCACTCCTTCCAGCCCATATTCCATCCTCCGAGGCCATTGTCGGGAGCGACCTTTTTGTCATTGCTGTGGACGACCTCGACGACGTCCCCGATCAGGCTGCGGTCGAAGAACCAGCCCGCGGGTGTCTCGGCGCCGCCGCCCTTCACGTCCCTGAGCCCCACGCAGCCGTGGCTGACGTTGCTCTGTCCGAAGATGGAGGCGTCCGCCCAGTAGTTGCCGTGCAGGAAGGTGCCGGAGTCGGTCAGGCGCATGGCGTGCGGGACGTCCGGGATGTCGTACTCGCTCTTGCCGTCGGCCTTTCGGAAGCCGACCGTCGCACCGTTCATCCGGGTCAGTTCGAGCATCTCGGTGACGACCATCTTGCCGTTGTACGTCGTGTTCTTGGGGGCGCCGGCCGTGATCGGGACGGTGGTGAGCAGCTCGCCGTCGCGGCGGACCTCCATGGTGTGCCGGGCCGCGTCGACGACGGAGACCTGGTGGCGGCCGACGGTGAAGGAGAACGTCTTGTACTGCTGCCCGTACACCCCGGGCGCCCCTTCGACGTCGCGCAGGCGCAGCGCGACGGTGACCTGGGTGCCGGGCTTCCAGTAGTGCTCGGGGCGGAAGTCGAGGCGGGCCTTGCCGAACCAGTGCGGGCGGATCTCCACGGCGGGCTCGGCCGTGACGTGGACGGCGCGTTCGACCGCGGCGCGGTTCTCGATCTCCCGGTTGAACTCCAGCGAGACGATCATTCCGGTGCCGACGGTGGAGCGGTGCTCCGGGGCGACGTATCCGATGAACCGCTCGTCGGGGACGTACGTGGTGAAGGTCGTGTGCCGTGCGCTGCGGCGCCCGTGGCCGTCGACGGCCACCGCGTCGATCGTGTACCTGGCGGCCAGGGCTAGCCCGGGGTCCTCGGGCTCCCAGCGCCGGCCGTCCTTGGAGATGTGCCCGGGGACCGGGGTCTCCTGGGCGTCCTGGGACCTGACGACCTTCACCGACTCCAGGCGTCCGCTGGACACCCGGACGAGCAGGGGGTCGTCGGGGCGTGCGCCCTTGGTCTCGTCGTCGGGCGTCACCCGGATGACGTCCTCGGGCGCCGGGGGTTTGCCCAGCATCTGGTCGACACCGCCGCCCGAAGTACAGCCGGCGGCCCCGGCCAGCAGTCCTGCCCATGTCAGTACGGCGGCCAATGCGGCCCCTGCGCGCCGCGCGCGCCCTTGTACGTGCCTCACGAAGACCCCAACGACCGGGGCGGCCCCCGGGAAACGTCAGTGCGGGGCGCTCCGCGGGCCGCGCGGTGGAGCCGCATGCCGGCACGGTCCCGCGCCCCGTCGGGGCACGGCCGACTTCCCCGGGGTCGCTTGGCCACGCGGTGGGCAGAACATGTGGGAGGACGACGCGACGGGGAGCCGCGGACCGGGACGCCGGGGCTCTCCTTCCACATGCGTGTGGTCCCTGAGCCGTGGGAGGCCGACAGGTGTCGAGCGCAGCCGAGCAGGAGGCGGTGGCCGGGGCGGTCGCCGCTGAGGAGGGGCGCCCGGCCGCCGTCGTGAACGGCGCGCGGCTCAAAGCCCCTGCCGTGCCCGTGTGGCCGGGCGCGCCCATGCCGCTCGGGGCCCGGTTCCGGGTCGGCCCGGACGGGGTGGCGGGTACCAACTTCGCGCTGTGGGCGGGGGGTGCCGAAGCCGTCGAGCTGTGTCTGTTCGACGAGCAGGGGAAGGAGACGCGGGCCAGGCTCAGCGAGCTGACGCACGAGATCTGGCACGGCTTCGTGCCGGGTGTGATGCCGGGTCAGCGCTACGGCTACCGGGTGCACGGCCGCTGGGACCCGTGGACCGGCGGCCGCTGGAACCCGGCGAAGCTGCTCCTCGACCCGTACGCCCGCGCGGTGGACGGCGACTTCGGTCTGCCGCCCGAGGTCTACGGGCATGTGCGCGACTGGCCCCAGCAGCATGTCGCCGACACCGTGCGCGACGACCGTGACTCGGCGCCGTACGTCCCGAAGGGTGTCGTGGTCCATGACGACGCCCCCGACGACGAGTGGCGGGACGACCGCCGGCCGAAGACGCCGTGGGCCGACTCGGTGATCTACGAGGTGCATGTACGGGGCTTCACCCAGCTGCACCCGGGGATACCGCAGGAACTGCGGGGGACGTACGCCGGTCTCGCGCACCCGGCGGCGATCGAGCATCTGGTGAAGCTGGGCGTGACGGCGGTGGAGCTGCTGCCGGTGCACCAGTTCGCGCACGAGGACCATCTGCTGCGCAAGGGCCTGCGCAACTACTGGGGCTACAACTCCATCGGCTACTTCGCCCCGCACGCCGCCTACGCCGCCTCCGGTACGACGGGTCAGCAGGTCGGCGAGTTCAGGCGGATGGTCCGCGCCCTGCACGCGGCCGGGATCGAGGTCATCCTCGACGTCGTCTACAACCACACGGCGGAGGCCGGCGAGCTGGGCCCGACGCTGTCGCTGAAGGGCATCGACAACCGCGGCTACTACCGGCTGCAGCCGGACGCGCGCCGCTACGCCGACTACACGGGCTGCGGGAACACGCTGCACGTCGTCCAGCCGCACGTGCTGCGGCTCATCACCGACTCGCTGCGGTACTGGGTGACGGAGATGGGCGTGGACGGCTTCCGCTTCGACCTGGCGGCGGCGCTGGCCCGCTCCATGCACGACGTCGACATGCTGTCGCCGTTCCTGGCGGTCATCGCGCAGGATCCGGTGCTGCGGCGGGTGAAGCTGATCGCCGAACCGTGGGACGTGGGCTCGGGCGGCTACCAGGTGGGGGCCTTCCCGCCGCTGTGGACGGAGTGGAACGACCGCTACCGCGACGCCGTACGGGACTTCTGGCGGGGCGCGCTGCCGGACGTGAGGGATCTGGGGTACCGGCTGTCGGGGTCGAGCGACCTGTACGCGTGGGGCGGGCGGCGGCCGTACGCGTCCGTGAACTTCGTGACCGCGCACGACGGTTTCACCCTGCGCGACCTGGTGTCCTACGAGCGCAAGCACAACGAGGCGAACGGGGAGGGCAACCGGGACGGGGCGAACGACAACCGGTCCTGGAACGGCGGGGCCGAGGGGGAGACGGACGACGAGCGCGTACGGGCGCTGCGGCGGCGGCAGTTGCGCAACCTGCTGACGACCCTGTTGCTGTCGACGGGCGTGCCGATGCTGGTCGCGGGTGACGAGCTGGGGCGGACGCAGCGGGGCAACAACAACGCCTACTGCCAGGACAACGAGATCAGCTGGCTGGACTGGGGGCTGCTGGAGGACCCCGGCTGGAAGGCGCTGTTCGACCTGACCTCCCGGCTGATCGAGCTGCGGCACCGGCATCCCGTACTGCGGCGGCGGGCCTTCTTCTCCGGGCGGGCGCACTCGGCCGACGGTCTGCGGGACCTGGCCTGGTTCACGCCGCGCGGCTCGGAGATGACGGAACGGGACTGGTACGCGCCCGCCGCCATGCTGGGCATGTACCTGTCCGGGCGGGACATCCCGGGCCGGGACGAACGCGGGGCGCCGATCCTCGACGACAGCTTCCTGGCCGTGCTGCACGCCGGGGACCGGCCGGTGAGCTTCGTGCTGCCGGGGCCGCCGTGGGCGGAGCGGTACGAGGTGGTGGTCGACACCTCGCGGGAGGAGCAGGAGGAGGCGCCGGGCGTGGAACACCGGGCGGGGGCGGCGATCACGGTTCCGGCACGGGCGGTCCTGTTGCTGCGGGTGCTCGGCTGAGGGCGGTTCGCTGCGGGGGCGTTTCAGTCGCGTGAAGTCCGCGCCGGATTCCTGGTCACGGGGCCCGGCCCGCTGATCGACTGAGGCGTATGCCTGAGATATCCCGCCGTGCCTTCGGCGGCCTCGTCGGCGGTGGCGCCGTGACCGCCGTCGCCGGTACGGTCACCCCCGCCGAAGCTGCCGAAGCCGTAGTAGCCGCCCCCGCCGAGCGCCCCTTCAAGGCCCGCCCCGCCCCGCCGCGTCCGGCAAGCGCCCCAACATCCTCGTCATCCTCGGCGACGACCTCGGCTGGGCCGACCTGTCCTCCTACGGCGCCCCGCACATCAGGACCCCGAACCTGGACCGACTGGCCCGGCAGGGAGTGCGGTTCACCGACGCCTACTCCGGCTCGGCGACCTGCTCGCCGACCCGGTTCAGCCTGTACACGGGGCGCTATCCGGGCCGTACGCCCGGCGGGCTGGCCGAGCCCATCGCCGACAAGGCGCAAGGGCTGGACCCGAACCACCCGACACTCGCCTCGCTGCTGAAGAAGGCGGGCTACGCCACCGCGCTCATCGGCAAGTGGCACTGCGGCTGGCTGCCGGACCACAGCCCCACCAGGTCGGGCTGGGACGAGTTCTTCGGAAACTTCGGCGGCGTCCTGGAGTACTACTCCAAGCTCGGCCAGCTCGGCACCTACGACCTCTACGAGGGCGACGCCGAGTACAAGGACCTGCGGTACTACACGACCGTGCTGACCGAGCGGGCCGTCGAGTACGTGAGCCGGGGCCACGACACGCCCTGGCTGCTCAACCTCAACTTCACCACCCCGCACTGGCCCTGGCTCGCGGAGGGCGACGAGGAGACCGGCGCCGAGATCGAGGCGAAGATCCGGGCCGCCAGGTCTCAGGCCGAGGTGAGCCGGGCGCTCAACCACTACGACGGCGGCTCGGTCGAGAAGTACACGCAGATGGTGGAGAGCCTGGACGCGGCCGTCGGCGAGGTGCTGGACGCCCTGCGCCGGTCGGGGCAGGAGCGGAACACCGTCGTGCTGTTCGCCAGCGACAACGGCGGGGAGCGCTACTCCTACAACTGGCCGCTCAGCGGGGAGAAGTTCGTGCTGCTGGAGGGCGGCATCCGGGTGCCGTCGATCCTGCGCTGGCCCGCCCGCATCGACGGCCGGCAGGTCAGCGACGAGCCGGTCTTCTCCCCCGACTGGACGGCGACGCTGCTGGAGCTGGGCGGTGCGCGGCCCGACCCGGCGTATCCGCTGGACGGCAGCAGCCTCGCGGACTACCTGCTGCGCGGCGCGGAGCTGCCGGAGCGGGACCTGTTCTGGCGGGTGCGGGCCAACCGGGCCCTGCGGCGCGGCGACTGGAAGTACTACCGGGACGAGAAGGGCACCGACCACCTCTACGACCTCGCCGCCGACCAGCGTGAGCAGGCCGACCTGGCGCCCGACCGGCCTGAGCTGCTGGCTGAGCTGAAGGCGTCCTGGGAGCGGATCGCCGCCGGTCTGCTGCCCTACCCCGGCTAGCCGAGGATCCCCCGCTCGTACGCCGTGGCCACCGCCGCCGCCCGATCCTTGACGCCCAGCTTGGCGTACAGGTGGGTGAGGTGGGTCTTGACGGTCGCCTCGCTGATGAAGAGTTCGCGGGCGATCTCGCGGTTGGAGGTGCCCTTGGCGACCAGGACGAGTACCTCGCGCTCGCGGGCGGAGAGGGGCTCGTTGCCGGGTGTCCGCGGTGTCCGGACGGCGGAGACCAGGCGGGAGGCGACGGCCGGGGAGAGGACGGTGCGGCCCTCGGCGGCGACGCGTACGGCCGTGAACAGGTCGTCGCGCGGGGCGTCCTTGAGCAGGTAGCCGGTCGCGCCCGCCTCGATCGCCGGGAGGGTGTCGGTGTCCGTGTCGTAGGTCGTCAGTACGAGGACCTTGGCACGGGCCCCGCGCCGGGTCAGCTCGGCGATCGCGTCGACCCCGCCGCCGCCCGGCATGCGCAGGTCCATGAGGATCACGTCGGGGTCGAGGACGGCGGCCTTCTCGACCGCTTCCGCCCCGTCGGCGGCCTCGCCGAGGACACGGAAGCCGGGTGCGGACTCGAACATGCCGCGCAGGCCGTCGCGTACGACGGGATGGTCGTCGACGATCAACAGGGAGATGGACGCCTCGTCGCTAGTCATGGCGCACCAACGGTACGCGAGCCGACAGGGCCGTGCCCTGTCCCGGCTCGGACTCGACGGTCAGGGAACCGGCCATGCGTTCGGCGCGGGCGCGCATGCCGGCGAGGCCGAAGCCGCCGGTGTGGCTGCGTTCGGGGAGGGCCTGCGGGGCGAAGCCCCGGCCGTCGTCACGGATGTCGAGGATGACCTCGTCGCCGAGGAAGGTGAGGGTGACGCCGACCCGGTTCGCGCGGGCGTGCCGGGCGGCGTTGGAGAGGGCCTCCTGGGCGATTCTCAGCAGGGTCGCCGACAGTTCGTCGTGGAGTTGTTCCGTGGTGCCGGTGACCGTGAACTCGGCGCGTACGCCCGTCCGTTCGGCCCATTCGGCGACCGTGCTCTTGAGGGCCTGCGGCAGTCCGTCGTTCTCCAGGGCGACGGGGGCGAGGTTGTGCACGGAGCGGCGGGCCTCACCGAGGCTGTGGCGGGCCAGGGCCGAGGCGCGGTCGAGGTGGGTGCGGGCGGTGGGCAGGTCGGAGGCGCCAGCGACGACCTGGAGCTGGGCGATGATGCCGGTCAGGCCCTGGGCGAGGGTGTCGTGGATCTCGGCGGCCAGGCGTCGGCGCTCGTCGGAGACGCCCGCCTCCCGGGCCTGGACGAGGAGTTGGGAGTGCAGGGCGGCGTTCTCGTCGAGCGCCTGTTGCAACGCCGTGTTGGTGCGCTCCAGTTCGGCGATGGTCACGGCACGTTCGCGGGAGCGCCGCTCCTCCTGCTCGATGAAGTGGGCGACAACCAGCTGCAGGACGGTGTTGACGACGACGAGTCCGCCGAACAGGAACCACTGTCCGGTGCTCTTCGGCGGCAGTCCCCCGGACTGCGAACCGGCCATGGTGACCGCGGCGCCGAACACGCCGAGCCGCCGCCACCCGCCCGGGAGCAGTTCGTCGGCGTCCATCAGACCGGTTGCCGCGTAGAAGCCGAAGAGCGGGTTGATCCAGGTGAGCGCGAAGGCGATCGCCCAGCGTAGGACGTAGTACGCCGTCCCGGCCGGGGAGGGCGTCCGGCCCCGGCCGGCCCGCCGGTGGCGGGTGCCGTTCCACCACAGCTGGAGCACGATCGCGGCGACGACCAGGGCCCCGGAGGCGTACCAGTCGGCGGGGCCGTCCATCAGGTCGGCGGCGCCGGCCGAGAGGACGACGCCGACGCCGAGCAGCCCGTACGGCCCCAGGGTGTGCATCTGCTCCCAGCGCCGCTCGATGTCCGTGTCCGCCGCGGTCATGCCACCAGTCTGCACGGCCCGTCCCCTACTCCCAGCGGAACCAGCGCGCGGCACCGGCCGTGAGCAGCGCCGTCCAGGCCACGAGCACGCCCAGATGGCCCCAGCCCGGCCAGTCCCCCGCAGCCGCCTGGTTCAGGGCCTCGGCCGCCGCGCCGAAGGGCGTGTAGCCGACGCAGCGGGCCAGGACGTCCGGCATGGTCTGCACCGGCATCCACACGCCCGCGCAGAACATCGCCGGGAAGAACACGGCCGACCCGATGGCGCCGACGATCTTCGTGGTCCGGGACAGCGCAGAGATCACGGCGCCCAGCGCGAGGGCGACCAGCACAGCCAGGAGCAGGGCCAGGGCGTAGCCGAAGCCCTGCCGCGGCAGCCGAACGTCGAAGGCGAGCCGCCCGACCCCCAGGGCGAACAGCGCGGAGACCAGGGCGGCCCCGCCGAAGAGGAGCATCTGTGCGGACAGCAGGGCGGCCGGCCGGACGGGGGTGGTGGACATCCGGCGCAGGATGCCGCGCTCCCGGTAGCCGGTGAGGGCCTGGGGCATCGCCTGGATCCCGCCGACGATCAGGCCGAGCAGCACGGCCACCGGGACATAGCCGTCGATCGGACGCAGCCCGTCGAAGGCGGGGTCGGTCTCCCGGAAGGCCGGGATCGAGCCGAGGATCACCAGCAGCAGGGTCGGGAACCCCAGCATCCAGAACAGAGCGCCGGGCTCCCGGCGGAAGAGCCGGACCTCGCTCTTCAGTACGGCGGTGTTGACCAGGGCCGCGCTCATGCCGCTGTCTCCTTCGGGGTGTCCTTCGTCAGGTCTAGAAAGGCGTCGTCCAACGTGGCGTCCGTGACGCGGAGTTGATGGGCCGTGATGTGGGTGCGGGCGAGCAGCGTGATGACGGCGTTGACGGTCTCGTCGGTGCCGGAGAGGGTGATCCGGCCGTCCTTGTGCTCGACGGACGCGAGCGCGGGCAGCGCGTTCAGGTCGCGCTCGTCCAGCGGGGCGGACGGCGTGAAGCTGATGACGGTGCCGCCCGCGGAGCGGCGGATCAGCCCGGCCGGGGTGTCCAGCGCGGCGATCCGCCCCTTGTCGATCACGGCGATCCGGTCGCAGAGTCGCTGCGCCTCCTCCATGAAATGGGTGACGAGGAGGACGGTCACGCCGTTCGCGCGGATGTCCTCGATCAGCTCCCAGGTGTCCCGGCGGGCGCGCGGGTCGAGACCGGTGGTCAGCTCGTCCAGGACGACGGCCCGAGGGTTGCCGACCAGGGCGAGCGCGATGAACAGCCGCTGCTTCTGACCGCCGGAGAGCTTGCCGAACCGGGTGGTGAGCCTGTCGGTCAGACCGAGGCGCTCGGCGAGCGGCCGCCAGTCGAGCGGGTTCGGGTAGAAGGCGCTGTACAGCTCCAGCGCCTCGCGGACGGTGAGCTTGGCCTGCAACTCGCTCTCCTGGAGCTGCGCGCCGAGCACCCGGCGGGTGGCCTCGTGCTCGGCGACGGGATCGAGGCCGGTCACCCGGACGCGGCCGGCGTCGGGGACGCGCAGGCCCTCGACGCACTCGACGGTGGTGGTCTTGCCGGCGCCGTTCGGGCCGAGGATGCCGAAGATCTCGCCCTCGTCGACGGTGAAGGAGACGCCGTCGACGACGGTCCGGCCGCCGTACGACTTGCGCAGATCGGTGACTTCGATGACGGACATGGCATCAGGGTCGCGGCGCGGCGAGGTCCCGCACATCGGCCGTCGCGCTGGAAGCCGCATCGGCCGATCGGTTGACGGCACGCTACGACCCCCGCCGTCGCGCGCTGTACGACCCCTCGAACGCGCAGGTCGTAGGTCCAGCGGCCGATCGCGGACCGGCCAAAACTCGGTGGGCAGTGTCAGTGGCGATCCGTAGGCTCGCAAGTGATGGTGACGACACGTGCGACCGCCGAGGAAAGCCCTGACCGATCCGACCGATCCGCCGTACGGACGCTGCTGCGGCTGTGGCCGTATGTGCGGCCCGTGCGGGTGCGGTTGCTCACCGCCGCGTCCGTGGCGGTCGTCGCCTCCTGTCTGACGCTGGTCATTCCGCTCGTCCTGAAGTGGATGGTGGACGGGCCCGTCGCCGACCGGGACCCGGCCGGCGTGTGGCTCGGGGCACTCTTCCTGCTGCTGCTCGGGTTCGCGGAGGCGTTGCTGTTCGGGCTGCGGCGGTGGCTGGTGGCGCGCCCGCTGGCCGGGGTCGAGGCATCGATGCGGGCGGAGCTGTACCGGCATCTCCAGCGGCTGCCGGTGGCGTTCCACGACCGGTGGGCGTCGGGGCAGCTGCTGTCGCGGGGCACGACCGATCTGATGCTGCTGCGGATGTTCCTCGCCTTCCCCCTGACGTTCCTGCTGGTCAACAGCGTGACGATCCTGGTCGGCGTGATCATCATGCTGGTCCAGGACTGGACGCTCGGGCTGGTCATCCTCATCCCGGCCGTGCCCGTGATGGTCACCTGTGTGGTCTTCGAGAAGCGGTACGCCTCCGTGGCGCGCCGCGCACAGGACCAGGTCGGCGATCTGACGACGGTCGTCGAGGAGAGCGTGCTCGGCATCCGGATCATCAAGGGGTTCGGCCGGCACCGCAGCCAGGCGCGGGCGTTCCGCGACCTGTCACGGACGCTGCGCGGCACGGAGCTGCACAAGGCCCGGCTGCTGGCGACGATCTGGGGCGTCATCGTGACGCTGCCGGAGCTGGCCATCGGGGCGGCCCTGGTGCTGGGCACCGTTCAGGTGGCGGACGGGGAGCTGTCGGCGGGCACCCTGGTGGCGTTCCTGTCGACGGCGCTCGCGCTGCGCTGGCCCGTGGACTCGATCGGCTTCCTGCTGGCGATGAGCCAGGAGGCGGCGACCGCGACTGAGCGGTATTTCGAGGTGATGGACGAAACGCCGGAACGGGAAGCGCCCCGAAGGGGCGCGGGGCTGGGTCATCATGCGGCTCCGCCGCGGGGCGCGATCAACCCCCACAGCCCTACAGCCGACAACGATGGCATCCGTTTCCACAACGTCCGATTCCGCTATCCCGACGCCCCCGAAGACTCCCCACCCACCCTCGACCGCATCGACCTCCACATCCGCCCCGGCGAATCCATGGCCCTCGTGGGCGCAACAGGCAGCGGCAAGACGACCCTGACCGCCCTCGTCCCCCGCCTCCACGAGGTGACGTCCGGTCACATCACCCTCGACGGCAACGACATCACCGCCATGTCCAGGGAATCGCTGCGCGAACTCGTCGCCGTCGCCTTCGAGGAGCCCACCCTCTTCTCGGCCAGCGTCGCCGACAACGTTCTCATGGGGACCGCCGACGGGGCCGGAGAGCCCGAGCTGGAGCGGGCGCTGGCCGTCGCGCAGGCCGGCTTCGCGCACGCCCTGCCCCACGGCACCGGGACACAGGTCGGCGAACAGGGCCTCAGCCTCTCCGGCGGCCAGCGCCAGCGCCTCGCCCTCGCGCGGGCGGTCGTCGGCCGGCCCAGGTTCCTCGTGCTCGACGACCCCCTGTCCGCCCTGGACGTGCACACCGAGGCCGCCGTGGAGGCCGCCCTGCGGGACGTACTCGCGCAGACCACCGCCCTGATCGTCGCCCACCGCCCGTCGACCGTGCTCCTCGCGGACCGCGTCGCCCTGCTCAGCGACGGCCGTATCGCCGCCGTCGGCACCCATCACGAACTGCTGCGCGGCAACGCCGAGTACGCCCACCTCATGGCCGGGACCGAGGAGGCCGACCGATGACAGCGACAACCGCCACCGCACCGGGCGAGGACCAGCCGGCCGAGGAACCCCGCGGGCCCGACGACCCCTTCGACCGCGACGTCCTGCCCACTCCCCCGGGCGCCACCACCGCCCTCCTGCGCTCCCTGCTCGCCCCGATGAAGGCCCGCGTCGCCGTCACCACGCTTCTGCTGCTGCTCCAGCAGGCGGCCGTGCAGACGGGCCCGCTGCTGGTGGCGTACGCCATCGACTCGGCCGTCCCGGCGTTCCGGCGTGACGACCTCGGGCCGCTGGTCGCGGTGGGCGTGGGCTATCTGCTGTGCGCGCTGGCCTCCGGCGTACTGCAGTACGCGTTCATCCTGTTCTCCGCCCGCGTCAACCAGGACGTGCTGCTCGACCTGCGCGGCCGCATCTTCCGCCACGCCCAGGCCCTGAGCGTCGACTTCCACGAGCGCTACACCTCGGGGCGGCTGATCTCCCGTTCCACCACGGACGTGGAGTCCCTGCGCGAGCTGCTCGACGAGGGCCTCCAGGAACTCGTCACCGTCATCCTGTCGTTCGTCTACATCTCGGCCCTGCTGCTCTGGCTGGACCTCGGGCTGGGTGCGGTCGCGCTGGCCTCCTTCGTGCCGCTGTACCTCCTCGTACGGCTCTACCGGCGGCGCGCGGCACGCGTGTACACCCTGCGGTCCACCGCGATCGCGGCCGTGATCGTGAAGTTCGTCGAGACGATGAACGGCATCCGCCCGGTGCGCGCCTTTCGTCGCGAGGCCGCCAACGACGCCGGCTTCCGGGTCCTCAACACCCGCCACGAGCGGACGAACGGCGACGCGCTGCTGGAGATGGCCCGCTATGTCGTCGGCTCCCGGCTCGTGGCCAACACCGCGGTCGCGGGGATCGTGCTGTGGGGTGCCTACCGGGTGGCGGGCGGCACCCTGGCCCTCGGAGTGCTGGCGGCGGCCGTGCTGTACCTGCGGCGGCTGTACGACCCGATCGACCGGCTCGGCATGTTCCTCAACTCGTACCAGTCGGCGGCGGCCTCCCTGGAGAAGATCGCCGGGCTGCTGGCGCAGACCCCGTCCGTCCCCGAGCCGTCCGCACCCCGGCAGCTGCCGGCACTGGAGTCGGAGCACCCCGGCCGCGAGGTCGTCTTCGACGGCGTCCGGTTCGGCTACCGCACCGGCGGCGAGGTGCTGCCCCGCTTCGACCTCACGATGCCGGCCGGGCAGACGGTCGCGGTCGTCGGCTCCACCGGCGCGGGCAAGTCGACGCTGGCCAAGCTGCTCGCCCGGTTCTACGACCCCTCCGACGGCCGGGTCCTGCTGGACGGCGTCGACGTGCGCGAACTGGCCGTGCCCGAACTGCGGCGCGGCGTGGTGATGGTGACGCAGGAGGCGTTTTTGTTCTCCGGCACGGTCGCCGAGAACATCGCCATCGGGCGGCCGGACGCGACCCGCGAGGAGATCGAGCAGGCCGCGAAGGCCATCGGGGCGCACGACTTCATCAGCTCCCTGCCCGACGGCTACGACACCGACGTACGCAAGCGGGGCGGCCGGATCTCCGCCGGTCAGCGTCAACTCGTGGCGTTCGCGCGGGCGTTGCTGGCCGACCCGGCGGTGCTGATCCTCGACGAGGCGACCAGCTCGCTGGACATCCCCGGCGAACGGGCCGTGCAGCGCGCGATGTCGACGGTCCTGCACGGGCGTACGGCCGTCGTCATCGCCCACCGCCTGTCCACGGTCGAGATCGCGGACCGGGTACTGGTCATGGAGCACGGGCGGATCGTAGAGGACGGCACACCGGCCGAGCTGATCGCGGGGACGGGCAGGTTCGCGGATCTGCACCGGGCGTGGCGGGACAGTCTGGCGTAGGTGGACGGCACGAGGGACGACGGACGGGGCACGGGCAACGATGATCGACGCGTACGAGGATCCGGGGACACCCGACTGTCGTGGCGGATGGCGGTATCTGTGGTGGCTCGTCAGGCGCCAGGCCATGCGGTCCTCGATGGGGGCGCTGATCTCCAGCGTGTGGATGGTGCTGCTGGCGGCGACCCCGTACCTGATGTCCCGTGCCGTCGACGAGGGGCTGGCGGGCGGTGACTACGGCGCGCTGGTGGGGTGGACGGGTGCGCTGTTCGCGGTGGGCGCGTTCAACGCCTGGCTGAGCATCATGCGGCACCGCACGATGACGCGGGTGCGGATGGACAGCAACTTCCGCACGGTCAAGGTGCTGATGGGGCACGCGGTACGACTGGGTGCCACGCTGCCGCGCCGGATCGGGGCCGGGGAGGTCGTCACGATCGGCGTGGGCGACGTGCAGACCATCAGCCAGTCCCTGACCGTCGTCGGCCCCGGCGTCGGTGCCGTCGTCGCCTATCTGGTGGTCGCCGGGCTGTTGGTGTCGGTGTCGGTGCCGATCGCGGTCGTGGTGCTGCTCGGGATGCCGCTGGTCGGTGTGCTGGTCGGGCCGCTGCTGGGGCGGTTGCAGGGTACGGAGACGGAGTACCGGGAGCGGCAGGGCGTCCTGACCGCACGGATCGCCGACCTCGCGGGCGGCCTGCGCGTCCTCAACGGCCTCGGCGGCAAGGGCCTGGTCGCCGACGCCTTCCGGCGCGACTCGCAGCGGCTGCGGGCGCAGGGGTACCGGGTCGGGGCGGTGACCAGCTGGGTGCAGGCACTCGGCGTGGGGCTGCCCACGCTCTTCCTGGCCGTGGTGACCTGGCTGGCGGCGCGGCTGGCGGCCCAGGGCGACATCACCGTGGGCGAGCTGGTGTCGGTGTACGGCTATGTCGCGGTGCTGGTGGGGCCGGTGGCGTTCTTCATCGAGTGCGGCTACCAGGTCAGCCGTGGGGTGGTGGCGGCGCGGCGGGTCGTACGGTTCCTGCGGCTGGAGCCGATGGCGGACACCGGCACGCGGGACGCGCCCGCGGAGCCGGCGGCGCTGCACGACCCCGAGTCCGGGGTGCGCGTGCCGCCGGGGCGGCTCACCGCACTGGCCGCCGCGCTGCCGGCCGACGCCGCGGGCGTCGTCGACCGCCTCGGGTACTACGTCCCGTCGGCGGCGACCTGGGGCGAAGTACCCCTGAGCGAGATCGCGTTACCGCAGGTCCGGGCGCACATCCTGGTCGCCGACCATGAGGCCGACCTGTTCGCGGGCACGCTGCGGGAGCTGGTGGCCGGGCACGCGGACCGGGACGAGCCGGCGATCACTCAAGCGGTGTACACGGCGGTCGCCGAGGACATCGTCCGTGGCCTTCCCGACGGCCTCGACACCCCGATCGACGCTCAGGGCCGCAACCTCTCCGGCGGCCAACGCCAGCGCGTCCGCCTGGTCCGGGCACTGCTGGCGGACCCGGAGGTGCTGCTGGCCGTGGAGCCCACGTCGGCGCTGGACGCCCACACGGAGGCGCGGGTCGCCGAACGTCTGCACGCGACGAGAGGGGGCCGTACGACGCTGGTGACGACGACATCCCCCTTGGTCCTGGACCGGGCGGACACGGTCCACTACCTGGTCGACGGCAAGGTGGCGGCCACAGGAACCCACCGCGAGTTGCTGGAAGGGGAGCCGGGCTACCGAACCCTGGTGTCCCGGGACGAGAACGCCGAGGAGCTTGCCAGGTGACGGAAGCCAAACTCCCCAAAGGGGCGCGGGGCCGTATCAATAGGCGGCTCCGCCGCGGGGCGCGACAAGCCACAAAGCACCCGCACCCGGCAAACAACCCCAAGTCCCGAGCTCATAGCCGCACAACCCTTCCCGTCGCTGAGCCCCGAGACGTCCGCCGCGCCACAGTCCGCCTGATCCGAGCCGACGCCAAAGCCTTCACAGCCGTACTCGCCCTGAACTCCCTCGCAGCGATCGCCGGCCTGGCCAGCCCCTGGCTGGTGGGCCGCATCATCGACGAAGTCAGACGCGGCGGCGGCACATCGGCCGTGGACAAACTCGCCCTGGCCATCCTGATAGCGGCTGCAGCCCAGCTGTTGCTGGCCCGCTGGGCCCGCTACGTGGGCCACCGCTTCGGCGAACGCACCCTCGCCCGCGTCCGCGAGGAGTTCGTGGACCGCACGCTCGCCCTGCCCGCGTCGGTCGTCGAACGGGCCGGCAGCGGAGACCTGACGGCGCGCGGCACCGCGGACGTGGCCGCCGTCGGCGCCACCCTGCGCGACGTCGGGCCCGAGCTGCTCATCAACTCCGTCCAGGTCCTGTTCCTGCTGGGCGCGGTCTTCGCCCTGGACCCCCTGCTCGGCGCCTGCGGGCTGCTCGGCCTGGCCGGCCTGTGGCCGGTGCTGCGCTGGTATCTGCGCCGCGCCCGCGCCGGCTACCTCGCCGAGGGCGCGGCCACCTCGGACGTCGCGGAGATCCTCGCGGCGACCGCGTCCGGCGCCCGCACGGTGGAGGCACTGCGGCTGGGGCGGCGGCGGGTGACGGCGAGCCGGGACGCGCTGGAGACGTCCCGCCGGACCCGCCTGCACACCCTCTTCCTGCGCACGGTGTTCTTCCCGTCGGTCGAGATCGCCTATCTCGTCCCCGTGGCGACGATCCTGCTCGTCGGCGGCGCACTGCACGCGCGGGGCACGATCAGCCTGGGCACCGTGGTCGCGGCGGCGCTGTATCTGCAGCAGATGGTCGGTCCGCTCGACGAGATCCTGATGCGGGTCGAGCAACTGCAGAGCAGCGGCGCCTCGTTCGCCCGCGTGGAGGGGCTGGCGCGGGCACCGCGGGCGACGGACGCCGACTCGCCGTCCCCCGCGGACGACCTGATCGAGGTGAGCGGCGTGCGCTACGCCTACGACCGCGGCGGCGAGGTCCTCAGCGATGTCGACCTGACCGTCCGGCCGGGGGAACGACTGGCCGTGGTCGGCCCGTCCGGCGCCGGGAAGACCACCCTGAGCAGGCTGCTGGCGGGTGTGGACGCGCCGACCGCCGGCTCGGTGACGGTCGGCGGCGTCCCGGTCGTCGCCCTCGGCCCGGAGCAGCTGCGCCGCCAGGTCGTCCTCGTCACCCAGGAGCACCACGTCTTCCTCGGCACGGTCCGCGACAACCTCCGTATCGCCGAGCCGTCCGCCACCGACGCGCAGGTGTGGGCCGCCCTCACCGCGGTCGGCGCCGACGGCTGGGTACGGCTGCTGCCCGCCGGCCTCGACACGGCGCTGGGCGACGGGGGCCACGGCACGGACGGCTCCCAGGCCCAGCAGCTGGCCCTCGCGCGCGTGGTGCTGGCCGACCCGCACACCCTGATCCTCGACGAGGCGACGGCGCTGCTCGACCCGACGACCGCCCGGCACACCGAGCGCGCCCTGGCCGCCGTACTGGAGGGACGTACCGTCATCGGCATCGCGCACCGGCTGCACACCGCGCACGACGCGGACCGCGTGGCGGTGATGGAGAACGGCCGGCTCTCCGAGCTGGGCACCCATGACGAGCTGGTCGCGGCGGACGGGGCGTACGCGGCGCTGTGGCGGTCCTGGCACGGGGAGCGGCCCGCCTCGCCCGGAACGGCGCGGGCCTGATCAGGCGATCTATGCTCGGTGGCAGCACTGTCCGCTTCTCCTGGGGAAGTCCGTTGAACTTCTGGTCGATCTACGAGCACGGCTTCGCGCGGGTCGCCGCGTGTACGGGTCACACCGTCATCGCCGACCCGCGGGCCAACGCCGAGGCGGCTCTGCGCCAGGCCCGCCGGTGCGCGGAGGAGGGCGTCGCCGTCGCCGTCTTCCCCGAGCTGGGCCTGACCGGCTACTCGATCGAGGACCTGCTGCTCCAGGACGCGGTGCTCGACGAGGTGGAGGAGGCGCTCCAGGCCGTGGTCGCCGGGTCGGCCGACCTGCTTCCGGTGCTGGTGGTGGGCGCGCCGCTGCGTCATCGCCACCGGGTCTACAACTGCGCGGTGGTCGTGCACCGCGGCCGGATCCTCGGCGTGGCGCCCAAGTCGTATCCGCCGAACTACCGCGAGTTCTACGAGCAGCGGCAGATCGCCTCGGGTGCGGACGAGCGCGGTGGGACGATCCGGGTCGGCGGCGACGAGGTGCCGTTCGGCGTGGACCTGCTCTTCGAGGCGGAGGACGTCCCCTCTCTCGTGGTGCACGCGGAGATCTGCGAGGACATGTGGGTGCCGGTGCCCCCGAGCGCGGAGGCCGCCCTGGCCGGCGCGACCGTGCTCGCCAACCTCTCGGGCAGCCCGATCACGGTCGGCCGGGCCGAGGACCGGCGGCTGCTGTGCCGGTCGGCGTCCTCGCGCCTGCTGGCGGCGTATGTCTACTCGGCGGCCGGGCTGGGTGAGTCGACCACGGACCTGTCCTGGGACGGGCAGACCATGATCCACGAGAACGGCGCCCTGCTGGCCGAGTCGGAGCGCTTCCCGCTCGGCGAGCAGTTCGCGGTCGCCGACGTCGACCTGGACCTGCTGCGGCAGGAGCGGCAGCGGATGGGCACGTTCGACGACAACCGCCGCGCGCACGCCGGGCGTACCGGTGACTTCCGGCGGGTACGGTTCCGGCTCGACCCGCCGACGGGGGACCTGGGGCTGCGGCGCCGGGTCGAGCGCTTCCCGTTCGTGCCGGCCGACGCCGACCGTCTCGCCCTGGACTGCTACGAGGCGTACAACATCCAGGTCGCGGGGCTCCAGCAGCGGCTGGCGTCGATCGGCGGCCCGAAGGTGGTCATCGGGGTGTCCGGGGGCCTGGACTCCACGCACGCGCTGATCGTCGCCGCCCGGGCGATGGACCGCGCGGGCCGTCCGCGCAGCGACATCCTGGCCTTCACCCTGCCCGGCTTCGCCACCAGCGACCACACCAAGGACAACGCCCACAAGCTGATGAACTCGCTCGGCGTCACCGCGGCCGAGCTGGACATCACGCCGAGCGCGCGGCTGATGCTCAAGGAGATGGGCCACCCGTTCGCGTCCGGTGAGCCGGTGTACGACGTCACGTTCGAGAACGTGCAGGCCGGTCTGCGCACCGACTACCTGTTCCGCCTGGCCAACCAGCGCGGCGGCATCGTGCTCGGCACCGGTGACCTGTCGGAGCTGGCGCTGGGCTGGTCCACGTACGGCGTGGGCGACCAGATGAGCCACTACAACGTCAACTCCGGTGTGCCGAAGACACTGATCCAGCATCTGATCCGCTGGGTCATCGGCAGCGAGCAGTTCGACGAGGAGACGGGCCGGACGCTGGCCGCGATCCTCGACACGGAAATCAGCCCGGAGCTGGTGCCGGGCGAGGAGATGCAGTCGACGGAGTCGAAGATCGGCCCGTACGCGCTGCACGACTTCACGCTCTTCCAGGTGCTGCGGTACGGCTTCCGGCCGTCGAAGATCGCCTTCCTGGCCTGGCACGCCTGGCACGACGCGGAGGCCGGCGCCTGGCCGCCGGGCTTCCCCGAGGCCAAGCGGGTGGCGTACGACCTGGCGGAGATCCGGCGCTGGCTGGAGGTCTTCTGCCGTCGCTTCTTCGCGTTCGCACAGTTCAAGCGCTCGGCCATGCCGAACGGGCCGAAGGTCTCGGCCGGCGGTTCCCTCTCCCCGCGCGGGGACTGGCGGGCGCCGTCCGACGGTACGGCGCATGCCTGGTTGCGGGATCTCGAGCGCTTCGACGCGCCGGGCGGCGGGGAGTAGGCGGTACGGCGAGGACGCGCGGACACCGGGGCCCGCACCCATCCCGTTCGGGGTGGTGCGGGCCTACGCCGTTCCGGTCCGTATACCGAACATGAACTCCCGGACAACGAACGATTTCCGGCCAAAGTCCTGACGCGGTCCTGACAGAAACCGCAGTCACCTGCCACTCTTCCCACGGCCGCGACACAGCAACCCCACAACACCGTCACATGACGGTGCCCGCGGCTGAACTCCGCACGCGCACGTCCGTTCCAGCACGCGCACGTCGTTCTGCGTACTACCTCGCTCTGCCCGGACGGCCCACCCGCCGGCCGGTCTCCCCTGGCCGCGTGATCCGCGGCCGCGCAGAAGGAGTCAGTGTTGAGAGACAGTTCCTCCCACAGACGCACCCCCCACAGCACGAACCGTCGGGTCGCCGCCGTCGCCCTCGTCGGCGTCGCCGCCCTGATCGCCGCGGCCGTCCAGTCGGGCGCCGCCACCGCAGCCCCGGAGAAGGCACCGTCGGCCGCGGGCAAGGTCATACCGGGCGCCGAGTCCGTCAAGCTGTCCCCCGCCCAGCGCGCCGCGCTGATACGCGAGGCCAACGCCACCAAGGCGGACACCGCCAAGGACCTGGGCCTCGGCGCCAAGGAGAAGCTGGTCGTCCGTGACGTCGTCAAGGACGGCAACGGCACGCTCCACACCCGCTACGAGCGGACGTACGACGGTCTGCCCGTCCTCGGCGGCGACCTGGTCGTCGAGACCGCCAAGTCCGGCACGACCCAGGACGTCGTCAAGGCCACCCGCACCGCCATCAAGCCGGCCACCACGGCCGCCGCCGTCCCCGCCGCCAAGGCGGAGAAGCAGGCGCTGGCCGCGGCGAAGGCGGAGAAGGCCAAGAGCCCCGACGTCAACCGGGCTCCCCGCAAGGTGATCTGGGCCGCGAACGGCACGCCGACCGTGGCGTACGAGACGGTCGTCGGCGGCTTCCAGCACGACGGCACCCCGCAGGAACTGCACGTCATCACCGACGCCACCACCGGCGAGAAGCTGTACGAGTGGGAGGCGATCGAGACCGGCACCGGCAACACGGTGTACTCCGGCACGGTCACCCTCGGCACCACGCAGTCCGGGTCGACCTACAACCTCACCGACGGCGCGCGCGGCGGGCACAAGACGTACAACCTCAACCGCGGCACCTCCGGCACCGGCACCCTCTTCTCCGGCGCGGACGACGTCTGGGGCAACGGCAGCCCGTCCAACCTGGAGTCCGCGGGCGCCGACGCGCACTACGGTGCCGCGCTCACCTGGGACTACTACAAGAACGTGCACGGCCGCAGCGGCATCAAGGGCGACGGCGTCGGTGCCTACTCCCGGGTCCACTACGGCAACAACTACGTCAACGCGTTCTGGTCCGACAGTTGCTTCTGCATGACGTACGGCGACGGCTCGGGCAACGCCAACCCGCTGACGTCGATCGACGTGGCCGCGCACGAGATGACCCACGGGCTGACCTCCAACACCGCGGGCCTGAACTACTCCGGCGAGTCCGGCGGTCTGAACGAGGCCACCTCCGACATCTTCGGCTCGACCGTCGAGTTCTTCGCGAACAACTCCTCCGACGTGGGCGACTACCTCATCGGCGAGGAGATCGACATCAACGGCGACGGCACCCCGCTGCGCTACATGGACCGGCCGAGCCAGGACGGCTCCTCGAAGGACGCCTGGTACTCGGGCATCGGCTCGATCGACGTGCACTACTCGTCGGGCCCGGCGAACCACTTCTTCTACCTCCTGTCGGAGGGCAGCGGCACCAAGACGATCAACGGTGTCACCTACAACTCGCCGACCTCTGACGGCCTTCCGGTCACCGGCATCGGCCGGGACAAGGCGGAGAAGATCTGGTTCCGAGCGCTGACCACCAAGTTCACGTCCACTACCAACTACTCGGGCGCCCGCACCGGCACCCTCGCGGCGACCGGTGAGCTGTACGGCACCACGAGCCCCGAGTACAAGGCGGTCCAGGACGCCTGGGCGGGCGTGAACGTGGGCGCGCGCTCCGACGGCGGCGGCGGCGGTACGTCCTTCGAGAGCGGAACGGACGTATCGATTCCGGACAACGGGGCGGCCGTGAACTCCCCGATCACCGTGTCCGGGCGGACCGGAAACGCGCCCTCCAACCTCCAGGTCGCCGTGGACATCGTCCACACCTACGTCGGCGACCTCAAGGTGGACCTGGTCGCCCCCGACGGCACGGCGTACACGCTGAAGGCGTACGGCACCGGCGGCAGCGCGGACAACCTGAACACCACCTACACGGTGAACGCGTCCTCCGAAGTCGCCAACGGCGTCTGGCAGTTGCGCGTCCAGGACAACGCGGCCATCGACACCGGTTACATCAACAGCTGGAAGCTGACTTTCCCGTAGGCCCGTTCGGGGTCCGCTCAGGTCAGGGCGTCGTCTCGGTGGGTTCAACTCCCGCCGGGGCGGCGCCCGTTCACATTTCTGAAACTTTGCCGGATGGTCAAGTTTTGACCAACATCACGACCCACTCCTGACATGTACGCGCCCCAGGTGTCACGCTTCCCTCACCCGCCGCACAAGCACCACAGCAATTCCCCCACAAAAGGAGCTCGTGTGACCCCCCTCTACGCGCGTCACAAGCGGACCACTCTGGCCATCGCCACCGCCGTGGCGGCCGGAGCCCTGCTCACCACCGGGCTGGCCACCGGCACTTCGGCCGCGGCCCCCGTGGACGCCGGCACCAAGGCCACCCCGCTCGCCGTCCCGGTCGCGCTCGCGCCCGCGGCCCGCAGCGCCCTCATCAAGGACCAGCAGGCCGAGGCGGCCGAGACCGCCGACCGCATAGGCCTCGGCTCCCAGGAGAAGCTGGTCGTCAAGGACGTCGTCAAGGACGCCGACGGCACCGTCCACACCCGCTACGAGCGCACCTACGCCGGTCTGCCCGTCCTCGGCGGCGACCTGGTCGTCCACGAGTCGGCGACCGGCGCGGCCAAGGGCGTCACCAGAGCGACGAAGGCCACCATCAAGGTCGCCTCGCTCAAGCCGGCCATCTCCGCCGCCAAGGCCGAGGGCCAGGCCGTGAAGCTGGCCAAGGCGGCCGGCTCGGAGAAGACCGAGGCGGACCAGGCGCCCCGCAAGGTGATCTGGGCCGCGAACGGCAAGCCGACCCTCGCCTTCGAGACGGTCGTCGGCGGCCTCCAGGACGACGGCACCCCCAACGAGCTGCACGTCATCACCGACGCGGCCACCGGCAAGAAGCTGTTCGAGTACCAGGGCATCGAGACCGGCACCGGCAAGAGCCTCTACTCGGGCACGGTCACCCTCGGCACGACCAAGTCGGGCTCGACGTACAACCTCACCGACGCCACGCGCGGCGGCCACAAGACGTACGACAAGGCCCGCAGCACCAGCTCCTCCGCCGGCACGCTGTTCACCGACGCGGACGACACCTGGGGTACCGGCAGCGCCTCCAACAACCAGACGGCCGCCGTCGACGCGGCCTACGGCGCGCAGGAGACCTGGGACTACTACAAGAACACCTTCGGCCGCAGCGGCATCAAGAACGACGGCAAGGCCGCCTACTCCCGCGTCCACTACGGCAACGCCTACGTGAACGCGTTCTGGGACGACAGCTGCTTCTGCATGACGTACGGCGACGGCGAGGGCAACACCAACCCGCTGACCTCGCTGGACGTGGCCGGCCACGAGATGACCCACGGCGTCACCTCCAACACCGCGGGTCTGAACTACTCCGGCGAGTCGGGCGGCCTGAACGAGGCCACCTCCGACATCTTCGGCACGGCGGTCGAGTTCTACGCCAACAACTCCTCCGACGTCGGTGACTACCTCATCGGCGAGGAGATCGACATCAACGGCGACGGCACCCCGCTGCGCTACATGGACAAGCCCAGCAAGGACGGCGGCTCGAAGGACAGCTGGTCGTCTTCCCTGGGCGGCCTGGACGTCCACTACTCGTCCGGCCCCGCGAACCACTTCTTCTACCTCCTCTCGGAGGGCAGCGGCGCCAAGACGATCAACGGGGTGAGCTACAACTCCCCGACGTCCAACGGCTCCACGGTCACGGGCATCGGCCGCACCAAGGCCGCCGCGATCTGGTACAAGGCGCTGACCGAGTACATGACGTCGACGACCAACTACAAGGCCGCCCGCACGGCGACCCTGAGCGCGACGTCCGCCCTGTACGGCGGCACGAGCAGCACGGAGTACAAGGCCGTCGCGGCCGCGTGGTCGGCGATCAACGTCAGCTGACGCAGGCGTAGTCGACAGGGGCGGCACCCGGGACGAAGGCATCCCCGGGTGCCGCCTTACGCTTGGGACCCATGTCCTTCACGTACGACGCCGTCGGCGCGACCCGGGAGAACGGCTTCTGCCCGCCCGGCTTCCATCCCCTGCACGTGCGCACCCGCATAGGCGAGGGCGAGGAGGTCTTCCGCAGAGCCGCGGAAGCGGTCATGACCTGGGAGATGCACCGCGCGATGGGCGTCGGCATCGACGCCTCGTCCGACCGCGCGGCCCCCGAGGTCGACGTCACGGTCACCCTCGCCGGCCTGATCAAGGCGCCGTGCCGGGTGGTGTGGACGGTGGAGGAGCACCGGCGCATCGGCTGGGCGTACGGGACGCTTTCCGGCCACCCGGAGTGCGGCGAGGAGGCCTTCGAGGTGGACCGGACGGGCGACGGGACGGTGTGGCTGACCGTGCGGGCCTTCAGCCGGGGCGCGAAGTGGTACGCGCGGGCGGGCGGGGCGGCTACGCGCGGCCTGCAGCATGCGTATGCGCGGCGCTGTGGGGTGGTGTTGCGGCGGTTGTGCGGTGGGGCGGAGGCAGGTTGAGGGGCCGACTCAGTCGCTCTACTCACAGTCCGTGGACGAGCCTGACCGCGGTCACAGTCAGTACGGATCCCGAGACGTAGTAGAGCACGATGGCGCCAAGCACCGTTGCCTCACACCGATCCCGCTCTCCCCTGACAGCAGTCGAGCCATGTCCGTACGGATTGCGCCCGATGGTCCCGTCCATGGCCGCCCTGAACGCGTCGGCGTTGGGCATCTTGGCCAAAGTGTCGTCGGCGCGGGCGGCGCATACGTGATGCGGTAGCTCAAGCGACGCCGCGCCTCTCGGTCTCGTCCGCCGCGAGGCGCTCCAGCAGCGCATCGGCCTCCTGATCGGGAACGGCTTCCAGCATCCAGTGCCTCATGACGGCGTGGATCTCCTGCACCCCGGCCTCGTTGATGGCCCGGTCGAACTCCTCACGCCGTTCCTTCGGGAGGGCCGCGCGGATGTCGGGAATGCTGTTGGGAACCTCGACCTCGACGCCGCCGACGAAGGTCTTCAACGGTTCGGCCATGGTCGTCCTCCTCGGTGGCGGAGCTTCGCAGGCGTCACGGCAGTCGGCGGGGGCGGTCCGCTGCACGACATCCAGCTCGCACCACACGGACTTGCCGACGGCCAGCTCGCTCACGCCCCAGCGGTCGGCGACCTCGCGCACGATGAGCAGGCCCCGTCCGAACATGTCGTCCTTTGCCGCGGCACGCGGGCTCGGCAGTAACTCACCCTTCGGGTCGGTGACATCAATGCGTACGGCTCGCTCGGTGAGGGTGAGCTCCACTCTGAAGAACCGGTCGCGCAGGCAGCCGTGCAGCACGGCGTTGCCGCCCAGCTCGGAGACCAACAGCGCGGCGTCCGCGGCGAGTTCGGGATGACCCCAGTCGATGAGGAGGCGATGGGCGCGGCGGCGGGCGAGGGTGACGCTCTTGGGGAACGGGGTGCAGTCGAGGCGGTCGTACTGGAGCGGGACTTCGGACACTTGGGGCGCGACCATGTCGGTCACCTCCGGGCAGGGCGGGCACAGCGTCAGGCATCAACTGACGCCGCACGGCGATCGGTTCACCACGCAACGTAGCGACCCGACGGCGATTCATTCAACCTCTTCCCGGTAGATATCCACCGATCAGGTTTGCTACTCCGCCGTCAGGCACAGCAGACTGGCCGCGCACAGCACCGAAGGAGGGCCAGGTGACAGCAAGTCAGGCACGGCAGGGAAACAGCACGTCCAGCGTCCTCGGGCGCAGGCTCGGGGCCGAACTCCTCAGGCTGCGCACCGCAGCCGGCTTCACACAGCCACAGGCCGCGAAGGCGCTCTCCTCCTCAACCGCCAAGGTCGCCAAGATGGAGGGCGGCTGGGTGCCTGTCCGCGACCCGGACATTCGAGCCCTGTGCGAGCTGTACGGCGTCCACGATCTCAGTGCGGTAGGCGGCCTCCTCGAACTGGCCAGGGTCGACCGTGAGCGCCGCAAAGCCAAGGGCTGGTGGGACGACTTCAACCTCCCTGGCGTCATGCAGGAGTACGTCGCACTGGAGAGCGCGGCGACGACCATCAGGGCCTGGCAGCCCGCGTTCATCCCAGGGCTCCTCCAAACGCCGGAGTACGTACGGGCATTGAGGGAGAGCCCTGCGGCCAGGATGACCAAGAGCCCTGAGCCGGACGACAAGTTCATCGCGGCTCGGCTCGCTCGCCGACGGCGCCTCTACGACGACCCGCCACTGTCATTGCGAGTAGTGATCTACGAGGCAGTTCTCCACAACTTCCCCGGCAGCGCCGCGACCGCCACAGGCCAGCTCGAAGAACTGCTGAAGGTGGCCGACCTACCAAGTGTGGATCTCCGCGTCTTCCCCTTCAGCGCCGGTACGCACTCGGGACTCAACGGCTCGTTCAACATCATCTCGTTTGCCGCTCCCGGAGCCATGGACGTCGTCTACGTGGAGGCTCCCTTCGCCCAGCGATGGGTCGAGGGTGGACAGGGCGCAGCCGCCTACGATGAGCTGTTCGAGAAGATCACCGAGCGCTCGCTCGACGAGCGGGAGTCGGTGGCCTTCCTCCACACACTACGCAAGGAGCTGTGAGCCGTGACCGAATTCAAGTACCGCAAGGCCAGCTACAGCGACGACGCGGCCGAGTGCGTCGAGGTCGCCACCAACATCCCCACTACCGTCGCCATACGGGACTCCAAGCAGATAAACGGACCCCACATAAGCATCCGACCTACGACATGGGCGGCCTTCCAAGCAACACTCTCAAAAGGCTACTTGAGCCGGGCCACGTTGTGAGTGCACAGTAGATATCCCTTCACCACCCGTCGGGTTCGGCAGGTCGATATCATGCGACCTTCGTGGGCCCATCCAGGACGACTCAGACGCCGTGATTGCACCAACCACAGCGAGATCATTTCAGTTGCCGTAACCCCTTCCTGAGGCCGAACCTGTGTGCCCGGTCAACGAGGAGGACATCGTGGGGCTCGTTCTGTTTCCAGGAGACGACGAGGCCAGCAGCCCGGATGTGTCCTGGTCCTACACAGGCTTCGGAGCATTTCGGCGGTGGCTGGCGCGGTCCGAGGGAATCGCACTCGACGACATGCTCGGCTTCGGTGGGCAGCACCCCTGGAACGAGGTGTCCACCACGCCGGCACCACTCCTCAACCATCCCGACGACGACGGCCCTGACCTCACGCCGACGCAGTGTGCCGCGATCGTGCCCCGCCTACAGGAGATCGTCGACCAGCCGCAGGAGGGAAGCGTCCACCCGCTTCTCCAGCGACACATCGACGACGCCCGCCAGTTGGTGGTCGTCCTGCAGCTATGCATCGAGAGAGACGTGGACCTCCTCTTCGGCTGACCGACGGTCGGCGTTATCGGCTCGCCGTGACCAGTAGTTACGGGACAGCCCATTAGCGGCAGGAGCACACCACCTTCGGTTTACTTGAATGTGCCGCCGTCACCATTCCATCGCAACCAGGCTTCGAACAACTCGACGGCCAGCCAATGCCCGCTCACCAATGCCATATGATGCGCCGACACTCCTCCGCCTCCATGGGAACCCCGCGTCGGGTCAGCGCCTTTGGAAAGGAGGAGCGCGGTGGCGTCAACATGCAGGGGCTCACCTGTTTGCACATGCCCATCGATTTCACCATCAACTGCAGCGTGAAGCAACGTAAAACCGTTGGTCTCCTCATGGATATCCCACCCGGAATCAAGCAATCGTCGCAACTCCGGAAGGTCATCCTGCTCCAGAGCCAGCCTAGCCAGAGACATTTCCATTACGTCACTCCAGACCCTATCTTCAATTCCTTGCCAGAATAACACAGTGAGGAATCACCCCAAGAGTCTGCCTGTCTGCTGAACCTGACAAACAGACTCTTGGGCGAAACTACGTCACCCTTCTGTCACGACCACCCTAACGTTCGGATAGTCACTCCGGAATGAATTGAGTACACCCTTACATGAGGTGCACACGTCCCTTTGGGAGTGGAGCCGAACCGTTCCTGACGCATAGCCGTTGGGCGGCCCCAGCTTGTCGGCAAGATAGTTGAAAATCTTCTGCTCCGAGTCAGAATCACGCCCAACGGGGATGTACCGCTGCGGGTAGCCTCCCACAGCGTCACCGGGGCCCGGAATCATACCCGCGCGCGTCTCTCGGCCGCTTGTTGCGACGAGAAGCATGGGATCCACCCCTCTGATATCGACTGTAGCTGCAGCTACGTTCATTGACTTCTTTATCCGACCAGTGGCCCGAAAAGCATCAACCACCGCCTTGGGGTCAATGTCACGAATTCGCTGCGCGCTTTTCCACGCGTCCTGAAGCCTGTCGAATTGCTTACCTAGCTTGCCGAAATCTCCCAACGGCAAAAGGCCGACGGCCCCAAGTCCTACACCAAGCTTGTCTCCCTCATCGTATGAGCGCTGAACGTCGTAGGCGTCGCAACCAACCCCGAACACCGGAACCCAGCTGCACGCCGCGAGCGCCAGCTCCTTCCATACCGACGTAGGCGCCAGGTACGGGCCACCGTAGGGACCGGGGACTGGTTCAGGGCCCGGGCTCGGGCTCGGGGCGGGCTGCGCAGAGTAGGCCGTTCCGGAGCTGTCAGTATTGGCCGTGCCGCAATTGCTGTTACACCCCGGCTCGGAGGAGTCGACGGTCTCGATGGGTTGCCCGTTGCCCGGTGTCCCGTCAGGATGCGTCGGGCAAGCCGGGAATTCGCCTCCGCAGGCAAGCCCCATACCGGTCGGGTCGGACTCGGTGACTGGGCTCTGAGCGCCGTAACTGTAACCATTGAGAGTCTGGTGCCTGTCAAGCTCAAGCAGGGGGTCAACGCTGATGAATTGACCGATCGCCGGATCGAACTCGCGGGCGCCCACATGCGTCAGCCCTGTCGAGTCATCCGCCGGCTTGCCCAGGAACGCCTTGTCGTCCGGCCAGTTGGTGGCCTTCGTGCCACGCGTCGCCCCGAACGGAGTGCTGTAGCGCTTCGTGACCGCGTATGTGCTCGAGTCGAGGGCGATGCTCGACGTGCCGTGGTGATCGGCGGCCAGGAAGCTGAGCTTCGTGCCCGATGTGCCCGAAACGGCAGTGCGCACGGCGATCGTCTGGCCGTTGGCCGTGTAGTAACGCGTGCCGGACAGGGTCTTCGTCGTCCCCTTGACCGTCAGGCGGACCTCCGTACCGCCCAGGTAGAGGACCGTGTCGCCGTCGCCCTTGGCCCTGCGGATCAGCAGTTCGCCACTGGCGTCGTAGAGGTAGCTGGTCTCCTTCGTGCCCTCAGTGAGCCCAGCAAGCTTGCCCTCGGTGTTCCAGGCCAGGCTCTGCTTGGCTGTCGCGCCCGGACGGGAGATGGTGTTGCCGGCCGCGTCGTACGTGTAGTCGCCGGTCGCCGCACCCGTGGTCTTGTCCAGTGTGTGGGGCTTGGTGTCGGTCGTGGCGTCGTACGTGTAGGTAGTAGTAGCGCTGTCGCCCGAAGCCGCGTGCTTGGTCTCCGTCTTTCGCTGGCCCCCGCCGGTGTACGTGTACGAGGTCCAGTAAGGCGCGGCGCCGTCGAGGTTGGCGGTGGTGCGGCCGGTCGCGGCGCAGTCGCCGGTCTTGGGAGTCCAGGACTCGGACAGACGTCTGTAGCCGTCGTAGGCGAAGCACTGGTAGTCCGCCTTCGTCGCACCTCCCTGCGTCGTGGCGTCGAAGATCGACATGACGTTACCGGCGTCGTCCTGGGTGAACTTCAGCTCCTGCGGCATATAGCCGTGCACGTCGTCCGTGACGAACGAGCGGGTGAGTCGCCGCGTGCCTGGTTCGTACTCCCAGTTGAGGTAGGCCTTCTTGGCCGAGTCACCCCCCTGCACGCCCAGTTGGAGCTGGTTGAGGTCACCCTGCGGGGAGAACGTAGCGCTCTGGAGGTAGCCCGTCGTGCCCTTGGAGGTGAGCTGCTGGCCGGTGGCGTTGTAGGTGTAGGAGACGGTCTCGGAAGCGAGGCCGGCGACCGCGGGTTGCGAGGCCTGGCTGATCGTGCCGTCCAGGCGGTAGCCGGTGGTGAAGGCGAACGTCTTGGGGACGCCCGCTTCGACCATCGGGTCGCTGTCGGGCAGGGTCAGTTGGCTGCCGGTGACTTGGTAGAGGCTGTCGTAGGCGGTGACCTTCTGGGTGTAGGCCTTGCCCGTCACCCCGCCGTCGTAGCGGACCGCGGTGTCCTGCTGGCCCTTGGCGAGACCGTCGAACGTCCAGGCGGCGAGCTTGTTGCCGTCCGTCTTGTCGACCTGCCACATACCTGTCTTGCGGCCGAGTACGTCGTACTCGTACAGCAGCTTCTTGGTGTTGTCCTTGTTCGGGGTCGTGCTGACGGCCTGATCGAGGCCGTTGTACTCGGTGGCGTTCGTGCCCTTGTCAGGGTCGGTCGCCGTGATCTGGCGGCCGAACAGGTCGTACCCATAGGACCACTTGGCCTTGTCGGGGCCGGTGATCGTCTCCTGCGCGCCGGACTGCGTGTAGGTGTAGCCAGTTGTCGTGTAGGCGGTGCCGGCTAGCTTCGGGCCGGCGTACTCGCGGCATTCGGTCACCTGGCCCAGGGCGTTGGTGACGGCCGCGATGGCCTGGCCTCCGTTCGGCGCGCTGGTCGCCGTGGTGTCTCCGGTGTACGTGGTGTCGATGGTCCAGCGTGTTACGCCGTAGTTCTTGGTCACCGATTTGGTCGCGCGGCCCGCACCGTCATAGGTGGTGTCGGTCTGGGTCGGTGCCTGAGAGCCTTCGGTCTGCGCCGGGCTCCCGGAAGGGGCCGAGGTGTTGTCCCAGATGTCGCCCTGGGCGCTGACAGCGAGACCACGGTCGTCATACAGGGTCAGGGATACCAGCCGACCGCCGATCGGCGTCGGCGTCTGCACCTGGCGGCTGCGCAGCAGCGAGTCGTAGAACTCGTAGCTGGTGTTGTAGCCGGAGCCGTCGCCCTTGAGTGTGCCGGTGGAGACCCAGGACATGCCCGAGCTGATGATGTTGTAGCCGTAGACGTGGCTCGGGGTCCTGTTGAGCACCTTGAGTCGGTTGGGCAGCCACACCTTGGTCAGGCGACCGAGGCTGTCGTACTCGCTCTCGGTGACCTTGTTGTTGGGGTCGGTGACCTTCAGTGCCGCGCCGGTCGCGAAGTCCACCGAGGTGGTGGTGCCGTAGGTCTTGGCGTCCTTGGCCACCGTCGAGGTCAGTGGCCCAGCCGCTGTGGGCGTGTACGTGGTGTCGGAGACGGTCAGGTCATTGGTGTCCTTGACCATCCTGGGACGGCCGAGAGAGTCGTAGTCGGTCGTCGCGGTCTTCTGCCAACTCGGGGTGCCGTTCGCGGCGTAGGCCTTGGCCCGCCCCGTCCACTGGACCTCACCCTTGGTCGGTGTCTGCGTGCTCGTGTACGTCTTGGAGTCGTACGCGGTCGCCGTGTCCGAGATGACGTCGCCGGGGCGGCTTGAGTCGGTCGGCAGGTCCAGGTCGGTGGCCGAGCAGAGTCCGGCGACGACCTGCACGCGGGAGACCAGGGAGTTGATGCCGGCGATGTCGTTGCGGGCGTAGGTGTTGCGGGTGCATCTCTCGTCGCCGTCGGCGGCGTCATCGCCACGGTCCTCGACGGTGGATGCCATGCCGTAGCCGTCGTAAGTGGTGGCGATGGTGCGGACTCGGTCGCGTGGCGCGACGCCGCTGGTGATGTTGGTGCGGGTGTGGCTGGCCGCGGTGCGGACGTAGTACGCCTCCGTGTCGGCGTACGACTTGTGCTGCGTCGCCGTCCTGCGTGACCACGGGTCGTTGATCGTGCCGGTGACCTCGGTCGTGCCGTTGTAGGTGACCGTTTCGCGGGCGAAACCGGCGTACTGGTCGGAGTCGGTGATCTTGGCAGCCTTGATGCCGGTGACCTCGGCGGTCTTTCGAGCATCCCGATCGGGAGTTTTCCCATCCGCGCCCAGGACGCGGTCCCCGTCCATACCCCGCAGATAGACCGTCACGGTCTTGAGCTGGGCGCTGTCACTGTCACCGGTGAGGTGGGTGACCTTGCCGAAGCCCCGCCAGATGGACCAAGTGCGTTCCTTGGCCGGGGTCATCGGGTCGTCGTTGTAGTGCCAGGCGCCGCCGCCGGAGTACTGGTACGTGTGCTGGACGGCCTCCGAGCCGCCGCGGAGGTCAGTGGTGGACACCGAAGTGACCGGGTACTTCTGGAACCAGTCGAGGATCGGGGTTTCCTCGCCGTTGGGCGACCAGTAGACCGGGTAGCAACGTCTGGTGTTCTCGTCGACCCTGGGCATGGTCTGCCCCGCCACGCAGTCGGCTTCGGCGTAGGTGACGATCGTCTGCGCGCCGGTCTCGGAGGTGACGGTCCGCAGACGCGGCCGGTCGAGGGAGAGAACGTCGTCGGCCGCGCCGTCGATCCGGTTGGGCAGGAAGACGTGGGTGAACTTCACCGGGTCGAGAGCGAGGTCGGAGCCGCGCTTGCCGGTGTGCTTGATCTCGTCCAGCCACAGCGCGAACTGGGTGGAGTCACCCGTTTCGCCGGGGTTGAGATACTGCTGCTGGAGTGTGTACGCGTCGACGGGCTCGAACGCGGGGGTGGCAGCCGCGGCGTTCCACGCGTACGTCGTGATGGTGGTCAGGCGCTTGCGCGTGAAGAACGACGGGCCGACGTTGCCGGTGCACTTGTCGCCGTCCTTGCACACCGCGTCGAACGGTACGTCCGGCCAGTTGTCCCGGGTGTCCTCGGTCAGCGAGTCGCACCCGGTGCCGGAAGCCGTGCAGCGCTCCGCGTAGCTGAAGACGATTTTGTCGGACGCGGACGGGGATCCGGAAAAGAGGGCTCCGGCACGCTGGCCGTAGCGGATCTCCTTCAGGTAGCCGCCGCGGGTGTAGGCGGTGCCGGTGGTGTCGTCGCCGAGCTTGTCGTAGTTGTTGCGCTCGGCTGTGTACCAGTACGACATCGCGTTGCCGTGGGTGTCCTCGACGTAGTCGAGATTCCACCGCCAGGCCTGCTTCTTGTCCCGGCCGGAGAAGGCCGAGCCGCTGCTGTGGCCGGGCTCGTCGGTGTCGTCACCGAAGACCGGAACGGTCCACACCGAGTTGGTGCGGTCGTCGGCACTCGCGCCGTCGAGCTTGTTCAGGCCGAAGACGTACTTCGTACCGTCACCGGTCGTGACGGTCCAGTGCTCGCCCTTGCCGTCCCCCTTGCCGCCTGTGATGTCGTCACCGTCGTCGCCGTTGTCCGCTCCGGTGGAGTGCGTGACGGTGGAGGCGTCGTCGTTCTTCAGCCGCCACTTTCCGTCGGTGTCGTCCTTGACCAGTTCGGTGGCCTTGCCGTTCAGCACAAGCGAGGCGTTGTCGTACTTCCAGCACAGGTCGAACTTGTCGTCCTGGCCGTCGTCGTCACAGGAGCCGTACTTGCGCTCGACGTAGGACGAGGTCAGGTCGAAGCCCTCGCCGAGCTGGCTGCCCTGGTTGTTCGTCGTGGCGGTGCGCCCGTCGACACTTCCGGAGTCGTACGAGATCGACAGGTCGGGCGAGGGGCCGGCCGCTGCCGGGGGCACTCGGACCGGGTACGACCAGGTGAACGAGCCGGACGAGCCGCCCGCCTCCCAGGTCGAGGAGGCCGACAACGGGGTCGCCTTGTAGTCACCGCCGCCGGACTTCGTACCAGCTGCCAGGGCAAGCACCATCGGCTGCGGGGACGAAGGAGAGGAGGCGAAGGCAAGCGTCGACGTCAGCGTCGTGGTGCGCCGGTCGTTGGTGAACCGGAGAGTCCTGGGAGTCCGGCATGCTCCCTTGGAGGCGTGATCGAGCAGGCACTCGGGGAACTGCACCAGCCGCAGGCGCCCCGCCCAGTCGGCGCCGTAGGCGGATGCGAAGGCGGAGTAGTCGATGCTCAGGCGGGCGCTTCCCCCGCGCTTGGGCCCCGTGACAGCGAGGGCAACTCCCTTGATGCCCAGCTTGCGTGTGGCCCTCTGGTCGAGGACCCTGACCGTCAGCTTGGCCGCGGTGACCGGACTCTTCTTGCCCTTGTCGGACCGGGGCGGTGAGAGCGTGAGGGGTAGCCGGCCTGGTCTGGCCGTGGCGGGCTTGGCGCCGGACAAGGTCAAGGTCGCTGTGCCGCCTGTCGGCCAGGCGACCTCCTGCTTCTGGGCGTCTCGGGCCCGTCGTGCCGCCGCCTCGTCGGCCTTGGCTGACTGCGCGACGATCGCCGCGTTCGTCTTGTTCGCCTTCACCGTCCAAGGCGAGACCTTGGCAGCGCGCGGAGCCTTCAGGCTCGGCTCGCCCAGCGGATCGGTATCGGCGGCGAAAGCCACCGGGGTCAGCAGACCCGGCACCAGGACGAGAGCCGTTGCCGACGCGATACGGCGGATCCAGGCGGGACCGCTGCCTATGAGGCGGCGGCCCGATCGCGGCGGGCGGGAGGCGAACTTGTTCATCACACGTCTCCTCGCGTGCGCCCCGGTGCGATGACTGGGGCGCACGTCGTTCAAGGTCCGAAGAAGGTGGGGGCGGAGAACGGCGCGGCTGAGCCGACCGTTCAGGTCGAAGGCTCCGCGACCTGAAGACTGACCTGGCCTGCCGTCATCGCGCCGGCCCAGACGCGCAGCTTCGCCAGATCGCCCGGCAGGTAGTGACCGGTAGTGGCGTCAGCGGACCCGTTCCCTGCCGACAGAGTGCCGGTGCCCTGCTGCGCTGCGGAAAGACCAGGATCGTCCTCCCCCTGCTGGGCGAACGGACCGACGTACAACTGCGCCACACCGAAGCGCTGGGATCCGTCGTCCGCGGCGAAGTCCTGTGTGGCGTCGAAGACTCCGGTCACGTCGACCCAGGTGTCGAACTCCCGGTCACCCACCGGTTCCTGCGCGGGGGCGAGAGCGGTGTCGATGACCTTCCCGGCAGAGTCGACCGCCGTGCGTCCGAACTTCCACTGACAGACACCGTCCGCTGCCTTTTCCACCCAGAGGGCCCACGACGACTCCTTGCCCGCTGCCGTCGCCTGAGCGGCCACCATGCCCCGGTAGCCGACCGGTTTGGTGTCCAACAGCGCCTTGTTCAGCCGCACCCGGGCCGAGACGGTGAACGAGCCCGTCTCGTCGACAACCGGTCCGTCCACCGACGCGTATCCAGCCGTGCCGTCCAGCACGAGTGATGTGGCGTCGTCACCGGTCAAGCGTGCACCCGAACCTGAGAGCGCCAGCCCTCCGCGGCCGTAGGGGAATGTCGTACTGGTGGGGTTGTCGGGATCTTCCGGGCTTTCGGCGACCCGCGTGCCCGAGGAAATGGTGGCGTCCCAATGCGCGACCAGTTCGTTGGCCGGCAGGCTGGCCGTCTCCAGGCGATCCTCGAACCTGACCTGTTCCGGGCTGCGGGCGTCCTGCCACACGGCGGCCTCATCCAGCAGCCCGAAGAAGTGGTCCGCACCCGTAGCGGCCGTTATGGCGCGGCCGAACTGCAGCCCACCGGTCGCCGCCCAGGGCTCGTACGTCGGCGCCGAATCGGCGAGCGTTACGGGACTGCCCTGGGGCTTTCCGTTGACGAACAACTGAATGGTGTCGTTGCCCTTGTCCGCGTCGTTCTGGGTGTCGAACACACCCACCAGATGCGTCCAGACGTGAAGCGGTGGATTGGCCGCATCGGCGAACGAACGTATGAACACAGGTCCAGACTGGTCCTTGTCCGCCCGATTGAAGACCCACTTCTTGCTGGCAGCGGAGTAATACAGCGCGAAAGCGGTGGTCTTGGTGCCCGCCTGCGAGAGCACGACTCGGTTGGCCGATGCATCGGTCAAGTACGCCCAGGCGGAGACCGTGAAAGAGTCCTGCGTGTTCACGGCGGGCGACGCGGTGGCCGCGTATCCGGTCTGCTGAGCCGGAACACCGGTGTCGTCGTTCAGGCGCAGGGAATAGTCGCCCGCGCCTCTGCGTGCCCTTGTCGAACCGCCGGTACCGGCCTCGCCGACCAAGGTCGCGTGGTGACGCACGCCCACGGTCGCCGTGTCCGCCGCGGTCATGGTCCCGGAGCCTGGCTTGAGCTCAGCGAAGTGCCAGCGACCGCTCGCCTCCGGAGCCAGGTCCACCTTGAACGTGAAGTAGGCCGGCGGCCCCCAGCGCACGCGCCCGCCCTTGTCGAGCTTGAGGTCACTCGCCTCGACCGACAACGTCTGGGTGCCCGCCAGACCAGGCTTGACGTCTGTGGCAGTCACCGGGGCGTTGGTCGTCTTCGCGTTCACCTGCTTCGTGCCGTCGGCCCTGCTGCTCATGAATCGCCAGCGGTATGCCTTCACATCGCGATCAGCGGCGTTCGGTCCAAAGGTGAAGGAGCCTGCGACACCCGGCCCGCCGTGCGGGGCACAGGCGTTGACCAGACACTCGGTGTACGGCGTATTGGACGTGATGGTCGGCGTCTTGGGCGCTGTGGAGTCGATGCGCAGGTAGCACCATGATGAGTACGGGGAGAACAGGTCGCCGGATTTGCCGTTGTAGCTCCAGTGCGACTGCGTGCGGGCCCTGAAACGGTAGAGGCCGCCGTCCGCCCGCTTGGTCGTGGTCACCTTCTCCAGAGTGCCGTCGGGGTCCCAGCCCGAGTCCGGCCTGTAGTCGCTCCACACCTGCGACCAGGTTCCGGATGTCGTGTCCGTGCTGGAACGCTGCATCACGAACTCGGCTTGCAGATAGCCCTCTTCTTCTCCCTGATTCTGCTCGACCTTCGTCTGCACCCGAGCCTGAACGGTCGGTGTATCCACTGTCACCGTCAACGGATCCGATGCCGGCCGGCACGTGGCCGTGTTCCCCGTGCCGGGAATCGCACCTACCGAGGTGGGGACGCCTGGCGTGTGCACGTACCAGACCTTGAGCTCGGCGTTGTTGTCGAATCGCTTCCAGGCCCGCGGCTCGCTCTCGTCCTTGGCTCGCAGCATCAGCGTCAGCCTGGGGAACTTGCCGGCCGCGAAGGCACGGACCGTGGAAGCCAGGTTCTCGTCCGGCTCATCAGCGTTGTCATTGAACTCGACCCATGCGTCGGGCTGTTCGGGACTACAGAGATCACCGCGGCCCGCCGACACATAGCGGTCGCCCATCTGGTCGAGCTGCTTGGGGCCCGGCCAGCGGGTGCCTTCGCTGATGTTGTCGGTGCGCTCCAGATCCACCCAGTAGGGGCTGCAGTTGAAGGACCAGGTTTCACGAGCGCGGAACGTCGCGTCCAGCACATGTTTGCCGGCCAGCGCGCCGGGACCGAACTCGAAGTACATGCGGTCGGTGTAGCCGCCGGTGCTGCACGCGTACCCGTCGGCGACACCACAACGGCCCACGCCCTTGGGTTCGCTGAACTTCCAGAACTTGTCACCGTCCGACGACAGCTTCGTCCACTCCGAGACGCCCAATCCCACCGAGGGATCGATGAACACCGGGTAGACGGTCTCCTCGCCGCGCAGTAGCTCCAGGTCCGGCTGAACGGACACCGTGCCGTCGCCCACCGTCACGGGAAGCTCCGCTGTGACGTCTCCCTCGTCAGGATGAGCCGGGTCGCCAGCGGCGCCCTGCTCGGTCTGAGGTTCCTTGGCTCCGGTCGACAGGAACTGGGGCTGGAGTGCTGCGGCTTCCGTTCCCGATGAATCCCACATCTGGCCCGCCGGTCCGCGGAAGACAGCATTGCCGTCCGCGTCAACGGCGCGCAGTCCGCCGCCCTCGCCAGGAGCCACGCTCAGCCCGTCTCCCGTCGCGGTGAGCTTGATCTTCTCCAGCTCGGGGCTTGCCGCTGCATCGGCCATCCTGACCACCAGCACCTCGCGGTAGCCCTCGGCCTCCGCCGTCATCTGCAAGTCCACGCCCTTGATGGGCACATCGGCATAGGTGGCCGTGGCACCGTCCAGGATCGGCTCCGGCAAGGAGGCGGGCCAGCCGAGCTTCAACTCCTGCCCGTCCCGCCCGAGGCGCAGCAACCCGGAACCGCTGCCGCCACCGGAGAACGACATGTCGACGACAGCGGACTTCGGTCCCACGCTGCCGTCCGACCGCTTCTCGAGCGTGACGTCGATGTCCTGCCACGTGCCGTCCCCGGCCCGGGCACGCTGCGGGCGCGTCGACTGTGTCAGGGTGAATGTGCCATCCGGGTTGGCGACCGTGCTGCTGTACTCGGTACGCGCCGCGGTTACTTCGACGGGCTCACCTGTGGCTGCCGCTCGCTCAGAAGCGGATTGCTCGGTCAGGACGGACAGCGGTTCCGCGGCTTGAGATTCACCGGAAGCCGCAATGGTCATTGCCGGAAGAAGCGACAGCAGCGCCGCGAGGAACAGAAACCCCTCCGACCGCACCATGCGTCCCGCATCTTCGTACACGGGCACGACGTTTTCCCCGCTCCAACCCCACAACCCCACCCCGTAGTTACAGATTGCTCACAGGTGGAGCGAGTTAACGATCTCTTTATCTTTCACGTCAATGTGATTCGGATCACGCACCCGAGGGGGATGCTGCGCCACCGCGCCAGCGGCGGGCACGTTCAGTAATCAGGAGTTGAAACACACAGAAAGCATTCAGCCGATCCAGCGAGAGGCTTCCCTCGTGCACATGGTCGGGATAATTGAATCGGCTTCTGCCATGACAGGAGCCGCAGCACAGGGGCTCGACAGAAAAGAATGAGCCAGCGGCAAGAATCTCACTCTTGCCGCTGGCTACACGCTGCATCCGAATTACGGCGGGCAGGGACCGTTACCGAAGCAAGACCCCCGCCCCCTCCCCCACCCCCTCCGACGGCACAGCCACCAACCCCAGCTCCGCCCCCGACGCCAGCAGCCGATGCGCCGGAAGGATCCGGACCGTGTAGCCGTACGGTCCCGTCCGGTCCAGGGCCAGTGGCCCCTCGTAGACCCACCGCCCCTCCCCGTCGGGGCTGCCCACCGGCTTCAGCGGGACCGTCGACCCGTCCGCGATGCGGTCCTGGGAGTCGACACGGCCGGAGACCGCCTGGACCTCCACGTCCTCCGGCCCCAGGTCGCCCAGTCCGACGCGGACCCGGAGGCTGAGAGTGGAGCCGAGTTCCGCGGTGGGCGTCGCCGCCGAGGTCTCGACATGGTCGACCGTGACACCGTGCCAGGCCGAACGCACCCGGGTCTTCCAGCCCGCCAGCTCACGCGCCGCGTCCGCGGTCATCGCCCGGTGGGCGTGCGCGGCCGGGGTGTAGAGGCGCTCCACGTACTCACGGACCATCCTGCCCGCCAGGACCTTGGGGCCGAGCAGGGTGAGGGTCTGGCGGACCATCTCGATCCAGCGGTCCGGGAGCCCGTCCTGGCCCCGCTCGTAGAAGCGGGGGGTGACGCGTTGTTCCAGCAGGTCGTAGAGCGCCGCCGCCTCTATGTCGTCGCGGTGGTCGGGATCCGTGCCGGTGCCGTCCGCCGTGGGGATCGACCAGCCGAAGTCCGGCTGGAACCACTCGTCCCACCAGCCGTCCAGGACGGAGAGGTTGAGACAGCCGTTCAGCGCCGCCTTCATGCCGGAGGTGCCGCAGGCCTCCAGCGGACGCAGGGGATTGTTCAGCCAGATGTCGCAGCCGGGGTACAGCTTCTGCGCCATCGCCATGCCGTAGTCCGGGAGGAAGACGATGCGGTGGCGGACCCGCGGGTCGTCCGCGAAGCGCACCAGCTCCTGGACGAGCCGTTTTCCGCCGTCGTCCGCCGGGTGCGCCTTGCCCGCCACCACGATCTGGACCGGGCGCTCCGGGTGCAGAAGCAGATCCATGAGGCGGTCACGGTCACGGAGCATCAGCGTGAGGCGCTTGTACGACGGGACCCGGCGCGCGAATCCGATCGTCAGGACGTCGGGGTCCAGGACCCCGTCGATCCAGCCCAACTCGGCGGTCCCCGCGCCGCGTTGCCGCCAGGAGGCGTGCAGCCGCCGGCGCACCTCCGTCACCAGCTGCTCGCGCAGGTTCCGGCGCAGCTCCCAGATGTCCTGGTCGGGGATCTCCGCGACGGCGTCCCAGCGGTCCGAGCCGCCGACGGTCATCGCGTCCTCGGTGCGCTGCACGCCGATCTGGCGGGCGCCGAGGCGGAAGACCTCGGGCGCGACCCAGGTCGGGGCGTGCACCCCGTTGGTGACCGAGGTGATGGGGACCTCGTCGGGGTCGAATCCCGGCCACAGTCCCGAGAACATCTCGCGGCTGACGTTTCCGTGCAGGAGCGAGACGCCGTTGGCGCGCTGGCCGAGGCGCAGGCCCATCACGGCCATGTTGAAGAGGTTCGGTTCCCCGCCGGGGTAGGTCTCCATACCGAGCTGGAGGATGCGCCCGACCTCGATGGCCGGGAGTTCGGCGGCGGGGCCGAAGTGGTGGGCGACCAGCTCGCGGTCGAAGCGGTCGATGCCGGCCGGGACGGGCGTGTGGGTGGTGAAGACGGTGCCCGCCCGGACGGCCTCCAGCGCCGAGTCGAAGTCCAGTCCCCCGGCGCACAGCTCGGCGATGCGCTCCAGGCCGAGGAAGCCGGCGTGTCCCTCGTTGGTGTGGAAGACCTCGGGGGCCGGGTGACCGGTCAGGCGGCAGTACGTCCGGACCGCCCGCACTCCTCCTATGCCCAGCAGCATCTCCTGGAGCAGCCGGTGCTCACTGCCGCCGCCGTAGAGCCGGTCGGTCACCCCGCGTTCGCCGAGGTCGTTCTCCTCGACGTCCGAGTCGAGCATCAGCAGCGGCACCCGGCCGACCTGGGCCAGCCAGACGCGGGCGTGCAGCGACCTGCCGCCGGGCAGGGCGAGCAAGACCTGGGCGGGGGTGCCGTCGGGTTCCTTCAGGAGGGCGAGCGGCAGCTCGTTGGGGTCGAGGACCGGGTAGTGCTCCTGCTGCCAGCCGTCGCGGGAGAGGGTCTGGCGGAAGTAGCCGTGCCGGTAGAGGAGCCCGACCCCGACCAGGGGCACGCCGAGGTCGCTGGCCGCCTTGAGGTGGTCGCCGGCGAGGATGCCGAGGCCGCCGGAGTACTGGGGCAGGGCGGCCGTGATGCCGAACTCGGGCGAGAAGTAGGCGACGGCGGCGGGCAGTTCGGCGGACTGCTCCTGGTACCAGCGGGCGCCGGTGACGTAGTCGCCCAGGTCACCGGCCACGGCAGTCAGCCGGCTCAGGAAGTCGCGGTCCTCCGCCAGCTCCGCGAGCCGTCCGGGCGACACGCTGCCCAGCAGCCGTACGGGGTCGTTGCCCGAGGCGGCCCATCCCTCGGGGTCGACGGACTGGAAGAGGTCGCGGGTCTCCGCATGCCAGGACCAGCGCAGATTGCGTGCGAGATCGCTCAGAGGCCGGAGGGGTGCGGGGAGGACAGGACGGACGGTGAATCGACGGATCGCCTTCACGGTTCCACCTCGGGCAGCGCGTGGCAGGGGACACACGGCGGTGTGGGTCCCGTCATCGTCCCCGACGGTATCGGTATGCGGGGCTTCGTAACCACCGTGCGTTTTTGTGTGTGTCAGGGGGTGTCAGCAGGCATCAAGCGGAGACGAAGGCGCACGCTCCGTCCGAAATACGCCGCAACCTTTACACGCCCCCCATGGACGATATGGCCGATTCCGCCCCCGTAGGCGTCCTTGTGACGACTTCTCACCTCACGAGAGGGTGACTGTGGCGCACCGGCCCGAGCGGGGTGCCCCCCGTGCTCCAGGGCCGCGCACGCCGAGTTGAGGAGGGGAACTCACACCATGGCACGGACGCGCACACGGCGTCTGCGCCGGGCAGGTGGTCTGACCGCGGTGACCTGTGTCGCCGCGCTGTCGGCCACCACCATGCCCGCGCACGCCGTACCGGAGGGGCAGATACTCGGCGCCGGGGACCCCGGCTCCGTCAGCGGCAGTTACCTGGTGACGCTCAAGGGGGGAACGAAGGCACCGTCGGCGGCCGGAAAGAGCCTCGCCGACAAGTACGGGGCGAAAATCAGCCACACCTACGGCACGGTCCTCAACGGCTATGCCGTCCGGGCCAACGAGAGACAGGCCAGGCGGCTCGCGGCGGACTCCCGGGTGGCCTCGGTCGTCCAGGACACCCGCGTGACCCTGGAGCACCACCAGAAGAGCCCGCAGTCCTGGGGGCTGGACCGCATCGACCAGGCCAACCTGCCGCTGGACAGGAGCTACACCTGGCCCGAGTCCGCGGGCGCCGGAGTGACGGTGTACGTGATCGACACCGGCATCCGCGTCTCGCACAAGGACTTCGGCGGCCGGGCGAGCTACGGCTGGGACTTCGTCGGCGGCGACCGGACCGCGAGCGACGGCAACGGCCACGGCACCCATGTCGCCGGCACGATCGCGGGCAAGCGGTACGGCGTCGCCAAGAACGCCGAGGTCGTCGCCGTACGCGTCCTCGACGACGCCGGCGGCGGCACCACCGCCCAGGTCATCGCGGGCATCGACTGGGTGACCAGGAACGCGAGGAAGCCGGCGGTCGCCAACGTCAGCCTCGGCGGCTACCGCAACGCGCAGCTGGACGCCGCCGTGCGCAACTCCATCGCGTCCGGCGTCACCTACACGGTCGCGGCGGGCAACGACGGACTGCCCGCCGGCCTGTACTCCCCCGCGGCGGTGAAGGAGGCCATCACCGTGGGCGCCACCGACAAGAAGGACGCACGGGCGGGCTTCTCCAACTTCGGCCCGGTCCTGGACGTGTTCGCCCCGGGCGTCGGGATCACTTCCGCGTCGTACGCGAACGACACCGGCAGGGCTACCTACTCCGGTACGTCGATGGCGTCGCCGCACGCGGCGGGCGCGGCCGCGCTCTATCTGGCCGACCATCCCAAGGCCCGGCCCGCACAGGTGTCCAAGGCGGTCGTGGCACAAGCCGTGTCCGGCAAGGTCTCCGGGCGGGGGCTCGGTTCGCCGAACAAACTCCTCCAGGTACCGGGCTCGTAGCGGCCACTTACCGGCCAAGTGCGGGCACCGGCCCCGTTCCTGAGGAACGGGGCCGGTCTTGTGTGTAGACATACGCGTGAGTAGTTAACAAAGTGCCGGATTGCGTACCCGAATAGGGTGGGAAGGCTCCTCCGGTACACCCCGCTTGTGCGCCCCCGGGCGCGCCCGCACGCGGCGAAGTCGCAACAGCTACACAAGTCACCACGCAGGACCCACCTCCCCACAGCCATCCGCCCACCCAAGTTGACGCGGACAGGAGCGGTCATGCCCGCCATGCACCACCAGTCGTCCTCACCCCCGACGTCGCGCACCGCGGCACCCCCAGCCCGCACAGCCCCCCGCGCCGTCACCGCCGACCCAGGACCGCCGGCCCCGGAGCGACCCTCCGCGAGCGACACGGCCGGCGGTGTCGGGCGCATACCCGTCCTCGACGTCCGCCCGGTCGTCCAGCACGGGCGCAGGCCCGCGAAGGCCGTGACCGGCGAGACCTTCGAGGTCTCGGCGACCGTGTTCCGCGAGGGACACGACGCCGTGGCCGCCAATGTCGTGCTGACCGACCCGGACGGCCGTCCCGGCCCCTGGACGCCGATGCGGGAGCTGGCGCCGGGTACCGACCGCTGGGGCGCCGACGTCACCGCCGGCGAGCCCGGCCACTGGACCTACCGGGTCGAGGCCTGGGGCGATCCGGTCACCACCTGGCGGCACCACGCCCAGATCAAGATCCCGGCCGGGATGGACACGGAACTGGTTCTGGAGGAGGGCGCGCGGCTGTACGAGCGCGCGGCCGCCGAAGTGCCCGAGAGCGAGGGACGGCCGGTGATCCTGGCGGCCGTCGGGGCGCTGCGGGACGAGAACCGGCCGGCCGCCTGGCGGTTGGCCGCCGCGCTGACACCCGAGGTCGACGCGGTGCTGGACCGGTATCCGGTACGGGATCTGGTGACGGCGTCGGACGCGCTGCCGCTGCTGGTGGAGCGGGAGCGGGCGCTGCACGGCTCCTGGTACGAGTTCTTCCCGCGCTCGGAGGGCACGCCGCGGCAGCCCCACGGCACGTTCCGTACGGCGGCGCGGCGGTTGCCGGCGATCGCGGCGATGGGCTTCGACGTGGTCTACCTGCCGCCGGTCCACCCGATCGGCACGACCTTCCGCAAGGGCCCGGACAACACCCTCTCGGCCGGTCCGGACGACGTCGGTGTGCCGTGGGCGATCGGCTCCCCGGAGGGCGGCCACGACGCGATCCACCCGGACCTGGGCACCATCGAGGACTTCGACCACTTCGTGGCGACGGCCCGCGAGCTGGACCTGGAGATCGCCCTCGACTTCGCCCTCCAGTGCTCCCCCGACCACCCCTGGGTACAGAAGCACCCCGAGTGGTTCCACCACCGCCCGGACGGCACGATCGCCTACGCGGAGAACCCGCCGAAGAAGTACCAGGACATCTACCCCATCGCCTTCGACGCCGACCTGGACGGCCTGATCGCCGAGACGCTGCGGGTGCTGCGGCACTGGATGGGCCACGGCGTGCGGATCTTCCGGGTGGACAACCCGCACACCAAGCCGGTCGTGTTCTGGCAGCGGGTCATCGCGGACATCAACCGCACCGACCCGGACGTGATCTTCCTGGCGGAGGCGTTCACCCGTCCCGCGATGATGCACACCCTGGCCCAGATCGGCTTCCAGCAGTCCTACACCTACTTCACCTGGCGCAACGGCAAGCAGGAACTCACCGACTACCTCACCGAACTCTCCGGCGAGGCTGCCTCCTACATGCGGCCGAACTTCTTCGCCAACACCCCCGACATCCTGCACGAGTTCCTCCAGCAGGGCGGCCGCCCCGCCTTCGAGCTGCGCGCCGTCCTGGCCGCCACCCTCTCCCCCGCCTGGGGCATCTACAGCGGCTACGAACTCTGCGAGAACACCCCCCTGCGCAAGGGCAGCGAGGAGTACCTCCACTCCGAGAAGTACCAGCTGCGCCCCCGCGACTGGGCGGCGGCCGAACGCGAGGGCCGCACCATCACCCCCCTGATCACCCGGCTCAACGCCGTGCGACGGGCGAGTCCGGCCCTGCGGCAGTTGCGTGACCTCCACTTCCACCACGCGGACCAGGAGGCGGTGATCGCGTACTCGAAGCGGAGCGGTTCGAACACGGTTCTGGTGGTCGTCAACCTCGACCCCCACCACACCCAGGAGGCCACGGTCTCGTTGGACATGCCGCAACTCGGCCTGGACTGGCACGAGTCGGTGCCGGTGCGCGACGAGCTCACCGGCGAGACCTATCACTGGGGCAGGGCGAACTACGTGCGTCTCGAACCGGGCACTCGTCCCGCGCACATCCTCACCGTCCTGCGACCGTCCACCCCGCAGATCGGAGGGTCACCCACAAAATGATCGTCAACGAGCCTGTTCAGGACACCTTCGAGGACACGCCTGCCAAGGATCGTGACCCGGATTGGTTCAAGCGCGCCGTCTTCTACGAGGTCCTGGTCCGCTCCTTCCAGGACAGCAACGGTGACGGCGTCGGCGACCTCAAGGGCCTGACCGCCAA
>NZ_JBHVGZ010000064.1:0-58251 GCF_042800355.1 Streptomyces sp. NPDC057623
CATCGGGGTGCGGCGGGCGTCGGCGACCACTACCGCCTCGCCTTACAACGCGGCGTACCGGGTGACCTCGGCGGTCAGCGCGCCGGTGTCGCCGCTCTCGGCGGCCTGCGCGGCCAGCCCCGCGAAGCGGTCCAGGTCGGCGGTGCGGGCCGCGACGAGCTGTTCGGTGCGCTGGGTGGCGGTGACGACCAGCAGCGGGACGGCGAAACCGGCCACCGCGAGCACGGCGAAGGCCAGGACGACGGTCAACACCCGAGTACGCATGAGAGGGCCCTCGCCTGCTCAGCCGCCGAACCGGTAGCCGAAGCCGCGGATCGTGGTCAGCACCTCGGGACGGCCGATCTTGGCCCGCAGCTGGGTGAGATGGACGTCGAGCGAGCGGGACACCGCCAGGTAGGCGTCGCCCCACACCTCGTCCATCAGCTGCTGGCGGCTGACCGCCGTACCGGCCCTGGCCGCCAGCGCGGCGAGGACCGCGAACTCCTTGGCGGTCAGCCGCACCTCGGCACCACCGACCGTCACCCGGCGCGCGTCGAGGTCGACCTCGACGTCCTCGGCGCGCACCGTACGCGGCGCCGGGGCGGCGACCGTCGCGGCGCGGCGGGTGACGGCCTCGATCCGGGCCAGCAGCTCGGCCAGCCGTACCGGCTTGACGAGATAGTCGTCGGCGCCCAGCCGCAGCCCCCGCACCACCGACCGCTCGTCGCCCCGCGCGGTGAGCACCACCACCGGAAGACCGCTCACCGCCCGCAGCTTGCGCAGCACCTCCAGGCCGTCGAGATCGGGCAGCCCGAGGTCGAGCAGGAGCAGGTCGGCCTGCCGGTGGCGGACCAGGACCTCCTCGCCGCGCCGTACGCGGGTGGGCAGATGACCGTGCTCGTACAGGGCCTCGGTGAGGGCGTCGGCCACCCCGTCGTCATCCTCGGCCAGCAGCACGCGCACGGTCGCCTCCCTTCCTTCAGTGATCGCGGTTCTCGGTCTCCAGCGGCGATCCGTCGGACGTCTCGCGCATCCGAATGTAGACGAGCAGCGAAATCAGGACGCAGGCGGTGACGTAGTAGAAGTACCAGCTCTCGTGACCGGCGTTCTTGAACCAGAGCGCCACGTACTCGGCCGTCCCGCCGAACACGGCCACGGTCAGGGCATAGGGCAGGCCGACGCCCAGCGCCCGGATCGAGGTCGGGAACAGCTCCGCCTTCACCACCGCGCTGATCGAGGTGTACAGGGAGCTGACCGCCAGCGGCCCGACCATGAGCAGGAACGCGTACACGGGATCGCTGGTGTGCGACAGCAGCGTGAGCGAGGGCACCACGACCACGGCGCCCAGCACGCCGAACGCGATCAGCATCGGACGGCGCCCCACCCGGTCGGACAGCAGCCCCATGACCGGCTGGAGCAGCACGAACACCAGCAGCGCGAAGAAGTTGATCCAGGCCGCCGTCGGCTTGGCGATACCGCTGGTGTTGACCATGAACTTCTGCAGATACGTGGTGTACGTGTAGAAGAACAGCGTGCCGCCCATGGTCAGCCCGACCACGACCAGGCACTGCCGGGGGTACGACAGCAGCATCCGCAGACTGCCGCGCGCCGGGCCACCGCTCTTGCCGTCGTCTCCCTCGGCCGCCGCACGCTCGAAGCTCTCCGACTCGTCCATGCCGCGCCGCAGCCACAGCACGACGATCGCCCCCGCCGCACCGACGACGAACGCGACTCGCCAGCCCCACGCCTCCATCTGCGCGGCGCTGAGCACCTGCTGGAGGACGATCTGCAGGCCGAGCGCGGTCAGCTGGCCGGCGATGAGCGTGACGTACTGGAAGCTGGAGTAGTAACCGCGCCGGCCGGGCGAGGCCACCTCCGACATGTAGGTGGCCGACGTCGAGTACTCACCACCGACCGACAGGCCCTGCAGCAGCCGCGCGGCCACCAGCAGCACCGGCGCGGCGACCCCGATCGAGCCGTACGACGGGGTCAGCGCGACGATCAGCGAACCGGCCGCCATGAGCGTCACCGACAGCGTCAGCGCCGAGCGCCGGCCATGGCGGTCGGCGTAGCGGCCGAGGACCCAGCCGCCGATCGGGCGCATCAGGAAGCCGACGGCGAACACCGCGGCGGTGTTCAGCAGCTGTGCGGTCTGGTCGCCGGACGGAAAGAACGCGGCGGCGAAGTACACGCTGAACGCGGTGTACGCGTACCAGTCGTACCACTCGATGAGATTGCCGATCGATCCGCGCACGATGTTGCTGACGACCCGGCGCTCACCGCGGCGCGACTCCTGCGCGCTCGCGGGCGTGGTCTGTGTGGCCATCGAAAACTCCCTTGTCTGCGGTCCGGAAGCACACAGGGTCGACGGCGCGAGAGGCCCGTTCAACAGGGTGAGCGAATCCCTAACAGTCCCTTAGGGCTGAGGTGCTGGAGGCCGGCGTGGGGGAGCGGCGACATCCCCGGTAAGAGGGGCACTCACCCACCCGTGCGACGATCACCCCCGTGAACTCCCAGTCCAGCCCGCCTTCGGGCATATCCCCCACGGACTCCGCCGCCGACGCACCCGTCGCCCCCGCCGCCAAGTCCCCTGGTTTCGTCGCCGAGTTCAAGGACGCCGTGACGCTCCGGGCGTTCGGGCTCGTGCTCGGCGGACTGCTCGTCCAGCTCGCCTTCGTCGTCTCCTACGTCGGTGCCTTCCACTCGCCCACGCCGCACCGCATCCCGGTCGCGGTGGCCGCCCGCAGCAGGCGTCCGCGAAGATCGTCGACCAGCTCAACGCCCTCGACGGCAACCCGGTCGAGGCCACGGCCGTCTCCAGCAGCGGCGCCGCCCGCGAACGGGTCCTCACGAGGAAGGCCGACGCCGCCTTCCTCTTCGACGCGACCGGCACCAAGGACACCCTGCTGGTCGCCTCGGCCGGCGGACCGTCGGTGTCGCAGACCGCCACGCAGATCGCCCAGAAGATCGAGGCCGCACAGAAACGCCAGATCACCGTCACCGACATCCGCGCACCCCACTCCGGCGACGGGCGCGGCATGACGTCTGTCTACCTCGTGCTGGGCTGGGTGATCGGCGGCTACCTCACCGCGACGATCATGGGCATGGCCGCCGGTTCCAGGCCCGCCAACCGGCACCGCACCCTCATCCGGCTCGCCGTCCTCGTGCCGTACGCGCTCGTGTCGGGCCTCGCCGGAGCGGTGATCGTGGGCCCGGTGTTCGACGCGCTCGGCGGCCATTTCTGGTCCCTGACCGGTATCGGCACCCTCGTCGTCCTCGCCTCGGCGGCGACCGCGCTCGCCCTGCAGACCCTGCTGGGCCTGCTGGGCACCGGAGTCGTCGTCCTCCTCTTCGTCGTGCTGGGCAACCCCAGCTCCGGCGGCGTGTACCCGGCGCCGCTGCTCCCGTCCTTCTGGAGCGCGATCGGCCAGGCCCTGCCCCCGGGCGCGGGCACCACCCTCGTCCGCAACACCGTGTACTTCTCGGGCAACGCCACCACGTCGGCCCTCTGGGTGCTCGGCGCCTACGCGGCAGGCGGTGCGCTGCTCGCCTGGGCGGCTTCCTGGTGGCGTGAACGCCGGACCGCCGAGCTCTGACACGGCGGGCGGAGCGCCGGGTCCGGAGCGTGTGGTCCCCAAGGACCCCGCGCGGGCTCGGCCCTCCCTCTCCGGCACGTTGACAGGTATCTGCCGACATGCTGCTATAAGCGCTGCTCAGCAGGCCTGCGTCGCCTCGCAGGCCGCTCGGGCACCCGGAACCGACGGCCGCCCGACCGGGGCGGCGCCCAGAGCCCAGAGCGAGGACCCATGCCGCAGCGTGCCGCGACCATCGTCGGCGGCGGGATCGGCGGCCTCGCGGCGGCCGTCGCCCTGCACCGCCGGGGCTGGCGCGTCGAGGTGCTGGAACGCGCCCCGGAATTCACCGAGATCGGTGCCGGCATCTCCCTGTGGCCGAACGCGCTCCACGCCCTGGAGGCGCTCGGCCTGGCCGACCCCGTCCTGGCACTCGGCGCCGCCGAGGCCGCCGGCGGGGTACGCGACCGGCGGGGCCGCTGGCTGTCCCGCACGGACAACGCGGAACTGACGCGCCGGTTCGGCCACCCCCTGGTGGTCCTGCACCGCGCGGACCTGTTGCGGGCGCTCACCGAGGCGCTGCCCGCCGACAGCCTCCTGCCCGGCAGCGAGGTCTCCGCTGTCCACGACGACGGCCGCTCTGTCGTCGTCGAACACCGTGGGGGCGAGTCCCGGGCCGACCTCGTGATCGGCGCCGACGGCCTGCGCAGCGTGGTCCGCCGTGCCCTGTGGCCCACCGCGGCGGGCCCCCGGTACGCCGGTTACACCGCCTGGCGCATGGTCACCGAGCCGCTCGCCGCCCCGCCCGCCGAAGGCGCCGCGACCTGGGGCCGCGGCGAGAGGTTCGGCTACACGGCGTTGCCGGGCGGGCGGATGTACTGCTTCGCGACCGCGTCCCTGCCGGCGGGAACGGCCTCCGGGTCGAGCGAGTACGCCGAACTGCTGCGCCGCTTCGGGGCCTGGCCGGATCCCGTCCCCGCCCTGCTGGCCGCCGTCCCCGCGGACGCGGTGCTCCGACACGACCTGTACGACCTGCCGCCGCTGCCCTCCTTCGCCCGCGGCCGCGTCGCGCTGCTGGGTGACGCGGCCCATGCGATGACCCCCAATCTGGGCCAGGGCGCGTGCCAGGCGCTGGAGGACGCGGTCACCCTCGCCCACTGCCTCGACGGCACCCCGGACGTCACCGCCGCGCTCCACTCGTACGACCTGCTGCGCCGCCCGAGGACCCGGGCCGTCGCCCGTCGCTCCGCCCGGCTCGGCACGATCGGGCAGCTGTCGTGGCCGCCCGCGGTGCTGCTGCGCGACACGGCGGCCCGGCTGACGCCGACGCGGGCGACCCTGCGGTCCATGGCGCCGGTCCTCGGCTGGACCCCGCCCGCGGCCGAGGTGACCCGGTGACCACCACACGGAGCGAGAACCACTGATGCCGGACTGGACGTACCACCCGCTGCGCGGCGCGGCCGCCGCCGTCCTCGGCGAGCGCCGGTCGCAGCGCACCGCACTGCGGCTCCTGGCCTCGATCGGGTCCCGGCCCGCCGGCGCACGGCTGATCGCCCGGGGCTTCGGCCACCGCCATCCGCCGCGGCGGCTCGCCGGTGACCTGGCCACCGGCCGAGGGCCCGGCGTGCCCGTGACCGTCCGCCTGGGCATCACCGTCCCGCCCACGCTCGCCCGCGACACGGTCCGCGCCATGCCCCCGCTAGGGGCCGGCGTCGTCGAGGTGTCGCCTGTCTCGGCCGCTGACGTGGAGACCGTGCGGGACGCCGCAGCCGGACGTTCGATCCCCGTGGTCGTCCGCGCCTGCGACGCGGAGGCCGAGGACGCGCTCAGGCCCCATGTCGACGGGTTCACCAGCGGCGACGACCCGCACGTGGTCCGCGTGTCCGACCCCTCGGTCACCGCCGCGGCGGCCGCGATCGAGCAGCCGGACACCGTCGTACTCGCCAGGCCCGACGTGCTGGTCGCCGCCGGACCCGGCTGGTTCGCACGGGTCACCGAGGCCGCCACACCCACAGATCCCGCTCCGGGCCCGCGGGACCTCGGCCGCGATCCCCGCCGCTGGCCCGCCTGGTGGTGGGCGCTGCTCGTCGGGCTCGGCATGACGGGCGCCGGACTCGGCGCCGCCCTGATCACACTCGGGCCGGTACTGCTCTGGTACGACCGCGACTACCTCGGCATGACCCTGCACGAACTGCACGCCGCCAACCACCACCTCGTGCACTTCCTCCAGCACGACCGGATCACCATGGCCGGCACCATGGTGGCGATCGGCGCCCTCTACACCGGCCTCGCCGTGGGCGGCGTCAGACGCGGCTGGCCCTGGGCGCGCGAGGTATACCTGGTCTCCGGGGCGATCGGCTTCCCCACCCTGTTCTACTTCCTGGCCACCGGCTTCGTGGAACCCCTGCACACGGCCACCGCAATCGTGCTGTTCCCGATGTTCCTGGCCGCGGTCCGCCGGACCCCGCACACAGCGCGGTGGCGTCCGGTAACCGAGGGGCCGGAGGCGGAGCGGCGGCGGGCACTGGTCGGCCAACTGCTGCTGATCGTCACCGGAGCGGGGCTGTTCGTCGGCGGGGCGGTGATCTCGGTCGTCGGCCTGACCGGTGTCTTCGTACCCACCGACCTGACCTTCCTGGGCGTCGACGCACCGACGCTCGAAGCCGTGAACCCCCGGCTCGTGCCCTTCGTCGCCCACGACCGCGCCGGGTTCGGCGGCGCGCTGATGTCCGCCGCGGCGGCGATCACCCTGCTCAGTGCCTGGGGCTGGCGGCGGGGTGAGAGCTGGGTGTTCTGGACGCTGGCCGTCGCGGCGGCCGCGGGCTTCCTCCCGGCAGTGGTGGTGCACGGCGTGATCCACTACACGGACTTCGTCCACCTCGCGCCGGTCTACTTCGGCATCGCCCTGACCGGTACCGGCCTGTCGCTCGCGCGTCCCTACCTGTGTGCCAAGGTGTCGACGGAGCGGACGGACTGACACCGCCGCGCCACGCGGCCGAGGGGAGAGGGATGTGGCCCGGACGAGACGAGGAACTGCCGCACGACACGGACCTTCGCGCACGGTTGCGGCACGTCTACTGGATCGGCGGCGGGAGCGGCGCGGGCAAGTCGACGATCGCCCGGAGGCTCGCGGACCGCCACGGGTGCCGTCTCTACGCGACCGACGACGTGATGGGCGACCACGCCCGACGCACCACGCGCCAGGAGGCCCCCTTCCTGCACGAGTTCATGGCCATGGACATGGACGAGCGATGGGTGAACCGGTCGCCGGAGCTCATGCTGGAGACGTTCCACTGGTTCCGGGGCGAGGGCTTCGGCCTGATCGTCGAGGACCTCCTGCGCCTGCCGCCGGAGCCGTGCGTCATCGTCGAGGGCTTCCGGCTGCTGCCGCACCTCGTACAGCCGCTGCTCGCCGCCCCCGAACACGCCGTCTGGCTCCTGCCCACACCCGACTTCCGCCAGGCCGCCTTCCGCGGTCGCGCCGTACCGGGCAAGGGGTTCGTCCGCAACACCAGCGACCCCGCGGCGGCCGCCCGTAACCTTGCCGAACGCGATCAGATGTTCACGAGACGCCTTCGGGCGGAAACCGAGCGTCTCCGACTGCCCGTACTCAAGGTCGACACCACGACGACGGAGGACGCTCTCGCCGAACGGGTGACCGCGTTGTTCCGGCTCATGCGAAGGGAACGGCATCCATGACCGAATGGCAGCTGACCAGGACGTTCTCCAGCACATCCGGTGACGTGCGCTGGGACCGGCTGGGATCCGGGGCCGGTCTGCGGCCCGTCGTCCTGCTGCACGGCACGCCGTTCTCCTCCTTCGTCTGGCGCGCCGTCGCCCGTTCGCTCGCACGTGACCGTCAGGTGTTCGTCTGGGACATGCCCGGCTACGGGCTGTCGGAGAAGTCCGCGGACCAGGACGTGTCCCTGGCCGCCCAGGGCCGGATCTTCGCCGAGCTGCTGAGCCACTGGGGGCTGGACGAACCGCTCGTGGTCGCCCACGACTTCGGCGGCGCCGTCGCGCTGCGGGCGCATCTGCTGCACGGCGCCCGCTACCGGGCCCTCGCTCTGGTCGACCCGGTGGCGCTGGCACCGTGGGGGTCCCCGTTCTTCCGGCTCGTCCGCGAGAACGCCGAGGTCTTCGAGCAGCTGCCGCCCCCGCTGCACCAAGCCCTCGTCCGTGAATACGTCACCTCCGCCAGCAGTCCGGGCCTGCACCCCGCGGTCCTCGACCGGCTCGTCGAGCCCTGGCTCGGCGACCCCGGCCAGGCGGCCTTCTACCGGCAGATCGCCCAGGCCGACCAGCGCTACACCGACGAGGTCCAGGGCCGGTACGCCGAGATCGCCGTCCCCACGCTGATCTGCTGGGGCCGGAACGACACCTGGATTCCCCCGGAGAAGGGACGGGAGCTCGCCGCCCTGATCCCGCAGGCCCGGTTGGAGCCGATCGCCCACGCGGGCCACCTCGTCCAGGAGGACGCCCCCGCGGAACTGACGGCCGTTCTCCTCGATTTCCTCCAACGGCAGCACTGACCAGGCGGGTTGCCGATCCGCGCTCAGGCTTCGAGGCGTTCCGTGTACGCCTCGGTCGGAGGAGCCGGAGTGGGACTCGTCATGCCCACCGACCAGAACCCCGCGGTGCCGGGCACGGATGTCACGTCGTTGAGGTACGGCGCCGGTGCCGCGTCGGCCGGACCGCGAACGACGGTCCAGGTGTCGCCGTCGCGACGCAGGTACGTACCGCGGGTCTGGTCCCGGTAGTTCCAGCCGGAGATCCATGCGGCCCTGCCCTGTGCGTCGCCCGCGATGCCGCTCAACGACCCGACGGTGAAGCCCGCTTCCACCCGCGTCCAGGCCGTGCCGTCCCAGTGGCTCAGGACGGGGTTGCCGGGGCGGCCGGGAGGGCCGCCGATGCCCGCCTCGGTGCCCACCGCCCATACGTCGTCCGGCCCGGCGGCGTGGAGATCGGCGATGCCCAGACGCAGGCCCGCGATCGGGGGCAGGACCGTCCACGCGCCGTCCCAGCGGGCCACCAGACCGGACCATCCGCCGCCGTTCGACTGGTCACCGCCGACCCAGACCTCGCCGGGCGAGCGCACCACGACCCGGTACGGATTCGCGCTCGCGACGGGGAGCGGGTCCAGCCAGCGCCACACCTCCCCGCCCCCGTCGCCGTACAGCAGACCGGCGGCGCCGCCCCGGCTGCCGCAGATCCACACTTGCCGGTCGGAGCCCACCGCCACCGCGTTCAGTCGGACGTCCTGCTCGCCCGCGCCCGGGAACGTGGCCTCGCGCCAGGTGGTTCCGTCCCAGCGTAGCAGCGCGCTGCCGGTCCCCGCGGGCTGGCCGACACTCCACGCGGCGGTGGCGCAGGTTCCGGCGACGTCCGTCAACCGGGTGTGACTCAGATGCGACAGGTCGGTCTTCGTCCAGGCGCTGCCGTTCCACAGCATGGCCAGCCCCCGGCCCGGCGACGACCCGGCGCGGCCCTCCTCGCCCACGGCCCACGCCAGCCGAGGTCCGGCGGCACCGATACGGCGCAGCTGCGCGGCCGGAGTGCTGCCGGGGGCCGGCACGGCCTGCCAGCCCTGCGCGAGGGGTCTGGGCGCCTCGGCCCGTGCCGGAGCCGGGCCGAGCGCGAGCCCCGAGAGCGTGCCGATCGTCCCTGCCACGAATCGCCTTCGTCTCACTGCTGAATCCCTCCCGATGGATAGGGCGGATGGGCGGTGGCGCACAGAGGAGGAACCACCGTGAACCAGCGAACCGCGGAGGTCTAGATACGTGCGTGACAAAGCAAGCGGCGCCGCCGCAGGGGGAGTTGGTGCCCCGGCCGCGTCAGTGTCTGCGGCCACCGCGCAGTTCGAGCCGCTCTCCGGGGAACCGCTCGCGGAAGCCGCGGTCGTGGGAGACCGCGACCACCGCTCCCGGGTAGGCCGCGAGCGCCGTCTCCAGGTCCTCGACGAGGTCGAGCGCGATGTGGTTCGTCGGCTCGTCGAGCACGAGAAGGTCCGCGGGCAGGGTCACCAGGGTCGCGATCTGAAGCCGGCGCTGCTGTCCCGCGGACAGCGCCGCGACCGGGACGTGCAGGTCCTCCTCCCGGAACAGGCCCAGTGCCAGGAGCTGTTCGGCGTACTCCTCCGGCAGCCCGGGACGGCCGGCCGCGAAGGCGGCGAGCAGCGGGAGCCGCGTGGAGCGGGCGGGCAGCTCCTGTGCCAGGTATCCGATCAGGGCGGGGCGGCGTACCGCGCCCGCGTCGGGTACCAGGTCGCCCGCCAGAACCCGCAGCAGCGTCGTCTTGCCCGCCCCGTTCTCGCCCGTGACCAGCAGCCGCTGCCCGGCCGCGATCGCCAGCCGTCCGTCCAGACGCAGTCGCTCGCCGACCGCTACGCCGTCGAGTTCGGCGAGCGGGTGCTCGGTGTCGTGCCCGTTGGCAGCGGCCGGCGGCGTGGCCGCGAACCGTAGCGGTTCCGGTGGCGCCGGCACCGGATGGCGCCGCAGGCCGGCCAGCCGCTCCCGGGCCGCCCGTACCTGCCCGCCGAGCTTCGCCTCGTGCGCGCGACGGTGCTTGCCGAAGCCCTGGCGGGGGTCCTTGCCGGTGCCGGCGAGCCGCTTCCCGGCGGCCTCGACCAGTTCCTCGGTACGGGCCACCTCCTCCAGCCAGTCCGCGTACTCCTGCTCGGCGCGGCGCCGGGCGGCGGCCTTCGCGGTGCGGTAACCGGCCCAGCCGTCGCCGTACCGGTGGACCGCGCGCGCGTTTCTGTCCACTTCGAGGATCGTCGTGGCGATGTTCTCCAGAAAGCCGCGGTCGTGGGTGACCGCGACGACGGTGCCGCGGTGCGCGCGCAGTTGCTCCTCCAGCCAGCGCACCGCCGTCGCGTCGAGGTGGTTCGTCGGCTCGTCGAGCAGCAGCAGTTCGGGGGCGGCGGCCAGCACGCAGGCGAGGGCCAGCCGTGACTGCTCGCCGCCGGAGAGCGAGCCGAGCACGCGGTCACGGGTGACTTGGGTGAGGCCGAGACCGTGCATGGCGGCGTCGACGCGGGCGTCCGCCTGGTATCCGCCGCGCTCCTCGTATGCGATCAACAGCTCGCCGTACGCGGCGAGTTCGTCCTGCGACGCCTCGCCGAGCCGTTCCTCCGCCGTCCGTAGCCGGCGTTCCATGGCGCGCAGTTCGGTCAGGGCGAGGTCGATCGCGTCCCGCACGGTGCAGTCCGGGTCGAGGTCGAGGGTCTGGGCGAGGTGGCCGGTGCCACCGGGGAAGCTGACGGTGATCTCCCCGGCGTCCGGCGCCTCGGCCGCGGCCAGCAGTCGCAGCAGGGTGGACTTGCCGGAGCCGTTCTCGCCGATGACGGCGGCCTTCTCGCCCGGGCGGACGGTGAAGGAGACCTGGTCGAGGACGATCCGGGTGCCGTAGGACTTGGTGACGTCTTTGACGGACAGTTGCGCCACGACAGGGGGCGCGGCGGTGCGGGCGCGTTCGCGCATGGGACTTTCCCTGGAGATGTGAGGTGTCTACGGGTAGCAGAAACGGCGGCGTCGGCCGTGCCCGGACTCAGAGAAAGTAGAAGAAGGCCATACGCCCACCATAGCAAGACGAGTCGTCTCGTCTCCAGTCGTTTGCCGTGATTCTTGAGCGCGGCCGAGGATGACCCCGGCGCGTTTGGCCGATCTGCGGCTTGTGTTCCGCCACTCCGACCCTTCACAACTTCCACTTAGGTTAGGCTAACCTTTGGCTCGTGCAAGCAGGTGAAGAGACCTCCGCGGCGGTGAGTCCCCGCGGTCATGAGCTGTCCGCCACGGGCGTCACCGTGGCATACGAGGGCGTTGACGTCGTACACGACGCGTCGGTGACGCTGCGGCCGGGTGCGGTGACCGTGCTGGTGGGGCCGAACGGCAGCGGGAAGTCGACGCTGCTGCGTACCATCGCACGGTTGCAGCGGCCCAGGACCGCCACGCTCGTCATCGACGACACCGACGCTCTGGCGCTGACCCCGCGTGAGTTCTCGCGCCGCGTGGCCCTGCTGACGCAGGGACGCCCCACGCCCAGCGGGCTGACCGTGCGGGACGTCGTCGAGTTCGGCCGCTACCCGTACCGGGGCCGCTGGGGCCGGGCGGACCCGGACGGCCCGGCCGCCGTGGAGCGCGCGCTCGCCATGACGGGCGTCGCCGAACTCGCCGAGCGGGGCGCCGAACACCTCTCCGGCGGACAGCTCCAGCGCGTGTGGCTCGCCGGCTGTCTCGCTCAGGAGACCGGTGTGCTGCTCCTCGACGAGCCGACGACCTACCTCGACCTGCGCTACCAGATCGAACTCCTCGACCTGATACGCGACTTGGCGGACGACCACGGGATCGCCGTGGGCGCCGTCCTGCACGACCTCGACCAGGCCGCGGCCCTCGCCGACCGGATCGTGCTCCTCCACGAGGGACGGATCGTCGCCGACGGCCTCCCCGACGACGTACTGACGGCCGAACGGCTGACCGACGTCTACGGCATCCGCATCGAGGTCGGCACCGACCCCCTGACGGGCCGGCCGCGCACCCGCGCGATCGGCCGACACCACTCGCGAAGCGAAAGGCTCACCACACCCTCATGAGACGCCTGATGATGACCGCGGCGGCCGCCACCGCCGCGGCGCTCGCCCTGACCGCCTGCGGTACGACCGAGCCCGCCGCCGACGGCGACGGCGCCAAGAAGGCCGGCGAGGCCCTCACCCTCACCGACGCCTCCGGCAAGAAGGTCGAACTCGACGGGCCGGCCAAGAAGGTCGTCGGAACCGAGTGGCACGAGGTCGAGCTCCTGATATCGCTGGGCGTGGACCCGGTCGGCGTCGCCGACGTCAAGGGCTACAAGACCTGGGACCAGGCGGTCCCGCTGAAGAACGAGCCGAAGGACATCGGCACCCGCGGCGAGCCCAGCATGGACACCATCGCCGCCCTGGCGCCGGACCTCATCGTCGCCAGCACCGACCTGCCGCCGGCCGCCGTGAAGCAGCTCCGCGAGGTCGCCCCGGTCCTGGAGGTGCGGTCCGCCGACGCCGCCGACCCGATCGGACAGATGACGAAGAACCTCGACCTCATCGCCGAGGCCACCGGCACCGGCGAGCGGGCGCAGGAGCTCAAGGACGCGTTCGACGCGAAGGCCACCGAGGGCAGGAAGGCCCTCGCGGACGCCGGGCTCGCCGGCGCGGAACTCGCCTTCGCCGACGGCTACGACATCTCCAACCAGGTCTCCATCCGGCCGTTCACCAGCGGTTCCCTCATCGGCGCGGTCAACGAGCGGCTCGGCCTGAAGAACGCCTGGACGGTCAAGGGCGACAAGGACTACGGGCTAGGCACCACCGACGTCGAGGGCCTCACCAAGCTCGGCGACGACGTTCGGTTCGCGTACATCGGCAACGACGAGGACAAGAGCAGCACCCCCTGGACCGACGCGCTGGCCAAGGACAAGGTGTGGACGTCGCTGCCGTTCGTGAAGAAGGGCAACGTCCACCGACTGCCCGACGGCATCTGGATGTTCGGCGGCCAGGAGTCGATGGGGGCGTACATCGACGCCCTCGTCAAGGAGCTGACGAAGTAACACCATGGCCGTCACCGCGACCACTCCCGCCCCCACCCGTCCGCCCGCGGCCACGTCCCGGACCGGCGCGGCCGCGGTGACGGCCGCCCTCGTCCTGCTCGTCACGGCCCTCGCGGTCGTCGACATCACGCAGGGCACGGCCGCCGTCGGCGCCGACGAGGTGTTCAAGGCGCTCACCGGCCGGGCCGAACCGGCCGACGCCTCCGTCGTCATCGCCTCCCGGCTGCCGAGAACGACCGCAGGACTCCTCGTCGGCGCCCTGCTCGGGATCGCCGGCAGCGCCCTCCAGGCGGTCAGCCGCAACGTGCTCGCCGCGCCCGACACCCTCGCCGTGAACGCGGGCTCCTATCTGGCCCTCGGCCTGGTCGCCGTCACCGGTGCCTCGCTGCCGTTCCTGGCCTCCTCCGGCGTCGCGTTCGCCGGGGGCCTCGCGGCGGCGGCCGTCGTGCTCGGCCTGTCCGGCCTGGGCACGGGCACCGTCCGGCTCGTCCTGGCCGGCAGCGCCCTCGCCCTCGGCCTCACCGCCGTGACCGAGGGCCTCCTGCTGCTCTTCCCCCAGGAGACCCAGGGCCTCTACCGGTGGAACCAGGGCAGCATCGCCCAGAACGGCTTCGACGGCGTACTCCAGATCGCACCCCTGGGCGCCGCCGGCCTCCTCGGCCTGCTGCTGGTCGCCCGACGCGTGGACGCCCTGGCCCTCGGCGACGACGCCGCCCGCGGGCTCGGCGTCCCCGTACGCGCCACCCGGGTCACGGCGGTCGTCCTGGCCGCACTGCTCTCCGCGGCGGCCGTCACCCTCGCAGGACCGATCGGCTTCGTCGGCCTGTGCGCGCCCGCCCTGGTCCGACCCCTCGCCCGCAGGTTCCGCGGGTTCGCCCGCTCCGGGGTGAGCCTCCCGGTCGCGGGCCTGACCGGTGCGGCCCTGGTCCTCGGCTCGGACGTGCTCCTGCGGACCCTCGTACCGACGGACCTGACGGTCGCCGTGCCGACGGGCGTCGTCACCAGCCTGGTCGGCGCCGTGTTCCTGATCGTGATGGCCACGCGGCTCAAGGACACGGCCGGGGCGGCCGCCCCCGACCGGCTCCGCATCCGAAGCCGGGCCGTCTTCGTGACCACCACGGCCGTCCTGGTGGCGGTGCTCGTCGGTGTCACGATCGCCGCCGTACTGCTCGGCGACAGCAAGCTGCTCCTTGGCGACGTCATGAACTGGGCGCAGGGCAGGGCGGGTCGGACCGTCGGGTTCGTCCTCGACACCCGGGTGCCCCGGGTTCTCGCGGCGCTCCTCGCGGGGGCCGCACTGGCCCTGGCCGGCACCCTCGTCCAGGCGGTGACCCGCAACCCGCTCGCGGAGCCCGGTGTCCTGGGCGTCTCCGGGGGAGCCGCGCTCGGCGCCGTGCTCCTGGTGACGACCGCGCCCCTGGCCGGATCGTGGAGCGTGGCGGGCGCGGCGTTCGCGGGCGCGGCGGTGAGCTCCCTCATCGTCTTCGGGCTCGCCGCACGGGGCGGCTTCCAGCAGAACCGGCTGGTCCTCGTCGGCATGGGCGTGGCCACCGGCACCACGGCCCTCGTCAGCCTGATGATCGTCCTCACCGACCCGTTCAACGCGGCGAAGGCCCTCACCTGGCTCTCCGGCTCCACCTACGGGCGGGCCCTGTCCGACACGGCACCGCCGGCACTCGTCCTCGCGGTCGGCGTCGCCGTCGCGGTCCTGCGACGCGCGGAACTCGACCTCCTGTCGCTCGACGAGGACACCCCGCGGCTGCTCGGGCTCAGCCTCGCCCGTGGACGCCTCGGCTTCCTCGTCCTGAGCGTTCTGCTCAGCGCCACCGCCGTCGCCGCCGCGGGCACGATCGGCTTCGTGGGCCTTGTCGCCCCGCACGCGGCCCGGGCGCTCGTGGGCCGTCAGCACGCCCGGGTGATCCCGGTCTCCGTAGTCCTCGGCGCCGTACTCGTCTGCACCGCGGACCTGTTGGGCCGCACCGTGATCGCACCCGCCCAACTCGGCGCCGGGCTGATGACCGCGGTGATCGGAACGCCGTACTTCCTCCATCTGCTGGTACGCAGCCGCCGGTAGCTCCCCGGCGCCTCAGCCCTCCCTCGGCTGCCGAAGATCCTTCTCCAGCAGCGTGAAGGACTTCGGCGCCCCGCCCGGCTGCGGCTTGCCCTCCTTGCGGCCGACGACGCGGTAACCGGCCTGCCGGTAGTAGGCGTTGAGCGGTTCGTTCCCGGCCAGGCAGTCCAGGCGTACACAGACCCGCCCCGCCGCCGCCACGCGGCGTTCCACGGCGCCCAGCAGCAGCCGCCCCGTGCCCGGCGCCGCGACGCTCCGGTCCACCATGAGCCGGTGGACGTACCCGGCCACAGGCGGCTGCGGACCCCAGGCGGCCTCGTCCTGCCACCACAGCTCCCAGGCGCCGGCGATGTCCCCACCGGTCTCCGCGAGCCAGACCTCGCCGTGCGTCATGACCCGGCCGAAGTGGTCCTCGTCCAGTTCCCCCGGCCGCCACTGCCCCGTGATGCCGCGAGCCAGCATCCAGCGTGCCGCGTCGTCGCGCAGGCGCACGAGAGCAGCCAGATCGGCCTCAGCAGCCGGGCGAACCCGCAGATCCTTCACCCGCAGATCCTTCACCGCAGAACCTTCCCCCGTAGATCATTCACCCGGGGATCCTCACACACCCGTCCGAAGACGGTCCCCGTCAGACCCCCGGCACGACGTCGGCGGAGTCCGTGACCCCGCCGTGGTGCCGGCTCATCGGCACCACCATCGGCGTCCCGCTCACCGGGTCCTCGCCCACCACGCACCGCAACCCGAAGACCTCCCGCACCATCGCGGCGGTCACCACCTCGGACGGTGTGCCCTCGCCCACGACGCGGCCCGCCTTCATGGCGACGATGTGATCGGCGTACCGGCAGGCCTGGTTGAGGTCGTGCAGCACCATCACGACGGTCCGGCCCTGCTGCCGGTTCAGATCGGTGATCAGGTCGAGGACGTCGATCTGATGGGCCAGGTCGAGGTATGTCGTCGGCTCGTCCAGCAGCATCACCGGCGTACCCTGCGCGACCGCCATGGCGATCCAGGCGCGCTGCCGCTGACCGCCGGAGAGTTCGTCGACGGCCCGGTCGGCGAGGTCGTCCATGGAGGTCGCCCGCAGTGCGTCCCGCACAGCCTGCTCGTCGGCGGAAGACCACTGCCGCCACCACGTCTGGTGCGGTGAACGGCCGCGCCCCACCAGGTCGATGACGGTCAGCCCCTCGGGTGCGACCGGCGCCTGCGGCAGGATGCCGAGCCGCTGCGCGAGGGCCCGGGTGGGGACGGAGTGGATGGACCGTCCGTCGAGGTGGACGCTCCCGCCCTCGGGACGCAGCAGCCGGGCCAGCGCCCGTAGCAACGTCGACTTGCCGCAGGCGTTCGCGCCGACGATCACCGTGATCCGGCCGGACGGCACCGCCAGGTCGAGGTCCTCGACGACGACCCGCTCGTCGTACGCCAGGCGCAGGCCCTCGGCGCGCAGGTCGGGACCGTCGCCGGACCCCGCGTACGTCGTCCCGTACTTCGATGACACCTCTTCAGCCTCCTGAACCGGCGCGGTTCGCGCGCACGAGCAGCCACAGCAGGACGGGAGCGCCGAGCACCCCCGTGACGATCCCCACCGGAAGTTCGGTGTCCGGGACGAGTTCGCGCGCGGCCAGATCGGATACGAGCACCATCACGGCGCCGGTCAGCCCGGCGGCCACCGGTGGCGGGAACGAGGTGCCCGCCAGACGCTGGGCGACCTGCGGGGCGGCGAGCGCCACGAACGCGACCGGCCCGGCGGTGGCCGTCCCGAACGCCACCAGCCCGACGGAGACGAGCAGCACGGCCACCCGCACGGTCCGCACGCGCGTGCCCAGGCCCCGGGCGACGTCGTCCCCCAACTCCAGGGTCCGCATCAGCCGCCCCAGCAGCAGAGCCACCGGCAGCAGCACGGCGAGGGCGATGGCGAGCGGACCGATCTGCTGCCAGGTACGGCCGTTGAGGTTGCCGACCAGCCAGCCCAGCGCCGCCTGGGCCTGGAAGCGCTGGCCGCGGGCCATGAGGTAGTCGGTGACGCTGGTGCAGATCCAGGCGACGCCCACACCGACCAGGACGATCCGGTAGCCGGAGGTGCCGCGCTTCCAGGCCAGGACGTACACGAGCAGGGCCGCGGTCAGCGCGCCGAGCAGTCCGAGCGCCTGGGTGCCCAGGCCCGCGTCCCAGCCGAGAACGAGGCCGGCGACCACGGCGGTCCCGGCGCCCTGGGTGATGCCCATCATGTCGGGGCTGGCCAGCGGATTGTGCGTCATGGCCTGGAGCAGGGCGCCGGAGACGCCGAACGCGATGCCGACGAGCAGCCCGGCCAGGGAACGCGGCAGGCGCAGTTCGCGGACGATGAGCTCGGTGCCGGGATCGCCCGCGCCGGCCACGGCGCGCAGCACGTCGGTGAGGGGGAGCGGGAGGTCCCCCACGGACGTCTCCACACAGAACGCCAGGAAGGCGAGGGCGGCGAGCACCAGGCACACGGCCACCAGCCGGGGCCGCAGGACCCCGGAAACGGGCGGCACGGCGATCCTGAAGGCGACCCGGCCGGCGGTCATGGGCTCACCGCCGCGCGAGAGGGCGTCCGGCATGGCTCACAGCTCCGCGAGTCGGCGCCGGCGGACCAGCGCGATGAAGAACGGGCCGCCGAGGAAGGCGACCAGGATGCCGGCCTGGATCTCCGTCGGCCGGGCGATCAGGCGCCCCGCGATGTCGGCGGCCAGCAGCAGACAAGGGGCCAGTACGGCCGACAGGGGCAGCAGCAGGCGGTGGTCCGGGCCGATTCCGGCCCACTGGGCCAGGACGCGGGCGATGTGCGGCACGACCAGCCCGACGAAGACGACCGGCCCGATGACGGCGACGGCCCCGCCGGTGAGCAGGGTCACGGCCGCCACGCCCTGGACGCGGACCAGCCCGAGCCTGAGGCCGAGGGACCTGGCGATGTCGTCGCCGAGCGCGAGGCTGTTGAGGGCGGGAGCGCAGGCCAGCGCGAGGAGGGCACCGACGGCGAGGAACGGCAGCACCCGCCGCACCACTTCCTCGTTCTGACCGGCCAACGAGCCCGCGGACCAGAAGCGGTAGCGATTGAGGGCGTCGGGGTCGGTCAGGGCGACCGCGCTGGTCAGGGAGAACAGCAGGGAGGTCACGGCCACACCGGCCAGGGCCAGTTTGACCGGCGTCGTACCCGACCGCCCGAGCCCGCCCAGGAAGTAGACCAGGACACTCGCGGCCAGCGCCCCCGCGAACGCGAACCAGATGTAGCCGTACACGGAGCCGACGCCGAGCACACCGACCGAGGCGACGACCGCGAAGGCCGCGCCCGCGCTGACGCCCAGGATGCCCGGGTCCGCGAGCGGGTTGCGGGTCAGCGCCTGCATCAGAGCCCCCGACAGGCCCAGCGCGGCCCCGGTGGCGAGGCCGAGGGCGGTGCGCGGCAGCCGTACGGACCAGATCACGTTGTCGATACGGGAGTCGGGCGCGTCCCCGAGCAGGGTGTGCCAGACCTGGTCGAGGGGAACGCCGAGCGCGCCGAACGCCATCGACAGGGCGCACAGCGTGAGGAGCGCCGTCCCGCAGAACGCGACCAGGAGTACCGCGCGAGCGCGCCTCACCGCCCCGACCGCCTTGGTCTCCACATCAACTTCCTTGTCGCCGTGCCTTGTTCAGGTCCGGTCCGAGTCCCTTGTCTGTCATCAGGGAGCGGGCTGCTCCACCTTCGTGTCCGTCTTGCCGTCGACGGCCGCGGTCAGCTGCGGGACCAGCCGGTCGAGCACGTACGGCAGGCTGAGCGCGGAGATGAAGGAGGTGGCGTTGCCGTAGTCGCTCGACTCGTCGACGAAGACCTCGCGGCCCTCCCCGACGACCCCCAGGTCCTTGTACGAGGCGTCCTTGTGCAGCTTGTCGGCATCCTCGGCCACGTCGGCGACGATCCACACGGCGGCGTCCTGGTCCAGCAGATCGGTGCGCTCCTTGCTGATGTTGGCGCCGAAGCGGTCCCCGATGGCCCGGTCCAGGTCCTCGGGCAGGGAGAAGCCGAGCTCGGTCAGGAGCCGTGAGCGCGGGTCCTGGCTGCCGAAGACGAACATGCCCTCGTACGGGGTGGCCATCACCGCGCTCGCTCCCTTGAAGTCGGGGTGCGCCTCGGCCGCGGCCTTGATCCTGCCCTCCGTGTCCTCGACGACCTTCGTGGCTTCCGCCGGCTTGCCGAGGGCCCGGCCGACCTTCTCGGTCAACTCCTGCCACGGGATGCCGTAGTCGTTGTACTCCTTCGGCTGGGCGACGACCGGCGCGAACTTGGACAGTGACGCGTACTGGTCCTTGGTGAGCCCGCCGTACAGCGCGAGGATCAGGTCCGGCCGGAGCGCGGCGATCTTCTCCACCTGCGGGCCGGTTCCGGTGTCCGTCAGCACGGTCGGTGCCTCGGCTCCGCCCAGCTTGTCCTCGGCCCAGGGGCCGACGGCACCCTGGTAGCCGCCCAGCCACTCGGTGGTGCCGACCGGGACCTGGCCGAGCGCGAGGACCGCGTCCTGGTCGGTGAGGCCGACGGTGACGATCCGCTTCGGCTCGGACCTGATCGTCGTACTGCCGTACTTGTGGGCGATCGTGACCGGGAAGGCGGACCCCCCGGAGGCGGTCGCCTCCGCCCCGGCGCCCGAGGTGCCCGCGTTCGCGCCGTCACCGCCGCAGGCCGTGGCGGCGGTGAGGAGCAGGAGGGCGGAGGCGAGCGCGGCGGCCGGACGTGGTGCTCGGCGGGAGCGGAACATCGGTGGTCCTTCGGTTCGGATTCCTGTGGAGCCGGACGATGCGGGGGAGGGGAGAGGGAGAGTCACGTGCCGGTGTCGCGGGTGTCCGACCACGCCGCCCAGAGGGCCGCGTACGGCCCTTTGGCGACGCGCAGTTCGTCGTGTGTGCCCGTCTCGACGATGCGCCCGGAGTTCATGACGACGATGCGGTCGGCGGTCGCCGCCTGGCTGAGGCGGTGGGCGACGATCAGCGCGGTACGGCCGTCCACGGCACGGGTGACCGCCTTCTCCAGGGCGCGCGCTCCGGCGCTGCCCGCCTCCGCGGTGGCCTCGTCGAGGATCACCAGCGGCGGATCGGCGAGGATCAACCGGGCCAGTGCCAGGGCCTGGGTCCGTTCGCCGCTGAGCCGGTGGCCGCCGTCACCGACGACCGTGTCGAGGCCGTCCGGCAGCGTCTCGGCCCAGGCCAGGGCGTCGACGTGGTCGAGCGCGGCCCGCAGTTCGTCGTCGGTGGCGCCGGGGGCGGCGAGGCGGAGGTCGTCGGCGAGCGGGCCCGCGAAGACATGGGTCTCCTGGGTGATCAGCGCGACCGTGCGCCGGGCGGCGGCCGGGTCGAGTTCGGTCGGCGGCACACCACCGACCAGGACGGTGCCGGAGGTGGGCGGCTGGATACCGGCGACGAGTCTGGCCAGCGTGGTCTTGCCGGCCCCGCTCGCGCCGACGAGTGCCACGCGCTCTCCTTGACGGACCGTCAGGTCGATGTCGTGCAGGACGGGATGGCCCGGCCGGTACGCGTGGCTCAGCCCGCGCACGGTGACCTCGGCCCTGCCGGTCCCGACCTGGCGGGCCGGTCCCGGTGGCGGCGGCTGGTCGGTGACGCCGACCAGACGGGCCAGGCCCGCCGTGGCCGACTGGGCGTCGTCGAGGAGGACGAGGGCGGCGTTGACCGGCGCGAACAGACTGTGGAAGTACAGGGCCGCCGCGGTCGCCGTACCGATGGACGCCGAGCCCTGGCGCACCAGCCAGTAGCCGGTGACCAGGACGGCGGCCAGCCCGATGTACTCGGCGATGTGCAGACGGCTGTAGAAGCCCAGGACCAGCCGCACGCCGCGCATCCGCAGCGCCACCACCGACCGGGACCGCCGGGTGACCCGCTCGACGTGCTCCCGCTCCAGCCGGAACGAGCGCACCGTGGAGCTGCCCGCGATGGTGTCCAGCAGTTGCTGCTGCTGGGCGCTGCCGGCCGCGCGCTGCTCGGCGTAGAGCGGCACGGCCCGGCCGACGTACCAGCGCGCGGTGGCCGCCTGCACCGGCACCGCCAGCAGCGCGGCCAGCAGGAACCGCCAGTCGAGCAGGGCCATGGCGCCCAGCGTGAGGACGATGGTCAGCAGCGAACGGGCCAGCTCCGGCAGGGCGCCTCGGACCGCCTCGGCGATCAGGGACACGTCGGCGGTGACCCGGGCGGTCAGATCACCGGCGCCGGCCTTCTCGACCCGTTCCAGCGGCAGCCCCAGCGCCCGCTCGACGAACCGCTCGCGCAACCGGGCCAGCGTCGTCTCGCCCAGCCGGGAGATCAGCGACAGACCGAACCCGGCGGTGACGCCCTGCGCCACGGCGACGGCCACCAGCAGCGCCGCCGTGGTGGTGATGGCGTCGACGGACGCGCGGTCGGCGGCCAGGTCGACGATCCGGCCCAGCAGCGGCTGCACGAGCAGGCCGACGGCCGTGGCGCCGACCATCACCGCGAACGCGATCACGACCAAGCGGCGTTGCGGGCGCAGCAGTTCGGCGACGGCGGCGCGGGTACGTGCGGGGGACGCGACGGGGAGGAGATGAGCGCCGTCGGCGGGCGCCTCGCCCTGGGGCCCGGTCATGCCAGCACCGCCGTACGGTAGGCCGCGCAGTCGTGGACCAGCTGCTCGTGGCCGCCGCTCGCGGCGACCTCGCCCCCGTCGAGCAGGACGACCCGGTCGGTCACGGCGAGGAGGGCGGGGCTGCTCGTCACCAGCAGGGTGGTGCGGCCCGCGCGTACGTCCCTGATCCCGGCGGCGATCCGGGCCTCCGTGACGGCGTCGACGGCCGTGGCGGGTTCGTGCAGGACGAGGACCGGTGCGTCGGCGGCCAGCGCCCGGGCCAGGGCGACCCGTTGCCGTTGTCCGCCGGACAGGGAGTGTCCGCGTGCGGTGACCGCCGTGTCGAGGCCGTCGGGCAGGGTGCGTACGACCTCGTCGGTGCCCGACGCGGCGACGGCGGCGATGACCGGCGCGCCGGTTCGGGTGTGGGCCGCCGCGGTGACGTTGTCGAGCAGCGTGCCCTCGAAGAGGTCCGCGTCGTGCTCGGCGACCAGGAGTGCGGTCCGCAGCTCCGCCAGGCCCAGCGCGGTCAGTTCCGTCCCGTCCAGTTCGACGGCCCCGGCCTCGGGGTCGGCGCGCCGGCCGAGACAGCGCAGCAGCGCCGACGCGTCGGCCGGGTCGGCGGCGACGACGCCGACCGTCTCGCCGGGCGCGATGTCGAGATCGACCTCGCGCAGGGGCCCGTAGGAGAGACCGCGCAACCGCAGCCTGCCTTCGACCGTGCGGAGCACGGCACCCTCGGACGCCGGCGGTCCGGGCGATACGGCGTGCCCGGCACCGAGGACGTCGGCGATCCGGGCGGCGGAGGCCCGTCCCTGGGCCAGCTCGGCGTTGACCCAGGAGAACTCGGAGAGGGGGCCGATGAGGAACAGGGCGAGGGCGACGGAGGTGACCAGCTCGCCGAGGCCGATGTCGCCGCGTGCGGCGAGCCGTCCGCCGACCAGCACGACCAGGGCCAGGAAGGCGCCGGTGAGCATGGTCACGACCCCGCTCTGCCACGCCTCGGCGCGCGCCGCACGCAGGGTGGCGGTCAACGAGTCCCCGCTGACCCGCCGGTAGCGGGCCACGGCGGCCTGCTCGGCGCCGATGCCCTTGAGGACGCGCAGCCCGGCCACCAGGTCCGCCGCGACGCCCGAGGCGCGTGCCGCACGCTCCTGCTCGGTCTCGCTGCGCCGCTCCAGCGGCTTGCTCAGCAGGTGCACCAGCCACAGCAGCAGGGGAGTGCCCAGCAGGACGAGCAGCCCGAGCGGGAGGGAAACCCGCAACAGCACGACGGCGCCGACGGCCAGGCCGGTCGCGGCCGCGACGCCGACGACGAGGGCCATCGTGACGGCACCGACCCGTCGGGCGTCCTCGGTGGCGACGGTCGCCAGCTCGCCGGGCAACCGGCCTTCGTGCGCGCCGCCTTCGGGGGCGAGGACCCGGCCGATCAGTTCGGTCCTGAGCCGGTGCGCGGCCGTGACGGAGGCACGCTCACCGGCTCGTGCGCCGAAGCGGAAACTGAACGACAGCCCGACATAGACCACGGCCAGGACACCGAGCCACAGCAGCAGGCCGGTGACGTCACCGGCCACGACCCCGCGATCGATGGCGACGCCGATGAGTACGGGGACGAGTGCCTCGCCCGTCTGATGGCCCATGCCCAGTAGCGCACCGAGTGCGACGTCGCGGCGCTGTGCGCGCACCGCGCGCCACAGGACGGTCCGTCCCGGCAGGTCTGCCTTGCTCACGCATCCCTCCGGAGCGGGATTCACAGCACACGGACACCGTGCGCACAAATTTAGGTAAGGCTAACCATAACTCCTCCGTCCGAACAGTCCTTTGAGGCCCCGTGACACGGGGATCGTCAACAGCCCTTGAGGAATTCGATGAGCGCCGCGTTCACCTCGGCCGGACGTTCCTGCTGGGTCCAGTGCCCACAGCCCGCCAGCTCGAGGGGCTTGCGCCGGAGGCTGGGCATGAGGTCGGGGAGTTGAGCGATGAGCTCGGGGGTGCCGGGGAACGCCGGAACCAGGTCACGGTCGCCGTAGACGTAGAGGGCGGGCGGGGTGACGACGGCACCGTGCCACGCGGCGGTCAGTTCCCAGTTGCGGTCGAGGTTGCGGTACCAGTTGAGGGCTCCGGTGAACCCCTGGGAGAAGCTGTCGGTGAGCGCGTCGAGATCCTCCTCGGTGAGCCACTCCGGCAGTACTTCGGGGTCCGGCATGTCCGCCAGCCAGCCGCGCTCGGGGTCGACCAGCGGCTGCTTGCCCTCGGCGGTGCCGGGAGCGTCGCCGGACGCCGAGTAGAAGAACTTCCGCAAGGTGGTGCGGGTGTCCATCGCGAACTCGGCGTCGGCGACGCCGGGGCGGTTGAAGTAGTTCCAGTAGAACCGGCCGCCGAACCGCTCCTCCATGGCGGCCAACGGAGGCTCTGTCCCCCGGAACGGGGGCGGCACGCTCAGACCTGCCACGCCGAGCACCATGTCCGGCCGGAGCAGTGCGGTGTGCCAGGCGACCGGCGCGCCCCAGTCGTGCCCGACGACATACGCCTTCTCCTCACCCAGGGCCCGGATCAGTCCGACGACGTCGCCGACCAGGTGGAGGATGGTGTACGCGTCGACGTCCTCGGGATGGTCACTGCGACCGTATCCGCGCTGGTCGGGTGCGACCACCCGGAAGCCCGCGTCGGCCAGCGGGCCGAACTGGTGGTGCCAGGAGTGCCATGACTCGGGGAAGCCGTGCAGAAGCACCACCAGGGGGCCGCTGCCCTGCTCGGCGATGTGCAGCCGAATGCCGTTCACGTCAACTGTCCGATGCTCAACCATGGAATCGAGCGTACGTGCCGTGATCTTCGAGCGGCGTAGCAGGTACGGGGCCGACCGTCAGCTCGGCCTGAGGACGACCGCCTGGCCGCCGGCCGGAGCCATGGCGACTTCCAGGGTGGTCGCCGAGGTGACGGTGCGGGTGCTGACGACGACCGGCGTCTGGTACGGGTTGGTGCCCGGTGTGCCGTCGGAGTAGATCGTCGCCGTGTACGTTCCGCTGCCCAGGAAGGACAGCGGGAGCGACACGGTCCGGGACGTCTCGTTGGTCATCGTCCCCAGGTACCAGGTGGAGCCGTCGCGCCGGGCGACGGCCACGTACTCGCCGATCGATCCGGCCAGGGTCCGGCTCTCGTCCCAGGTCGTCGGGACGGCGTCGAACCACGGCAGTCCGGGCCAGTTGGCGGGATTGTTGTACTTGGACGGCTTGTCGTACCAGAAGAGGAAGTTGAGGGGCTGGTAGTACACCGCGGCCATGGCCATCTGGTGGGCGTTGGTCGTCTTGTCGCGGGACTGGCCGTAGCAGATCGTGTAGTCCATCGGGCCGCCGATGTTGCGGGCGAAGGGCAGCGTCACGTTGTGCGTGGCCGTCGGGAACTGCTCGTTGCCCCGGACGCCTTCCAGGCTGATGTAGTTCGGATACGTCCGCTCGAAGCCGAACGGGCGGACGTCGTCGTGCATGTCGATCAGCAGCTCGTACTGGGCGGCCGTGGCGGCCCACTCGATGATCTGGTCGGTCATCGACTTCGTGCCGTCGTTGATGAAGCCGAGCTTGATCCCCTCGACGCCCCAGCTCTTGTAGAGGCCGAACAGCGCGTCCGCGTCGGTCAGGGCGAGCCGGTTGACGTAGAGGAAGACGCCGACGCCCTGGCTCGTGGCGTACGAGATGACCGACGGCAGGTCGATGGCGGCGATGGGCTTCGTCGCGTCGACGGTGGAGAACTCGGGGCCGTACCAGCCGGCGTCGTACTCGATGTACTGGAGCCCGCGGGCCACGGCGAAGTCGACGCCCGAAAGGCCGGCGGCTGTGCTGAGTTCACAGCGGAAGACCTTGCCCGGCTTGATCCAGGAGGTGTCGTCGAGGACGCTCTCGGGGGCCAGGTTGAGCACCAGCTCGGCGTTGTCGACGAGTTCGGCGTGGGTGGAGCCGACGACGACGGCGCGCCAGGGCGTGGCGAACGGCGTGCTGACGGTCGTGGCCGGCTCGACGGGGCCGGTGCCGCGGGCGGTGTGCTCCATGAGGAACGCCGACAGGGCGTTGGGCTGTCCGGGGACCGAACTGAGCATCAGACGGGGGAAGTTCACCCGCGCCGACTCGCAGACGCAGGCGATGAGGCCGCTCGCGAGGGTGGCGGTGAGCGGCAGGTCGGTCAGCGGACCGTTGTCCGTGCTGGAGGTGCCCGTGACGGGGATCGCGTCGGGGGCGACCCGCTCGTAGGCGTTCTCGTCGCGGGCGCTGTAGACGGTGGTGTCGTCCGGGAAGACGAAAGTCGTCAGTTCGTCGGCGATGGTCGCCGTGCCCTTGTCCAGCAGCACGTAGCGCAGGGCCACGCCGGTCCGGTACGCCCGGACGCGGACGCCGAACCGGATCCCCGAGAGCCGGTCCGTGAGGTTCCAGCGCTGCTCCTGGTAGTGGTCGACGACCCGCGCGTTGCGCCCGTACACCGGGTTCCACGTGCGGTGAACGTTTCCGCGCCCGCTTCCCGTCACCGTGACGTCGCTGCCGAGGACGGTCCCGTCGCTCAGCCTGATCCCCAGGGCCGAGGGGGCGACCACCGTCCTGCCGTCGCGCTTGGCCTGCCACCGGAGTGCGCCGTCCACCACGGACAGGGTGATGGACGTACCGCCCATACGGGCGGTCGCGCTGCACGAGCCCGCCGCCGCGTGGGCCGGCTGCGCGGCGCCGATCCCCGCCGCGGCCATCCCGACGGTGACGGCCGTGCCCTTGAGCATCCCCCGCCGTGACAGTGGCCCGGGCCCGTCGGCTCTGCCCGGTGCGGACTCGTCCCGGTTCTCTGAAGTTCTCATCGTGCGGGGGCCTCTCCGTTGAGGGCCGCGCCGGTGCACGGCGCGATCGGGCGAAGGACGCGGGAAGCGAAAGGTGTAGTAAACGGTTTCTGCTGGAGGATGTTGTACGCGCCCTCGCGAGGCTGGGTCAAGACCTCCGGGGAGTGCGGACGTCGGGATCGCCTGATGTGGGGATCACCTACGCCGCCGGGCCGCCGCGACCGCCGCGACCGATGGCGGCATCAGATCCCGAGCCGGGGATCCACATGGATCTTGGGGCCGGGGCCGGCGCCCTCCGGTCGTTCGCCCGCGAGGACCGCGCCGACCTCGTCGAGGCTCACGGTGGCCGCGACGAGGGCCCCGGGGTCGACCGTGCCGGACGCGTAGGCGCGGATGGTGTCGTCCAGGCCGGGAGAGGCGGACAGGATGCCCACGGCCGTGACGTCCTTCAGCGCGAGCGTCCGGGTGTCGATCCTGCTCGGCTCGCCGGCCAGCCCGATGTAGACGACCCGGCCGGACGGTTCGACCGACTCCAGTGCCTTCTGGGGCAGATGGGCCGCGTTCGAGGCGTCGACGACCGCGTCGAAGGGCAGGTCGGGGAGGGAGCGCTCGTCCCATACGTGCTCGAAGCCCATCGCGTGGGCGAACGCGGGGGAGTTGCCGGCGCGGTCCAGCAGATGGACCTCCGCGCCCGCTGCCCGCAGGAACATCGCGACCAGGAGGCCGATCGTCCCGGGCCCGAGGACGAGAGCGCGGTCCCCGGTGCGCGCCGCCGCCGCCCGCGCCGCACGCAGGGCGTTGCCGCCCGGCTCCACGAGCGCCCCGAGCGCGGCGTCGACCGAGTCGGGCAGGGCGTGCAACGAGGATGCCGGCACCGCGAGTCGCTCCGCCAGGGCTCCTGCCCGGGCGCCGCGGATACCTACCTCCTGGCGCTTCTCGCACACATGCTGATGGCCCCGGACGCAGCGGCGGCACCTGCCGCAACCGAGCATCGTGTCCCCCATGACGCGGCGCCCGAGCCAGCCGCGGTCGACTCCCTCACCGACCGCCGCCACCCGACCGGCCCACTCGTGGCCCGGCCGCATCGGGTACGTGGAGTGCCCTTGGTGCAGGTAAGCCATGGCGCCGGTGAAGAACTCCATGTCGGTGCCGCACACACCGACCCGCTCGACGTCCACGACGACTTCACCGGCCACGGCCACCGGCGCCGGGAGCTCTTGGACCTCGAATGCGCCGGGGGCGGTCAGGACGAACGCGCGCATGACACGACCTCGGTCGCGGCGTATGAGGTTCACGATGGTCGTTCTCCAGAGTCAGGAGTGGGGTTCGCCGAGCCCGCCGAGCAGAGCGCGCATCTCGTCGAGGGCATCGACGAGAGCGGCCGACGGCGTCCGGTACGCCAGCGCGCTGACGCTCACGGCCCCGGCGGGGATCGTGGGCGAGGTCGGATAGACAGGCAGGGCGAGGCAGTTCACCCCGGTCTCGTTCTCCTGGTCGTCGACGCCGTACCCCCTCGCACGCGTGGCCGTCAGATCGTCGTGCAGCGCGGCGGCCGTACACAGCGAGCGCGCCGTACGACGCTCCAGCGGGACGTCGCCGATCCACGCCTCGACCTCCGCCACGGTGGCCAGCCGCCGGGCGAGCAGCAGCTTTCCGACGGCCGTGGTGTGGGCGGGATTGCGCCCGCCGATCGTCGACGTCAGCCGGACGGCACCGGTGGGCGGGTCGACCTTGGCGCGGTAGACCACCTCACGCCCGTCGAGCACCGCGTAGTGCGCCGTCTCGCCGAACCGTCGTGCCAGCGCTTCGAGCACGGGGCGCAGCCGGACCTGCTCGGGGCGCGCCTCGTGGTGGGCGAAGGCCATCCGCAGGAACTCGTCCCCCAGCACATAGCGGCCATGGGCGTCCTGGTCGGCCAGCCCCGCCCGCCGCAGCGCGCCGAGCGCCCGGTGGACGGTCGGCTTGGGACTGGCGACGACCCGCGTCAGCTCCTCCAGCCCCACCCCGTCGGGATACCGGGCGAGCTTCTTGAGCACGGCGAGGACCCGGTCGGAGCCCACAAGGCGATTGCCGTCGGCGGCAGTTGGACCGTCGCCGGGGGCTGTCGAACCGTCGTGCGGCTGCGTATGCTCCATGGCGTTCCAGACTGTAGACCTCCGTACCAACTGCTGGAAGAGGTCCCATGGCGAGGCTGCGCAGCGCACAGTGGTACGAGGGACAGGACCGCAATGCCTACATCCACCGCGCGTGGATGCGCCGCGGTGTGCCGGGCGACGCCTTCACCGGCCGGCCGCAGATCGCCATCGCCAACACGGCATCGGACCTGACCCCTTGCAACGCTCATCTCCACGAGGTCGCCTCCTCGGTCCGCGACGGCGTGTACGAGGCGGGCGGCATCCCGCTGGACCTGCCCGTGGTGTCGCTCGGCGAGACGAACGTACGGCCCACCGCCATGCTCTGGCGCAACATGGCCGCGATGGCCACGGAGGAGATGCTGCGGGCCAACCCCATCGACGGCGTCGTCCTGCTGGGCGGCTGCGACAAGACGATCCCGTCGCTGCTCATGGCCGCCGCGTCGGTGGACCTGCCCGCCGTCGTCGTGCCCGGCGGCCCGATGCTGAACGGCACCTTCCGCGGTACGCCGCTGGGCTGCGGCACCGATGTGTGGCGGCTCTCGGAGGAGGTCCGCGCGGGCACTCTCTCCCAGGAGCAGTTCACCCGCTCCGAGTCGGCGATGATCCGCAGCCGAGGCCACTGCAACACCATGGGCACCGCCTCCACGATGGCCCTGGTGGCCGAGGCGCTGGGCACGGTCGTCCCCGGCGTGGCCGGGACGCCGGCCCCGGACAGCCGACTGCTGGAGGCCGCCCACCTCACCGGCCGCCTCGCGGTCGAGATGGTGGGCGCCGACCGCAGGCCGGGCGCCTTCCTCACCAAGGCGTCCTTCCACAACGCGATCGTCGCCCTGGCCGCCATCGGCGGCTCGACCAACGCGGTCGTCCACCTCCTGGCCATCGCGGGCCGTCTGGGCATCGACCTCACCCTCGACGACTTCGACCGCATCGGCTCCCGCGTCCCGGTCCTGGTGGACCTCCAGCCCGCCGGCCGCTTCCTCATGGAGGACTTCCACCGCGCCGGTGGCCTGCTCGCCGTCCTGCGCGAGGTCCGCGACCTGCTCGATCCCGACGCCCTGACCGTCACCGGCGAACCCCTGGTCGACGCGCTCGACGACGCACCGATCTGGGACACCGAGGTCATCCGCACCCGCGCCGAACCCCTGGTCGCCGAGGGCGGCATCGCCGTCCTGCGCGGCAACCTCGCCCCCGACGGCGCGCTGGTCAAACCGGCCGCCGCCTCTCCGCACCTGCTGCGCCACCGCGGACGGGCCGTCGTCTTCGACTCCATCGAGGACTTCCACGCCCGCATCGACGACCCGGACCTCGATGTCGACGCCGACTCGGTCCTGGTCCTGCGCGGCTGCGGCCCCAAGGGCTACCCGGGCATGCCCGAGGTCTCGAACACGCCCCTGCCCAAGAAGCTCCTCGAACAGGGCGTGCGCGACATGGTCCGCGTCTGCGACGGCCGGATGAGCGGCACGGCGTACGGCACGGTCGTCCTGCACGTGGCGCCGGAAGCGGCGGCGGGCGGCCCGTTGGCCCTCGTGCGCAGCGGGGACTTCATCGTCCTGGACGTCGAAGCCCGCCGTATCGACGTCGACGTACCGGCCGACGAACTCGCCCGCAGAAGCCCGAGCGAGGCCACGGCCGACGCCTACGCCAACCCGCGGCGCGGCTGGGAACGCCTCTATGTCGACCATGTCCTCCAGGCCGACACGGGAGCCGATCTCGACTTCCTCACGGGGGCCGGCGGCTCGGAGGTGGGCCGCGAGTCGCACTGACCGCGTTCCGCCTCCCGCCCCGCCCCTGCTTCCGTCGTGGCCGCGAAAGCGGAACAGGCCCGTCAGACCCCTGTATCGCGGGTCTGACGGACCTGAATGGACCTGGAATGCGGCTACGCCTTCGTCAGGCGACGACGCCGCTTTCCTCGACGACGATCTTCGTGCTCGTCGTGCCCGAGCGGCTGCCCAGGGCCTCGACCGCCTTGACGACGTCCTCACCCTCGACGACCTCGCCGAAGACGACGTGCTTGCCGTCCAGCCACGGCGTCACCACGGTCGTGATGAAGAACTGCGAGCCGTTGGTGCCCGGGCCCGCGTTGGCCATGCTGAGCAGGAACGGACGGTCGTGCTTCAGCTGGAAGTTCTCGTCCGCGAACGTCTCACCGTAGATGCTCTTGCCGCCGGTGCCGTTGCCGTTGGTGAAGTCACCGCCCTGAAGCATGAACTCGGGGATGACGCGGTGGAAGGGGGAACCCTTGTATCCGAAGCCGTTCTGGCCGGTCGCCAGCTCACGGAAGTTGCGTGCGGTCTTGGGCACGACGTCGTCGTACAGACGGAAGACGATACGGCCGAGGTCCTTGCCACCAGCCGAAACCTTGAAGAAGACGTTCTCGCTCATGACCATGATTCTCCACAAGAGGCGGGCTCAGGTCGAACTGGCGGGCTGTGGCGCGCCGGGAACCGGGCCGCCGAACCGGCGGAAGCGCGGGCTGCCGACCGTAATGAGCTGGCGGGCCGCGGCCCTCGCGGACGAGCATGGTACGCATGACTGAGCGACCCGCACGATGGACCCGGGCGACGATCTACCCCGACATGTGGGCCGACCCGGCCGACGACCCCCGCAACAGCGAGGGACCCAGTCCGGACGGTGAACTGGCCACGTTGCAGGACTTCCTGACGAACTACCGCATGACCCTGCGGATGAAGTGCGAGGGCCTGGACGCGGAACAACTGGCCCGTCGGTCGGTTCCGCCGTCGACGATGTCGCTGCTCGGCCTGGTCCGGCACCTCGCCGAGACGGAACGGGACTGGCGCAACTGGATCAGCGTCGACGATCCGCTGCCGAAACTGTACGGCGAGCGGGACGCGGACTTCGACGGAGTCCGCGCCGAGCAGGCCCAGGTCGACGCCGCGTACGCCGACCTGGCCCGCGAGCAGGCCGCGACCGACGCCGCACTGGCCGAGCACCCGGACCTGGGCGAGCTGCTCGGGAGGGACGGGATCGCGGTGCGGGAGCTGCTGGTGCACCGCGTCGAGGAGTACGCCCGGCACTGCGGGCACGCCGACCTGCTGCGCGAGTGCATCGACGGAAGGGTGGGTCAGTGACGCGCCGTCTCAGCCGCCGATGAGGGGTGCCGAGAGGCGGCAGTCCACGGGGCGGGCGTGGGCGGGGTCGAGGGCGTTGAGGACGATCTGCAGGGCGTTGGAGTCGTAGGCGATCGAGATGTGCTCGGAGAGGTCCTGCGGACAGACGTCCTGGAGGGTGATGTTGCGCACCTTCGCCTTCGGCCCGGCCTTGAGGAACTGGTTGCGGTACGGCGTGACGACCTCGTCGTACCGGGTGGCGATGACCGTGTACGTGACGCCCGGTTGGGTGTCGCCGCCCCGGTCGAGTGTGGTGTGCACCTCGGACCCCGCCATCTGGTCCGCGTACGCCTGCCCCGCCACGAGGGACGCCGCCTGGTTGAGGCCGAGGGCGGTGGTGAGGGTGCCCAGCCCCGAGACGCCGGCGCCGTGGTTGGACGGGGCCAGGCCGATGAGCCTGCGCACCTTGTTCCGGGACGGCTTCGCCGGGTTCGTACCGCCCTCGAAGCGCAGGTACCAGCGGGGCAGCACACCGCCGCCCTGGGAGTGTCCGACCAGGTCGACCTGCCGGGCACCGGTGGCGTCCAGCACCCGGTCGACATAGCGGGCGATCTCGCGGGCGGAGTCGGGGATGTGCCCCGTGGCCTTGAAGGGAACGCCCGCTGGGCCGCCGTAGTTCGGCGCGAAGACGCAGTACCCGGCTTCCTTCAGCAGGGGTGACAGCATGCTCCAGTTCATGTGGGCGTTCGTCAGGGTCGCGTGCAGCAGGACGACGGGGCGGGGGTGTGCGGCGGTCGGCCGGCACTTCCAGTCGTTCGCCCCCGGCGGCGCGGCGTCCGGCTGGAGGGTGCCAAGCAGGAAGGCCTCGGGGGCCGAGGCGGTCGCCGTCCCGGGCGGGGTCGGGTCGTCGGCGGCGGCCGACGTGCCCGGGAATCCGAGGGCGAGCGCGGTGACAGCGCCGACGGTCGCGGTCGTCCACCGTCTGAGCAGGCGGGGACGCGGCGCGGGCCGGGCAGGACGATGGGACATTCTTCCGCTCCTCGGCAGGGTCGATCACAAACTGATGATCAAGATCCTCAAGGAGCGGCCGCCGAGGCCCTGGCCAACCCGCACCGGACACCCCCGTCGGAGTAGCGGCTTTCATTCGTGCGGCTCTGCGGCGTCGGTGGCCGTCGGGGTCGGTTGGGGCGGTGCGGCCCGCGTCGGCCTGATCGTGACGGGCATGCCGGGGGCGGGGAAGTCGGCCGTGACCCGGCTCATCGCCGAGCGCCTGCCGCGCACGGCCCGGATCGACGGCGTCGTCAGCAGGCTGGTCGTCTGCGGTCGGGTCCGGGGCGGCGCGGCAGGTGGAGGCTGTGCAACCGCAACCTGTGCACCCCTGGCGAACCACTTCAACGACGCGGGCTTCACACCCTTGATCGACTGGAAGCACAGCCGCGGGGCTGACATCGCCGGGGCCGGGCTGCGTGAAACCCGTGGGGCGGGGGACTTGGCGGTAAGGCGGGGCCAAGCTGCGAACCCCTTGGGGGCTGGCCCGGCCAGGCTCCTCTGGTTCGGACCACGAGCTGGGGGAGCCGCCCGCGTGGGTCAGGTCAGGGTGCCGTGCTCGCAGATCAGGCGGGCGACCTCACGGAGTTTGACGTTGTTCTCCTGCGAATACCGGCGCAGTGTGTCGAATGCCTGTTCCTCGGTGAGGTGGTGGCTGCCCATGAGGATGCCCATGGCCTCGCCGATCACGTGGCGGGTGGCGACCGCGCGTTCCATCTGGGCGTGGGTACGGGCGCTGGAGAAGGCGACGGCGGCATGGGAGGCCAGCAGCCACCCGGCCAGCTCGCTGATCTCGGTGAACGCGCCGGGTTCGCGGGAGTAGATGTTCAGCGCGCCGAGCTCGGCGTCCTCGGTGTACAGCAGGAAGCCCATCATGCGCCGACGCCGAGCTGGTGGGCCTGGGGGGCGAACGAGGGCCAGCGCGGCTGTTCCCGGGTGAGGTCCGGGATGCGGAAGACCCGCTCGCCCGTCTTTCTGTGGGCCGCATCGAAGCATGGCCCCTCGCCCAACCGCTCCTGCAACCGGTCACTGTCGATGACAAGGTGGTGCGTGGGCGCGAGCGTCTCGACCTCCGTGCCGCGCAACACCAGGATGCCGGCCGCGTCGCAGCCCTCCACCAGCTCGGTGGCCGAGCCGGTGATCCGGTCCAGGGTCCCGTCGACCGACTCCTGGGCGAGAAGATCTCGCGCCATCGCCGCCATCTGCTGCGCGAACCGAGCCCAGTCCATGGTTTCCTCCACCTCTCGGTGTGCCCGGGTTCAGTCGTCTACCCAGCATGGCACGCAGGCCTCACGAGGAGTGCCGGATGCGTTCCGGCGCCTCGCGTGATCTTCCCGAACGGCCTGCGGCTCTCACTCCTGTTCCTCGGGAAGTGTCTCCTCGGCAGGGCCGGAAGGGGTCCTCGTCAACGCTGCCGGCGGCCTGTCCCAGCCAGTCGGCGACGGGACGACGCTGGACGAGGTGCTCGCCCTGTGCATCGGCTCGATCGGCGCCGAGCGCCGGGGTGGCTCCTACGGCGCGGCCAAAGCCGCCCTCGGCGCGTGGAACGCCGCACTGTCCGCCGAACTCGCTCCGGCGGGCGTCACCTGCAACATCATCTCCGCGGGCTACATCGCGGGCACCAACTTCTTCCATGGTGGGCTGAGCGCCGAACGCCATCGCGCGCTCGTGGAGGAAACGCACAACAAGCGTCCGGGCACGGTCGACGGCATCGCCCAGACCGCCCACTTCCTCGCGTCGCCGGGGGCCAGGCACATCACCGGGCAGACCATCCACGTCAACGGGGGCGCCTTCACCACGCGGTAGGGCGGGGCGGCGCGGTCGTGCGAGGGGGAAGGCCAGTACCGCGCCTGGCGTCACGGCATGTTCGACGGCCCGACCCGCGAGTCTGGACGCCGGTGAACTCTTCCGCACCCCCCCGTATGGACCGCGGTGGCACCCAGGGCCCGGCCACGGCTTCGCCGACCCGCCGCCCCATCCGTCTGGTCGCCGCGCGGTGGCAGTTGGCGAAAAATGGGCTGTCCATTTCCATCTGAGGCACTTCGTCGCAGCTGACGGCCCGGCGCGGCCGTGGGAATCGCTGTCGGCGCAGGTCACGTGCTGATCGTTTCGGCGTGGAGGACAGATGAGCCAGAGTTCCGCCGCCCAGATCCCCGATCCCGCGTCGGCCGACGCCGGCAACGGTCCCGCCGTAACCCGTCCGGAGTTCGACGCGCTCTTCGAAGCGGTTCGCACGTGGGGGCGGTGGGCTCACGCCGACCGTGGTGCCTGGAACCGTGTGACCGCGGACCATGTGCGGCGGGCCACGGCCACCGTGCGGTCCGGGGCCGTCGTCCCGATGGCGCTGCCCTGGAACACCCGTCCCGGCCCCGACAACCGCAAACCGGCCCTGCACCACATGACCGACCTGGGCGATGTGGAGGCTCCAGAACCCCGCACCCACAAGGACTTCATCGCCGTCGACTACCACGGCAAGGGTGTCAGCCATCTCGACGCCCTGAGCCACGTCGCCTACCGGGGGCGGCTCTACGACGGCAGGACGGCGAGCGAGGTCGTCGACTCCGCGGGCGCCCGCTTCGGTGCCGTGTCGGAGCTCGGCCCGCTCGTCACCAAGGGTGTGCTCCTCGACCTCCCGGCCGTCCTGGGGGTCCGCTGGCTGGAGCCGGGGCGAGCGGTCCGCGCGAAGGACGTCCTCGCCGCGGAGAAGGCGCTCGATGTGACGATCGGTGACGGCGACGCGGTGCTGCTGCGCTCCGGGCACGTCCGCCGCCGAGCGGAAGTCGGTGCCTGGGACCCCGACACGGCGAGTGCGGGCTTCCACGTGGACGCCGTACCCCTGCTGGCCGAGCGCGGTATCGCTCTGCTGGGCGGGGACGGCGACAGTGATGTGCGGCCCTCGCCGGTGGACGGAGTGCACTCGCCGGTCCACGCGCTGGCCGTGGCCGCGATGGGAGTGCCGCTGCTGGACAACCTCGACCTGGAGGCGCTCTCCGCGGCGACCGCCGAGGCGGGTCGGCATGAGTTCATGCTCGTCGTGGCGCCGTTGAACGTTCCTGGCGGGACCGGCTCACCTGTCACCCCGGTCGCCGTCCTGTGACGACGACCCGAGCCGGTCACCGTGCGTGAGGGAGCTTACGAATCGTGACTCGCGCCCTTGATATCCCGTATTCTCGTCAATGCCAGATATGTCCGAAGAGTGGATTGTTGAAGGCGTGAGCGAGGCGAAGCGTGGATCTGCCCGGCGGAGATCCGAAGCCGGCGGGGCCTGCGGCGGACGGCACAGGGCCCGCCCGTTCCCGTGAGCGGTTTCTCCAGGGTGAGCCGGTCGAGGCGGGCGTACGGGCGTCGATCCTCAGCTCATGGCGGCGCTGCGGGTCCCTGGGGCTCTCGCCGGACCAGGACGACCTTCCCTACCGGGACGACTTCGATCCGGACGGCCGGATCGTGCGTGCGGCCGCGCCCGTCCTCGACCGGTTGGAGTTCCGCTTCGCGGGCAGCGCGATGAACATCTCCGTCGCGGACGCGAACGGCACGGTCCTCCTGCGCCGCTTCGGTGAAGCGTCCCTGGCCAGAGCCCTCCCGGCGATCCAGCGCGTCCCCGGATTCGTGTTCGCCGAGCGGGTCGCCGGCACCAACGGCATCGGTCTCGCCCTCGCGGAGCGGCGACTCATCCGGGTCTACGGCGCCGAGCATTTCGCCGAGCGTTCGCAGGGAAGCGCCTGCCGCGCGCTCCCCGTCCGGGACCCGCTCAGCGGCCGTATCGAGGGCGTCCTGTGCTTCGGCTATCCGCGCAGCGTCGAGAACCCGGCGCTGGACACCGTGATACGCAGGGCGGCGGAGGCCATCGAGCGGCGGCTGCTCGGGCAGAGCTCCGCGCGCGGGCGCGCCCTGCTGCGGGCGTACCTGGACGCGGGCGGCAGAGCCGCAGCCGGTCTCCCGCGCGGCGTCGGGGTGGAGGAACTGGCCCTCGAACTGCACCCCCGAGACCGGTCCGTGCTCGTGGAAAAGGCCACCGAGCTGATCTCCCGAGGCGATGGGGCCGTCGTCGAGGTGCACCTGTCCGACGGGCGGCGGGTCACGCTCGTGAGCCGTCCGGTCACGAGTGCCTCCGGGGTGGCGGGCATCGCCATCGAAGCCGTCCTCCCCGGCCTCCCACCGGGAGAGTCCCTCACCCTCCCGCACCAGACCGACGGGCCGCTGGACCTCCCCGCCGAGCTGGCCGACGTCCCGGGAGCCGCGCTGACCTGGACCCTCGGAGCCACTCCGCCACGCCGGCACCGTTCCGTCACCGCGCCGTCCGGACACGGGCCCGTCGCCGAACCGGGCCATGGCCTCACGACCGCCGACCCGGACGACGCTGCGGATCATCACCTCGACTCCCCGCCGTCCGCGAGAGGGCTCCTGCTGGTGGGGGAGCCGCACGTGGGGGAGTACGCCCTCGCCGCGCGCCGCCGCTTGGAGCTTCTCTCCGAGGTCAGCACCCGCATAGGGACCACCCTGGACATACGCCGTACCGCCGAGGAACTCGCCGAGACGGCGGTCCCGCGACTGGCCGACTTCGTCACCATCGATCTGCCCGAGGCCGTACTGCGCGGTGAGGAGTCCACCGATCCCGGCAGTGACCTGCGCCGTACGGTGGTCCACGGCATTCGCGACGACCTTCCCTTCAGGCCGGTCGGCAAGCGGGTCGAGTACGGCCCGACGACACCCCAGCTGCGGTGTCTGACCGGCGGGCAGGCAGTCCTGGAACCGGACCTGAGGGCCGCCGCCGGCTGGCTCGCGCAGGACCCCGAGCACACCGGGCAACTGCTGAGCCACGTCCACTCCCTCATCGCGGTGCCCTTGGTCGCCCGCGGTGTCGTGCTGGGCATCGCGGGCTTCTACCGAGGGCGGGACCCCGCACCCTTCGGTGACGACGACCGCTCGCTGGCCCAGGAACTGGCCACCCGAGCCGCCCTGTCCATCGACAACGCCCGCCGTTACACGCGCGAACGCACCATGGCCCTGGCCCTCCAGCGCAACCTGCTCCCGCACGGACTGCCCGATCAGGACGCCGTCGACGTCGCGCACCGCTATCTGCCCGCCGAATCCGACGTCGGCGGAGACTGGTACGACGTCGTCCCCCTCTCGGGGGCCCGTGTCGGCCTCTTCGTCGGCGACGTCGTCGGACACGGCATGCTCTCCGCCGCCACCATGGGCCGACTGCGCACCGCCGCACGCAGCTTCGCCGAACTCGACTTCCCTCCGGACGACGTCCTCACCCACCTGGACAACCTCGTGGGGCGCCTGGACCGCGAGGACCCCGCCTCCGACGGCGGCGGCATCATCGGCGCCACCTGTCTGTACGCCATCTACGACCCGACCTCGCAGCAGTGCACCCTGGCCCGGGCCGGCCACCCTCCGCCCGCTGTGGTGCACCCCGACGGCACGGTGTCCTTCCCCGACCTGCCCGCCGGGCCCCCTCTCGGTCTCGGCGGTCTGCCCTTCGAAGCCACCGAGATCCCCCTCCCCGCGGACAGCCAGCTCGTCCTCTACACGGACGGACTCATAGAGGACCGGCAACGCGACGTCGACGTGGTCCTCGACCAGCTGCGAGAAGTGCTGGCCCACCCGGAGCACACGCCCGAGGAGGCATGCCAGGCCGTCCTGGACAACGTGGCGCCCGCCCATCCCTGCGACGACATCGCCCTGCTCGTCGCCCGTACCCACGCCCTGGACCCGGACCGGATCGCCACCTGGGACCTGCCCGCCGACCCGGCCGTGGTCAGCGAGGCCCGCGCCGCCGCGCTACGGCAACTGGCTGACTGGGGCCTCGACGAGGCGGCGTTCGCCGCGGAACTCATGCTCAGTGAGCTGGTCACCAACGCCATCCGCCACGGCGCGGGACCCATCCGGGTACGGCTGGTTTACGACCGCACCCTGATCTGCGAGGTGTCCGACGCCAGCAACACCGCCCCGCACCTGCGCCGGGCGGCCGGCACCGACGAAGGGGGACGTGGCCTGTTCCTCGTCGCGCAGCTGTCACGGAGCTGGGGTACGCGCTACCTCCCGCGAGGCAAGGTCATCTGGGCCGAGTGCGGGCTCGCCGGTGTGTGAAGGCAATGCCTCACATGCACTGCCTCGAATGTCATGATCTGTACCGTCGGTGTCCCTCACGAAAGTCGGGAAGAACGTGCCAGGAGCGGAACCTCTGGTCCGCATCCGCGGGCTCCGCAAAAGGTTCGGGGGGACCGTCGCGCTGGCCGGGGTCGACATCGACGTCCACGCCGGCAGCGTCCTCGCCCTCCTGGGCCCCAACGGCGCCGGCAAGTCCACGCTCATCAAGGTGCTCTCCGGCGTCCACCACGCCGACGCGGGGCGGATCACGGTGGACGGACACCCACTCGGAAGTCATGCCGCAGCGCACAGCATGTCCTTCATCCACCAGGACCTCGGCCTCGTGGAGTGGATGACGGTCGCCGAGAACATCGCCCTGAGCACCGGCTACACGCGCCGCGCCGGACTGATCTCCTGGCGGCGGACCCGCGAGGACAGCACCGACGCCCTGCGGACCGTCGCCGCACATCTCGACCCCGACACGCCGATCGCCCACCTCGCCCCCACCGAACGCTCGCTGGTCGCCATCGCCCGAGCCCTGGCGGCACGGGCGAAGCTCATCGTCCTCGACGAGCCCACCGCCCGCCTCCCGGCCGCGGACTGCGCCCGGCTCTTCCGCGTCCTGCACACCCTGCGCGACCGGGGGCACGGCATCCTCTACGTCAGCCACCGGCTGGACGAGGTGTACGAGGTGGCCGACACCTTCGCGGTTCTGCGTGACGGGCACCTCGTCAGCCACGGCCCGCTCGCGGGCCACAGCCCCGCCCGCCTGGTCCACGACATCGTCGGCGAGGAACTGACACACCGCCACCCTGCCCGGATCCCCGCCGACGGCCCCGTCGTCCTGACGCTCGACCGCGTCCGGACCGTCGGCGCGGGACCGGTCAGTCTGGAACTCAGGGCCGGGGAAGTCCTGGGTCTGGTCGGCCTCTCGGGCGCCGGACACATGGACCTGGGGCGGGCCCTGGCCGGCGCACGGCCCGCCGTCGGCGGAAGGATGCTCCTCGGCGGCCGGCCGTACCGCCCGCGCAGGGTCGCGGACGCCGTGGGCCTCGGTGTCGGCCTGGTGCCCGGGGACCGACAGCGGGAGGGCTGCCTCGCCGAGCTGACCGTAAGGGAGAACCTCCTGGCCAACCCCCGTGCGGGAAGTGCGCCGGCCCGGCGGTGGATCAGCCCCCGCCGCGAACGCGCCGAGGCCACCACCCTCATCGAACGGTTCTCCGTGCGGCCCCGCGACAGCGAGGCCCCCATCGCCACCCTGTCCGGTGGGAACCAGCAGAAAGTGATGATCAGCCGCTGGCTCCGGGTGGGCCTGCGCCTGCTGATCCTGGAAGAGCCGACCGCCAGCGTGGACGTAGGAGCCAAGGCCGCCGTCTACCGGCTGCTCGACGAGGCGCTGGCGGCCGGCCTGGCGGTCCTGCTCATCTCGACCGACTTCGAGGAGGTCGTCGGCGCGTGCCGGCGCGCCCTGGTCTTCGTCGGCGGGTCCGTGACGGCCGAGCTGAGCGGCCCGGCCCTCACCGTCGCGGGCCTCACCCGGTCGGCTTCGGTCATGCCACCCTCCGGAACCGCGACGCATCCATGACCCCCTCGCCCCCGCCCTCCTCGCCCCGGCCCCGATCGCGGCGAGAGCACGCGCTGAGCCGACGCGGGCGACCACGCGGCCCGGGCGGGCACTTCATCGGCGCCTACGGCCTGCTGGCCCTCACCGGCCTGCTCTTCCTGCTCTTCTCCCTCACCCTGCCGCGTACGTTTCCCACGCTGGACACCGTCGACTCGATCCTGTCCAACCAGTCGATCCCGGCCGTCATGGCGCTCGCCGCCATGGTCCCGGTCGTCACCGGCGCTTTCGACCTCTCGATCGGCTACGGCCTCGGCCTCGCACACGTCATGGTGATGCAGCTCATCGTCATCGACGGCTGGCCCTGGCCGCTCGCCTGCCTCACGGTGATCGTCGCAGGGGCCGTCGTCGGCGTCCTCAACGGTGTCATCGTCGTGTTCGGCCGGATCGACTCCTTCATCGCCACGCTCGGGACCGGCAGCATGCTGTACGCCGTCACCGGCTGGGTCACCGACGGCGGGCGCATCGTCCCCGCGGCGCAGGGCCTCCCGGCAGCCTTCACCGACCTCTACGACTCCACGTTCCTCGGCCTGCCGGTCCCCGCCTTCTACGTGCTCGCGCTCGCGGCCGTCCTCTGGCTGGTCCTGGAACGGCTGCCACTCGGCCGATACCTGTACGTCATCGGGTCGAACCCGCGCGCCGCCGACCTGGTCGGCATCCCGGCCCGCAGATACACCGTCTACGCGTTCACCGCGTCCGGAGTGATCGTCGGCTTCGCCGGTGTGCTGCTCGCGGCCCAGCAGCAGATCGGCAACCCCAGCGTCGGCCTCGACTACCTGCTGCCCGCCTTCGTCGGCGCCCTGCTCGGCGCCACCGCGATCAGACCCGGCCGGCCCAACGCCCTGGGCACCGTCGTCGCCGTCGCCGTCCTGGCCGTCGGCCTCACCGGTATCGGGCAGATGGGCGCCGACTTCTGGACCGTCCCGCTGTTCAACGGCGGCACCCTGCTCCTCGCCGTCGGCCTGGCCGGCTACACCGCCCGCCGCCGACTTCGTACCGGCGCCGTATCCGCCCGCGACGCGCCCGCCCTGCCGCCGGAGCCACCGTCCACCCCGACGCGGGACGGCGGCCCTCCGGGCACCGCTCCCTGACCCACGCCACGGGCACCACCTGCTTGCCCGGTCGTGTCCTCCCGCCCAGGAATGACTCCGTGAGGAGCTCTCGTGCACCGCAACGGCAACCGCAAGGCCACCACCGGCGTCCCCCGGATCCGGCTCGCCGCCTGCGCCCTGCTGGCCACGACCACCGTCCTCGCCGGCTGCGAACGCGGCTCGCGGAGCGGCCCGGACGAGTCCACCACGGGCCCGAGCGGCTGCCCGGAGGTCCACACCCGGGCGCAGGCCGCTGTCAGCCGGGCGCAGGAGACCGACGTCTCCTGGAACGGGCCCACCACCGGCCCCGCGGCGGAGCCCGGCAAGACCATCGTCTACGTCGCCCAGACCATGACCAATCCCGGAGTCGCCGGCGCCGCGAACGGGGTGCGGGAAGCGGCCCGGGTCATCGGCTGGAACGCCCGGGTGATCGACGGCGGGGGTTCCCCGGCCGGCATCCAGGCGGCCATGAGCCAGGCCGTGGCCGTCAGGCCCGCGGGCATCGTCATCGGCGGCTTCGACCCCAACTCGACCCGGCAGCAGGTCGCCAGGGCCAACGCGGCGGGCATCCCGCTCATCGGCTGGCACGCCGTCGCCGCTCCAGGGCCCAGCCGGCAGCCCGAGCTCTTCACCAACGTCACCACCCGGGTCGAGGACGTCGCCGCCATCAGCGCCCAGTGGATCATCGCCGACTCGGGCGGCCGGGCCGGCGCCGTGCTCATCACCGACGCCTCGATCCCCTTCGCCAAGAACAAGTCCGACCTGATCAGGAAGGAGCTCGCCACCTGCCCGGGCGTGCAGCTGCTGTCGTACGAGAACATCCCGATCCCGGACGCGAGCAGCCGCACCCCCAGGGTGATCGCCTCTCTCCTCTCCCGCTTCCAGAACCGGTGGACCCACTCCGTCGCCATCAACGACCTGTACTTCGCCGACGCGGCGCCCGCGTTCCGCGCGGCCGGCGAGAAGGGCTCCGGGCCGCCGTTCAACATCGGCGCCGGCGACGGCGACCCCTCCGCCTTCCAGCGCGTCAACAGCAGGCAGTTCCAGGCCGCCACCGTGCCCGAACCGCTGTCCCAGCAGGGCTGGCAGATCGTCGACGAGTTCAACCGCGCCTTCGCCGGCCGTCCCGCCAGCGGCTACGTGGCCCCCGTCCACATCACCACGGCGGACAACAGCGACGGGGCCACGACCTGGGATCCGTCGGGCTACCGGGAGGCGTACCGGAAGATCTGGGGCAGGTGACGGACGCGTCGGACGTGTCGGGGCCGGGGTTCACTCCGACGTCCAGGCGGGGGCCTTGCCGCGGGTCCGGGTGAGGGCGCCGCGCTCGGACACGATCCGCGACGAGGTGGACGTACCGCGGACGGCGAGGGCGATCAGGGGCAGCAGGGTGAGAGCGGCGACGGCCGCGCCGACCAGGGGCGGTCCGGTCGGGCCGACGGAGTCCAGGGCCGTGCCCGCGAGCGCCGAGCCGGCGGCGACGCCGACGTTGAAGGCGGAGGTCGTCAGTGCCGAGGCGAGGGTGGGCGCGTCACCGGCGAAGCGCATGGCGAGCGCGGTGACGACCGGGTTGACCGTGAACCCGGCCAGGGCCATGAGGAAGACGAGGGCGACGGCCGTGACGGGGCCGGCGGACAGCGGGACCAGCAGGAGCAGGACCAGGGTGGTGGCCGTGGCGGCGGTGAGGGTGGTGGCCATCGGGTGCCGGTCGCCGAGACGGCCCCCGGTGGCGGTGCCGCCGAGGGCACCGGCACCGAAGGCGACGAGGACGAGCGGTACGACGCTCTCGGGGATGCCGGCCCGGTCGGTCAGCAGCGGGGTGATGTAGCTGTACGTCGCCAGGACGCCGCCCATGATCAGCATCGCTGCGGCGAGCGCCAGCCACAGCCGGCCCTGGCGCAGGGCGCGGACCTCGGCCCGGACCGACACCTCGGGGCGCCGCTCGGTCGCGGGGATGAAGCGGCCGATGAACACGGCGGCGAGCCCCGACAGGAGGGCCAGGGCCCAGAAGGGGCCACGCCAGCCGCTGAACTGGCCGACGAGGGAGCCGAGGGGTACGCCGACGACGTTGGCGAGGGTCAGGCCGCCGATCATGACGCCGATGGCTCGGGTCGCGTTCCGCGGTCCGGCAGCGGTGGTGGCGACGACACCGCCGACGGACCAGAACGCCCCGGTGGCCAGGGCGGTGACGGCGCGGGCGGCGAGGGCGAGGGTGAAGGAGGTGCTCAGGGCCGCCACCACGTGTCCGACGGAGAAGACCGTGAGGGCCAGGATCAGGGTCCGGCGCCGGGGCATGCGCAGGGTGGCCAGGGCCATGGCCGGCGAGCCGACGATCATGCCGATGGCGAACGCGGTGATCAGCAGTCCGGCGTCGGAGACGCTGACGTCGAGGTCACCGGACAGCTCCGGCAGCAGCCCGGCGACGACGAACTCGGTGGTCCCCATCAGGAACGTGCCGGCGGCGAGCACCCAGACGACGAACGGGAGCTTGCCGGGGGTGGTCCCGGACGCGGAAGGCATGTGCGTGTTCTCTCTTCGACGACGCGGAAAAGGGCGGTTCGGGGTGAGGTGCGTGGTCGGCCGCGTCAGGGGGCGGCCTCGATGGTGACCTCGGTGGCGGTGGCGAGCCGTTCGGTGTCGCCGTCGGCCAGGCGGCCGAGGATGACCAGGCCGGTGTCCGGGTCGGGGCCGCCGTCGCGGTAGTAGAGGGCCAGGTTGCCCCAAGGGGCGTAGTAGGCCAGGTCACCGGCCTTGGCCGCGGCGGCGTCCGGCGCGTCGGCGGTGGTCAGCCGGCGGGGCAGGTCGGCGATCCGCTCCGTCCGGTGGAAGTCGCTCAGCTGCAGGGTGAGCGGGAGCAGGCCGGCGAAGTCGCGGGCGGTGGCGCTGTCGTTCAGGGTGGCGTCGACCTGGTGGCCGTCGAGGGTGAGGCGGATGTCCATGGCGGTGTTCCTGCCGTGCGACGGGGCGGGGAACGGGGGCGACGACGTCCCCTGGGCCGGCGACGACGAGGTCGCCGGCGGAGTTGAGGGCGAGGACGGCGGGGGCGCGTCCTGCGTGCAGGCGGTCACGGCCAGCAGCAGAGCGGTCGGGACGGCACGGGCAAGGGGGGATCGGGCGGCCGGGATCACAGGTCTGTCCAGGGATGCGGTCGGTGGACGGTCAGGGCTTGAGGAGGGCCTTGATGGCACGGCGCTCGTCCATCGCCTTGTAGCCCTCGGCGACCTGGTCCAGGGGCAGGGTGAGGTCGAAGACCTTGCCCGGGTTGATGCGGCCGGACAGGACCAGGTCGATCAGCTCGGGCAGGTAGCGGCGCACGGGCGCGGGGCCGCCGCGCAGGCCGACATGGGAGAAGAACAGCTCCTGGCCGTCGACGGCCACCTCGTGCGGGACGCCGACGAAGCCGACGTTGCCGCCGGGCCGGGCGGAGTGCAGGGCCTGGCGCATGGACTCGGCGGTGCCCACACACTCCAGCACGGAGTCCGCTCCGATGCCGCCGGTCAGCTCCTTGACGCGGGCGATGCCGTCCTCGCCACGTTCGCTGACGATGTCCGTGGCGCCGAACTCCAGGGCGAGCTTCTGCCGGGACTCGTGCCGCGACATGGCGATGATCCGCTCGGCGCCGAGCTCCTTCGCGGCGATGACACCGCACAGACCGACCGCTCCGTCCCCGACCACCACGGCCGTGGAGCCGGGCTTCACCTCGGCGGCCAGGGCGGCGTACCAGCCGGTGCCCATCACGTCGGAGACGGCGAGCAGGCTGGGCACCGCCTCGCCGGACGGGTGCTCGTCGGTGGCCACCAGGGTGCCGTGGGCGTTGGGGATGCGCACGTAGTCTGCCTGGCAGGTGCCCATGAACTCCCGGTTCAGACAGCTGGACTGCCAGCCATTGCGGCAGTTGGCGCAGGTGTTGTCCGAGGTGGCGAAGGAGCCGACCACGAACTGGCCCGGCTTGACGTGGGTGACCTCGCTGCCGACCTCCTCGACGATGCCGACGTACTCGTGCCCCATGGGGTGCGGTTCGCCGATGGGTTCGAGACCGCGGTAGGGCCACAGGTCCGAGCCGCACACACAGGTGGCGACGGTGCGGATGATCGCATCGGTGGGGCGGCTGATCTTCGGGTCGTCGAGGGTCTCGAAGCGCACATCGCCGGGGGCGTGGATGACTGCTCCGCGCATGATGGTGTTCCTTCACTGCGAGGGGGTTGAGGTGCCGTGGCCAGGGGCGTGGACAGCGGCTCGATCTCGAGCCTCACACGTGCGCTCACTCGCGAAAAGCGGAGAAAACCATCCTGGGAGGGAAACATCCTGGGTGGAAACTCTCCCCCCTTCTTCTCGTGCCTTCGATGTCATGCTGGGCAGCATGACCGGCAACGTCCCCCTCAACGAGCTGGGAGAATTCCTCAAGAAGCGCCGCGCCGAGCTGAGTCCGCGCGCGGTGGGCCTTCCCGACACCGGCCGGCCCCGCAGGGTGGCGGGGCTGCGGCGCGAGGAGGTCGCCCAGCTGGCCAGCATCTCCACCGACTACTACACCCGCCTCGAACAGGGCCGTATGCAGGCGTCCGCGCCGGTGCTGGACGTCCTCGCCCGGGTGCTCCATCTGGATGACGACGAGCGTGGCTATCTCTTCCAGCTCGCCGGCAAGACCACCGCCGGTGCCCGGCGGCGCGGACGGCAGAAGGTCCAGCCGCAGCTGCAGCGGGTGCTCGACGACCTCACCGCCACCCCGGCCATCGTGCAGGGCCGGCGCGGGGACATCCTGGCCTGGAACGCGCTGGCCGCGGCACTGGTCATCGATTTCTCCCGCATCCCGGACAAGCACCGCAACTATCCCCGGATCCAGTTCACCGAACCGACGATGCGCACCCTGTACGCCGACTGGGAGGCCTCGGCGCAGATCTCCGTGGCCCAGCTGCGCATGGAGGCGGCGAAGTATCCGGAGGACCCCCGGCTGATCGAGCTGGTCGGTGAACTGTCCATGCGGGACGAGCAGTTCGCCCAGTGGTGGGGCGACCACCGCGTCGCCGCCCGCACCGTGGGCACGAAGACCCTCAACCACCCGGTCGTCGGCGAACTCGTCCTGGACTGGGACACGTTGACCGCCAACACCGACCCGGACCAGCATCTGACCGTCTGGACCGCCGCCCCGGGTTCCCCCACGCACGAGCGGCTGCGCATCCTCGCCTCCTGGGCCGCCGACCAGGACCTGTCGGCCTCGCCCCCGGCCAGCTGACGGCCTGCCCGCCGTCGGACCGGCGGGGGGATCAGCGGGTCAGCCGCTCTTGTCCGGCGCGGCGGCGGTGCCGCCCGCGGGGCCGGTGCGGAGCATGGCCTTGTAGAGGGCGTCGTGCTCGGGCGAGGCGGGCAGGGGGCCGCGGGCAGGGGCCTCGAACGACTGGACCAGCAGGGCGACGACGCGGCGCCAGGCGTCGGGAGCGGCGTCGCCGGTCGCGTTGACGACGCCGGCGTTGGCCATGTGGATCAGCACCAGGTCCGAGGGGTCGAAGTCCTCGCGCAGCCGGCCCGCGGCCTTGGCACGGTCGATGAGCCGCACCATGGCCTCGTATGCCTCGTTGCGCCGCCGCTCCAGCGCCTTGGCGGTGGGGAACGTCATGGTGAGTACGTCGGCGAAGCCGTAGTCGGCTGCCTGCATCGCGCAGGCGGTCTCGATGTAGCCGACGAACCCGTGCCAGGGGTCGGGGTCGTCGAGGGCGACGGCGACCGCGTCGGCGTAGGCGTCCATGCGGTCGGCGAAGACGGCGGCGACCAGGTCTTCCTTCGCGGGGAAGTGCCGGAACAGCGTGGCGATCCCCACGCCCGTCTCGCGGGCCACGGAGGCCATCGAGGCGTTCAGGCCGTCCCGCCCGAACACCGTGCGCGCGGCGGCGACGATCCGCCCCCGGTTGCGCTCGGCGTCACTGCGCAGGGGCTGGGCGGCGGGCTCGTCGGGGGGTGGGGCGCCTGGCGTCATGGCGGCGAGTCTAGCAATCGGAGTGCCCTATCCATTTCGCGTGCTACGGTGGCGACAGTGAACCGGATAGGGCTATCCGAATCACTGAAACGGATAGCCCTATCCGAAACGCGTGGACGAGGTTCGTCTCCTCGACGACGTTCGTCTCCTCGACAACGTTTCAACGAAAGGATCGCTGTGACCAGCATCGCCATCGTCGGAGCCGGCCCCCAGCTGGGTCTGGCCATCGCCCGCACCTTCGGCTCCCAGGGCTTCGACGTCGCCCTGATCTCCCGCGACCGCGACAAGCTCGACGGCCTCGTCGGCGAGCTGACCGCCGAGGGCGTCGACGCGGCCGCGTTCCCCGCGGACGTCCTCGATCGTGACGCGCTCACCCAGGCACTCAAGGACGCCGCCGCACGGTTCGGCGGGATCGACGTCCTGGAGTACTCCCCGGTGGGTACGTTCGGCGTCACCGCGCTGACGGCTCCGGCCGCGACCGAGCCGTCCCACGTGGAGTTCGAGATGAACTTCCAGCTGTACGGGGCCATCGCCGCCACCCAGGCGGTACTGCCCGCGATGCGGGAGGCAGGAGCGGGCACCCTGCTCTACACCACCGGCGCCGGCTCGATCTGGCCCGACCCGCGGGTCGCCAACGTCAACGCCGCCGCGGCCGCGCTGCGCAACTGGGCGATGAACCTGCACAAGGAGCTGGCCGACTCCGGCACCGGCGTCCAGGCCGCCCACATCGGCATCGACGTGTCGATCGGCACCGCCGTGATCCCCGGCCTGCCGACGGCCCGGCCCGAGCAGATCTCCCCCCTCTACTGGGAGCTGCACACCACCAAGCGCGACGAGGCCGAGCTCGTCTTCCGCCTGGGTGACGAGGATTCCCCTCGCCCCTGACACGGAGGTGGAGCCGGCGCGGGCCGCACCCCGCCTGCCCGGCCCCGCTCACCGCCGATCCCGTCCACCGACGGCAGCAGGCCGTCGGTGGATCGGGCCCGTGCCCCGGTGAGCGGCAGACCCGTGCCCTGGTGCGCGCGGGCGATGACCTCCGCGACGATGGACACCGCTGTCTCCTCGGGCGCACGCGCCCCGAGGTCCAGGCCGATCGTCGAGCGCAGCCGGGCGGGCCGCGCCTCGGGCACGCCGGCCGCGCGCAGGAGGCGGAGGCGTTCGGCGTGGGTGGGGCGGCAGCCCATCGCGCCGACGTAGCCGACCGGCCGGCCCGGTGCCGTGCGACAGCGGGCGGGATCGTCGTCACCGTGGGAAAGCGGGTGACCGCGCGCCTCGGTGGGGCGGGCCTGCCCCCGGAGCAGCCGGGACAGGGAGGGGCGTTGTTCCTGGAAGAGAGACGCCCAGGTAAAACGCCTATGCGGCGCTGCCGGACGGCGTCAGCTTCTGGTCGGCGGCCCAGGACGCCAGGAGGCGCAGTCCGTCATGGGAGGGGGTGTCGGGTGGGGCTGTCCACACGATGATGTGCTGGTCGGTGTCGGCGGCACAGGTCAGGGTGTGCCAGTCGAGGGTGAGTTCACCGACGACAGGATGGTGCAGCCTCTTGGTTCCCATCGTCCGGAGGGCCACGTCGTGGGCGCCCCACCAGCGGCGGAACTGCGCGTCCCGAGCGGAGAGTTCGTCGACCAGGGCGGTGAGCCGCGGGTCGCCGGGATAGCGGGCGCTCTCCATGCGCAGCTGTGCGATGGCCAGCCGGGTGACCTCTTCCCAGTCCGCGTACAACCGGCGCATGGCCGGGTCGGTGATCAGCAGCCGGAGATAGAGCCGCGCGGACTGGGGGATCTTTCCGAAGTCGGCGAACAGGGCGGCGGCCAGGCGGTTCCAGCCCACGACCTCGGTACGACGGCCGATCACGAACGCGGGAGTGGTGGCCAGATCGTCGAGCATGCGCTGGAGCTGGGGATCCACCTGCCGGCGCTCACTGCCGCGCGGCGGCACGTTCTTCCCCGCGAGTTCGAAGAGATAGACGCGCTGGTCCTCGTTCAGGCGGAGCACCCGCGCGAGCTCGCTCAGCAGCGGTGCGGACGCCTGAAGGCGGCCCTGCTCGATCCGGGTGTAGTAGTCGGTGCTGATGGAGGCCAGCACGGCGACTTCCTCCCGGCGCAGCCCCGGTACCCGCCGTGTTCGACCACCGTCGGGAAGGCCCAGTTCGACCGGGTTGATCTCGGCACGGCGAGCCTTGAGGAATTCCCCGAGTTCGTTCAGATGAGGGTCCCTGCTCATGGAAGGCAGGGTGACACGGATTCTCCGACGACGAGGGGGGAGAGATTTCTCCCTGGACAATTCTCCGAGGTGAGGTCAGGTGAGACGGGCGGGGTCAGCCGTTCAGGGCCTGCTGGACGACGTGGCTGTCGGCGGCCTGCACCAGGTGGGTGAGCTTGCCGTCGCGGACCGTCCACAGGTGGATGAACCGCGCGTCCGACGCCTCGCCGGACTTGGACACGGCGTGGTAGTGGCCGCGGACGAAGACGTGGTCGCCGGCGTCGTAGAACTCCTCGCCCACCCCGCCGAAGGCGGCGAAGCCGGGCGCGAGCCGGCCGAAGAAGTCACTGCCCGCGCTCGCCCAGCCGTGGTAGACGCCGCCGTAGGGGAAGCCGGGAGTGATGTCCCACACGATGCCGGGATCGATGACCTCGGCGACGACGTCCGGGGCCATGGCGGAGTCGTAGAGCCTGCGGACGAGGGCGATGTTCGGGGAGTCGGGCATGGCAGTGCTCCTGGGAGATCTGACGGTGAAAGCGGGATACGGGGGTTGTGTCAGGCGGCGAGAGCGGCGCGGCCGGCGCGGAAGACGGCCGCCTGGCGGGCGACCCGGGCGCCCAGATGCGCGGCGGTGGCGATGTCCGACTTGTGGACGGCCTCCGGACCGGCGTCGACCGGGGTCTGGGCGCCGGCGCCGACGAAGTAGCCGAGACGGTTGGCGTCGTCCTCGCTGCCGTCGCTGGAGGCCCAGCCGGGCTGGATGCCCAGGCTGATCCAGTGCATGCCGTGCTGGGCGGCCATGGTGAAGAAGTAGCCCAGCGTCGAGGACTTGTCACCGTTCTTGGCGCCTGAGTTGGTGAAGCCGGCGGCGATCTTGTCGGCCCACGTCTGGGTGTACCAGCGCTTGCTGCTGGCCTCGGCGAAGGTGTGGAAGGCGGCGGAGGCCGTGCCCATGTAGGTGGGCGCGCCGAACACGATCGCGTCCGCGGCGTCCAGCAGCTCCCACTGCTCCTCGGTGATGGTGTCCACAGGGATGGAGATCACGTCTGCACCCGCGGTGGCCGCGCCGCGAACCACGGCCTCGGCGATCACGGCGGTGTGACCGTAGCCGGAATGGAAGGCGACGGCGACGGTGGGCCGGGTGGATCGGGACATGCTGATGGTGCTCCTCGAAAAGGGAACGGCGGGGTATGGCTGCCAGCATGGCACCGGGTGAGGCCCCTGTGAGGGGGAAGGAATGTGCCCCTGTACGGGATTCTCCGAGTACGGGATTCTCCGAGGCGAACGGAAGAGCCTTTTGTCGTCGTCCCTCGGTGACATGGGGAACCCGCGCGAACTGCCCTGCCGCTGACGGGACTTCGACCGGGCGGAGCAGTCGTCCAGCACCCCACGGGATGAAGTTGTGCACTATCTTGACGACGGTAAGGAATAGGCCTTACATTCCTCGACGCCTTCCTTCAGCGCACCGACTGTCTGCTCCGGCCCCGCCCCACACCCGCCCACGAGGAGCCGCCCCATGCCTGCCGCCACTCGTCCCCGCACTCGCCGCACCCGTCTGCGCATCGCCCTGGCCGCCCTGGCCACGCTGACGTCCACGGCCCTCGTCACCTTCCCCTCGCCGGCCGCCCAGGCGGACACGGCGGCGACCACCCACCTGACCGGCACCCTCCCCGACGGCGCCACCTGGATCGCGGACGTCCCCGACCGCTGGAACGGCACCCTGCTGCTGTTCAGCCACGGCTTCGGCCCCCTCGTCGCCAGGAACGCCCCCACCGAAGCCGTACGCACGGAGTTGCTCGCCGAGGGCTATGCGATGGCCGGGTCGTCGTACGACCCCCATGGCTCGATGTGGGCCCTCGGCAGCGCCGAACGCGACCAGTTCGCCACGCTCGACGCCGTCACCGCGAAGATCGGCGAGCCCCGGCGCGCGCTGGCCATCGGCAACTCGATGGGCGGACTTGTCAACGCGCAGCTGGCCCGGGACGGCGGCGGGCGTATCGACGGCGCACTCGGCCAGTGCGGCCTCGTCGCGGGCGGCACGGACCTGGACAACTACCAGCTGGACGCCGAGTACACGATCGCCCGCCTGCTGCTGCCCGGGCAGGACGTGAAACTCGTGCGGTTCGGCACCGCCGCCGAGGCGTCCGCCACCGCCGACCTGCTCACCGAGGCGGTCACCGCCGCGCAGAGCACCCCGCGGGGCCGGGCCCGGATCGCACTGGCCGCCGCCTTCCTCAACCTGCCCGCGTGGTCACCCGGAAAGGACCGGCCCGCCCCGACCGACTGGGCCGGCCGGCAGGAGCAGCAGTACGACTGGTTCGCGCAGGGCATCCTGTCGTTCGTCGAGGGCGGCCGTTACGCCGTCGAGCAGTCCGTCGGCGGCAACAACTCCTGGAACAAGGGCGTCGACTACGCCCGTCTGCTCGCCGGTTCCCAGTACGCGCCCCAGGTCCACGCCCTCTACCGGGCGGCCGGCCTCGACCTCCGGGCCGACCTGCGCACCCTGACCGAGGGCGCCACGATCACCGCGGATCCCGACGCCGTCCGCACCGCCCGGCGGACATCCTCCGCGGGCCAGGGACTCGACGTGCCCCTGCTCAACATCCACACCACCGCCGACAACCTCGTTCCGGTGGAGCAGGAGAACCGCTTCGCCGCCCGGGTGCGCGCCTCCGGCGACGGCGCGCTGCTGCGGCAGGCCTACGTCGAGCGGCAGGGCCACTGCACGTTCACCACCGCGGAGACCGTGGCCGCCCTGCACGCTCTCGAACACCGCGTCGAGACCGGCCGTTGGGACGACGCGGCGACCCCGGCGGCACTCCAGCGGTCCGCCACCGCGCTCGGTCTGGACGGGGCGGCGTACGTCCCGTACCGACCCGCACGGCTGACGGTCGGCCGCGACGGCCTGGCAGCCCCCACCCGGCGCTGACGTCGGGACCGGCTACCAGCCGCGGGCGGCCCGCCTGCCGCGTACAGGCGGGGCCGGCTCCTACACGCCTCCCGTTCCGCCGAATTCCCTGTCGTTTCCGCCGGTCGCGTGATCGACTGGGGCTGCACCCCGCCCCCTTGACCGCACCGGAGCTGTCTTGCCCATACGCATCACCGCCCTCACCGATCCCGACCGCACCTCTTCCGGCCATCGCCTCGCGTGGCTGGCCGGCGGGGATGACGGTGGTCCGCTCGGGTCCGCGTTCCTGCGGGTGTTCACCCGGGAGGGCCAGGAGCACCTGGCCGAGCTGGAGTTGAACGTGCATCCGGCGGAGCGGCGCAGACGGGTCGGGTCACGGCTCCTCGAGGCGGCGGTGGCTGCCGCGCGGGAAGCGGGCCGGCGGTCGGTGATCGCGCAGGCCGACGCGGACACGCCCGGCGATCACTTCCTCGCCGCCAGCGGCTTCCGCAGAGTGCTGACACTGACGTATGCCCGGCTGCCGCTGGACGAGTTGGAGGGCGGCGCGGTCGACGAGATCAACGCGATCGTCGAGCGGCCGCACCCCGGCTACCGTCTCGCGGCCTGGCGCGGCACCGTCCCCGAGGAGCTGGCCGAGACCTTTGCCCACTCGCGCCGAGCCATGGACGACATGCCGATGGACGACACCGACTACGGTGTCGTCGCCTGGGACGTCGAGCGGGTGCGGGCCGCCGCCAAAGCCGTCGCCGACCGCGGCGAGCTGCTCACCACCGTGGTCGCCGTCGACGTGTCGGACGGTTCGATCGCCGGCTTCTCGGAGCTCGTCGTGCCGGGCGACGGCAAGGGCGAGGGGCAGCACTACGGCACCGGTGTGCTGCCCGCGCACCGCGGCCACGGCCTCGGCCGCTGGATGAAGGCCGAGTCGATCCGCCTCGCCCGCGCCGACCACCCCGAACTCGCCGGCCTGGTCACCGATACGGCGGAGAGCAACACGCACATGCGGCGCATCAACGACGCACTGGGGTACGTCCCCACTCACCAGGCTCTGGAGTACCAACTCGACCTTTGACGCCCTGAGGCACCCGAACCGCGGGAGATCTACGACTCGCTGCCCTCGGGCAGCAGGCGTCGCCCGGCCCCGCGGTGGCCCAACTCCCTTGCCCAGTTGAGCAGTTCGGGTTCGTCCAGGCTGCCGCCCAGCCAGTCGTGGTCGAGGTCGGTTCCGCAGAGGGACGGTACGACGGCCACGTGGAGCCCGGCGGCGCGTGCGGAGGCGATGCCCGTGGCCGAGTCCTCGAAGGCGACGGAACGCTCCGGAGCGACGCCGAGCGCCTCGCACGCCGTGAGGTAGAGGTCCGGTGCGGGCTTGGGGGAGCGCACCTCGTCGGCGGCGAACGAGTAGGCGAAGAAGTCCCTGAGCCCGGCCGATTCCAAGGCCGTGTCCAGCAGCTCGCGCGAGCTGTTGCTGGCCACGGCTACGGGAACGCCCGCCCGGCAGGCCCGCACCAGCTCCGCCGCCCCGGGCAGGGCCGTGGCGCCCCGGGCCAACTCCCCGCGGACTCTGCCGAGGAGTTCGGCGGAGATCTCCGCACCGGCTCCGGGACGTCCGAAGTGGTGGGCCATGGCCTGCCCCGCGTCTTCCAGTGTGCGGCCGATGACCAGGGCCTTCTGCGCGGGGCCGAAGGGGTGGCCGTGTGCGGCGAAGATGGCCGTTTCCGCCACGGTCCAGCAGTCCTCGGTGTTGACCAGAAGACCGTCGCAGTCGAAGACCACGGCCTCCGTGTCGGTGGGAAGCGAGCGCATGAGTGTCGTGTCCCTCTCACCTGGTGATGTACGAGTGGCCCGCTCGACAGACGCCGGAACGGGATGATCACGAGCGATCACCCTACGGATGGGAGGGACGGGAACTCCACTCTTCTGCCCGGAGTCGGGCAGGAGCCTCCTCGCCGTGTCTCACCCACCGGGGTGTTCATGGGAACGGCACAGCAGATCGCCCATTTTCTGCGGGAGTTGAAGGACGGCGACACCTGGCGACGCGCGGCCGCGGCGAAAGGGCCGGGCAGTGTCGGACGGGACGCGCACGCGTGGGTGCTCGTCGAAGCGGCGGACGACCACGCGCCCGAGGTGCGGGAGGCCGTGGCCGCGGGGCTCGGAGGACTCGGGGTAGCCGAGGCAGGCCGTACGGTGCTGCCCGCCCTGATGGGCGACGAGGACCCGTGGGTACCTGCGGATCAACGCCCTGGACGGTTTGGCAGCGCTGGGCGTGCCGGAGCCGTGTTCCCGGGCTCGTGACGTGTCTGGGCGACCCGGAACCAGCCGTGTGGGTCCGCGCCCGGCTCACCGCCCTCGCCTCGGACGACGCGGGGGCGGCGACCCGCGCGGCGGCCCGACGAGGCGCTTCGGGCGCTGGACGGGTGCCGCCCCTGAGGGGGCGGACCTCAGCTGTCCGGCACCGCGTCCCCGGAGGGCGCCTTGCCACGGCCGTAGTGGTGCGTGGTGAACATGTAGAGCAGGCCCGTGCCCAGTACCACCGCGCCGCAGAGCAGGACGATCCAGTTCTCCCACCAGGGCTTCTCCGGGGAGCGGGCCCAGCAGATGTTGATGATGGCGAAGATGCCGTAGGCCAGCGCCCCGATGTTCACCGGCAGACCCCAGCGGCCCAGGGTGAACTCGCCCGCCGGACGCCAGCCCTTGAGCCGGGCGCGCAGCGCGGCCAGGACCACCATCTGGAACGAGGCGTAGATACCGAGGATCGCGAACGAGACGATGTTGGTGAGGGCGTCCTCGGAGAGCAGCGAGGCGAAGGCGATGAGCAGCGGCACCGCCGCCGACACGAACAGCGCGTAGCCGGGCACCGCACGGGCGTGGGCGAACCTCCGCAGCAGCCGGTGCCCGACGATCATCTCGTCGCGGGCGTACGAGTAGATGAGGCGCCCGGCCGCGGCCTGGAGGCTGATCGTGCAGGACAGGAAGGAGATCAGCACCACGGCCATCACCAGCCGCGCCCCGGTCTCGCCCATGGCGTCGTACAGCACGTCCACCACCGGGTCGGCCTGCTCGCCCGAGATGATCGCGTTGAAGTCCGTGACCGACAGCAGCAGCGACATGCAGGTGAACGTGGCCGCGGCACCGCCGATGTAGATGGTGCGGCGCATCGCGCGGGGGATGACACGGCCCGGGTGGGCGACCTCCTCGGCGGTGTCGCCGCACGCCTCGAAGCCGTAGTACTGGTAGAAGCCGATGATCGCGGCTGCCAGGAACGCCGGCAGGTAGGAGCCGTCTCCCTCGACTCCGTAGGTGTCGAAGATGACGCCGATGCCGTGGTGCCGGTGGGTGGTCAGCAGGTAGATGCCGACGACGAGGGCGCCGATGAGCTCGCCGGCGAAACCGATGATGGCCGCCGCCGACAGCGCCTTGGTGCCCATGTAGTTGATGAGGATGGCGACGACGATGAGCACGGCGGTGCACAGCACGGTGGTGTGCACGGTCGTCTTGAAACCGAAGAGGATGGCGATGTAGGGGCCGGCGCCGTACGCGACGGAGGTGATGGTCACCAGCAGCGCCCACATGTACACCCAGCCGGTCATCCACGCCCAGCGCTTGCCCCACAGGCGCCGGGCCCAGGGGTAGACACCGCCCGCGATGGGGTACTGGGCGACGATCTCGCCGAAGATCAGCGCGACGAGGAACTGGCCGCAGCCGGCCAGTACGAACGCCCAGATCATCGGCGGTCCGCCGTCGACGACCGCGATGCCGAAGAGGGTGTAGGTGCTCACCACCGGGGAGAGGTAGGTGAAGCCGAGGGCGAAGTTGGCCCAGGGACCCATGTCCTTGCGGAACTCGGAGCCCGGCTCCCCTCCCGGGGTGTCGGACGCCGGTGCGGACGGCTGCGAGCCGGTCACTGTCCAGCCCTCCGTTCCGCGGCCGCCGGGCGGCCGCTGATCAGGTCGGCGGCGCGCTCGGCGGCCAGCAGGACCGTCACCATCGGGTTGATGGTGGGCATCGTCGGGAACACCGACGCGTCGACGATCCGCACACCCTCGAAGCCGCGCAGCCTCAACTCGGGGTCGCACACGGCCATCGGGTCGTCCGGGGCGCCCATACGGCAGGTGCCCGCCGGGTGGTAGACGGTGTGCGCCGCGCGGCGCCCGTACTCCGACAGGTCGGCGTCGGACACCACGTCCGGGCCGGGCGCGACCTCCCGCAGGAGCCAGCCGCGCAGCGGGTCGGTGGCGGCGACCTCGCGGGCGACGCGCAGACCGTCCACGATGGTGCGCTCGTCATGGCCCTCGGGATCGGTGAAGTACCTGAAGTCCAGGGCGGGGTGTTCGGCGGGGTCGGCGCTGCGCAGCCACATGCGGCCGGTGGAGCGGGCACGCGGCACGTTCGGTGTCATGCACACCCCGTGCCTGGGCACCGGGTAGCCGAGCCGTTCGGTGTTGACCGTGAACGGCACCTGGTAGAAGTGGAACATCAGGTCGGGGCGGGGCCGGCCCGTTTCGCGGCGCAGGAACAGGCCGGCGTCGGAGTCCATCGCGGAGTTGGGCGGCAGCGGACCGGCCGTCTCCCAGACGATCACGGACTCGGGGTGGTCCAGCAGGTTCTCGCCCACGCCGGGCAGGTCGGCCCGTACGTCGATGCCCAGGCCGCGCAGTTCGTCGGCCGGACCGACACCGGAGAGCATCAGGAGCCGCGGGGTGTCGACGGCGCCCGCGCACAGCAGGAGTTCGCGCTCGGCACGCACGGTGGCGGGTCGGCCCTCGCCGTCGCGGACGGCGACGCGGGTCAGCCGCCCCGACTCGTCGGTGAGCAGCCGGTGGGCCCAGGTCTCCAGGAGCAGGGTGAGGTTGGGCCGGTCCAGGACGGGGTGCAGGTAGGCGACGGACGCGGAGGAACGCAGGTTGCCCTCCGGCTGGTAGGCCAGGGAGAAGAAGCCGGTGCCGTCGGCGAAGGGTTCGGCGTTGAAGTCGTCGACGACGGGGACGCCGAGCGCGCGGTGGGCCGCGGTGACGAAGTCCTTGGCGATCGGATTGCGGTCGGCCTCGGCCACCGGGACGATCCGTGTGAGCAGCCGGTCGCGGTAGGGGAGGATCGTCGCCGGGTCCCAGCCGGTGCAGCCGCGGCTCACCCAGTCGTCGAGGTCCTGTGGCAGCGGCAGGAAGCTGATCAGCGTGTTGTGCGAGGAGCAGCCGCCGAGCACACGCGCGCGGGAGTGCAGGATGTGGGAGTTGCCGCGCGGCTGCTCGACGGTGGTGTAGCCGTAGTCGAACTCCGAGCCGAGCAGGTTGATCCAGTTGCGCAGGCGCAGGATGCGTTCGTCGCCGACATCGCTGGGGCCGCCCTCGATGACACAGACACGGCAGTCGGGGTCCTCGCTCAGACGGGCGGCGAGCACACAGCCGGCGGTGCCGCCGCCGACGATGACGTAGTCGTAGGCGGACTCGGCGCCGTGCGCGGGAGTGGTGGCCATGCGGTGCCTTTCTTCGGTGGTCGCCGTGCCACGGGCGGACGCTGTGGGTGTCCCTGTCAGCTC
>NZ_JBHVGZ010000065.1:0-56006 GCF_042800355.1 Streptomyces sp. NPDC057623
ATTCCCAGACAGCCAGGCGCCCAGCGCGGCGACCACCGAGTCCGCCCGCCACTCGGCGAATACCTGCTCCTGTTCAGACGGCGGCAGGGCCGCGAGCGTCGACGTGGCGCCCTCGGGGACGAAGATCGACCACAGATCCGACCAGGACCGCGGCCCATCACCGCGATCGGGGGCAGAGGCGATGGAGCCGGGCTTCCGGGAGTCGTCCGCGAAGGTGTGGAGTTCACCTCGCTCGTCGGCGTACACAGCGGCACTCGCGAAACGGCACGTCCGCTTCTCCGTGAGGTCTGCCAGGTGCGTGAACCCGCCGGGCCCGAACGCTTCGAGTGCCTGCTTGACCATGGGCCCCGGCCAGCCGCCGAACTCCTCGATGTAGAACCCTGAGTCCTCGACGAACAGCGGTCGTCCGAGGACCGAGAAGGCCTGCCGGGCCTTGTGCTGCGCGATTTCCGCGACGGACGTCGTCTGGATCTCATCCAGCTCCAATGCCACCTGCTCCACCTCGATACCCCAAGGCGCGAGATGTTCCTGAGCCGTACGGAACTTCCCTGAGTTCCCCGTACACATCGCCACCTTGATATCCGACATGAGCCCTAGACCCTTTCTCAGAGAGGAGCACCCACGCCCCCGGACGGGATAGTCGACGTTGCGAACGCCATCGCTGTGCTGGGGGGCATGACGTGGAAGTGATCATTGTGGACCTGGCTGATGATCCGCCGCAGCAACTTCTTGGGAGGGAGAACGCCCCCACCATCGTGTGATCAACGTTGGGCAGTGATGGTGGAGGCGCCCACCCGCTACGGCGTGAGCCTGTTCGGCCCCCTGAACAAGAATGTGGCCTCCCGGATCGACTCGAGGCCGAGCATCACCATCAGCACCCGACCCAGGCCCGTGCCCAGGCCTCCGTGGGGCGGGCACCCGTAACGGAAGACGTTCAGGTAGTCCTGCATCGGCTCGGTCCCCACGCTCCTCTACGACCAGGCCACACTTCAACTGGTCCGCAATTCGGCCACAAGCCGTTCCGTCTCCAGCTGGGCGAGTTCCAGCCGGGAGTCATCCGGGTCAGCATGCGAGCCCACTATCGAGGTGCAGAAGAACAGCGCCATCAGCTTTCCGTCCCGGCTTTCCAAGTCGTGGCGCCTCTCACGGCGTACACGCGCGGCCAACTCCGGGATGGCAAGCGAGTTCCCCCACAGCCAGGCTGCGTCCAGTCCGCGGGGAGCCATCCCCCAGTCTTCCCAGTCGAACAGACAGAACTGCGGGGCTGTCATGTTCGCCCAAGTGAGATCCGCGTGCGCCGGCGCCCAGTCCCTGATCGTCGTGTCGAGGACGCTCGGAAACACAGCCTGGATGGACTCCGTGACCCGGGCTTGGGTGACGGTCACGGTGTCCGGCGTAGCGACGCGTGTCGTGTGGTGCGCCGCAAGCGCATCGAGCGAGGCGTTCAGCGCCGCCCACCACTCATCCGAAAGTGCCGAAGCCACACCCGGATTCACCGGGGATCCGGGGAGAAGCTCGGTCTCATCGGCGCGCCACATGACCGCTTCAGCAGTGTCACGCCAGGCGACGCCTCCGAACCAGGCAGGCTTCTCGATCCCGTCCAGCAATGCGGCGCACTCGGCACCGTTCCACCCCTGGCCTTCGATCTTGTTGAACGGCCGGCGTTCGATCCGGACCCAGGTGTCGTGGTCCGTACGCGCGCCCACTGTCCGGCGTTTGCGCACCATCGTGTCCCGGTCGAGACGCACTTGAAGAGAATGCTCCACTCTGTCGAGCACCGCATCGACGGGCTGGTCCCGTAAGTCGACGTGAGTGGCGGTGGACAATGGGGCTTTCATATGACTCCTCGGCGGTTGTGCGCGACGTTAGCAACAAAGCCCCGACGTACTGGATGAGCGACGTGACCAGCAAACTGGGCGCATGGACGCAGGACTCGCCGCTTTGCTCGGTGCCGCCGTCGGTTCGCTTGCGACCCTTGGAGCCGCGATCGTGAACGGCCGGGCTCAGGCACGATCTCAACACGATCAGTGGCGCCGTCAGTACCGCCGCGACGCATACGCCAGCTACCTCAGCGCCCTCCATGACCGCGACATCGCCATGGACGCCATCCTCGACGCGCTGCGTTCAGACGAACCCGATCTACCCGATGTCGAGGAGAAGATACGCCGCTTCGTCATGCTGGCTCGCGAGGTCCATCGCGCAGTCGAGGTCGTCATCCTCGAAGGGCCGGCTTCCGTCGTGGAAGTCGCCGAACGGGTGACCCACACCTCCAGCGATCTCTCACAGGTCATGCGTCGGATGACCGAGGACGCCCGTGCGAGAGACACCACCCGCAAGGCCGAAGACTCAGCCCTGGCTGCCGAAAGAGAGCGAATCCTCTACCAAGCAGTCAAGGACTTCCGTATCGCAGCCAGCAGAACCCTGGGCAACACGAGCTGACACGCACGCTCAGAACGGGCCCACCCGGGACCGCCGACAGAGCGCTGAGGCGACGTTCAGCCTGAGTCGTTAAGCGTCAACCTCAGGCAGCTTGATGTTGCTTCCCAGCAGTTGCTGGGGTGTACGACGGCCCCGGGTTAGCTGGCGATGCCATGCGTGCCTGGCGATCGGTTCGTCCCACGGCAGCTGCACGCGTACGAGGTGAGGACAGTGCACCCACGGAGCTGTTGCCCAGGCCCTCGGTCGAGGGTGGTTCGGGCCTGATCTCGAACCATGTCGTTTTGCCGCAGGGTTCCAGTTGCGTCCCCCAGGCATCCGCCAAGGCGTCCACGAGCAGAAGGCCCCGGCCGCTCTCGTCGTTCGGTCCGGCCTCAACGGCGCTCGGCAACGACGGGTCGGTGTCCGTGACTTCGACACGAAGGCGTTCATCGTTTCGCGTCACAGCGACGTCGCACGGAGCGCCTGAGTACAGGACGGCGTTGGCGATCACCTCGCTCGCCAGCAACTCGACGGTTTCCAACGTTTCATCCGAAACAGGGAGACCCAAATTCTGGGCCAGCGCAGCGACTTGGCGGCGTGCGGACGGGACAGCGTCAACGGCAGCCGCAACCGTGAATCCGTGCGTCGGACGTTCGGCATTGCTACGTGCCATGACGACAACCTCACCTTGGTGTGACCTCAGTGAACGGAAGCCTTCCATCCGACAAGAGCTGTGAGAGGACAGCCTGTCCGTAGGCACAACAGGCAAGACGCATTGACGCTTCGGCTAGTTGTGGTAGAGCCCGGCTATCCACGTGGTCGATGCCAGGAGACACATCGCGGACACCGTACCCGGCAAAGCCTCGCTTCAGACCTCCTCCTTGGCCCCTCACAACTTCGGTGTTCAAGACCGCTCATGAGCTGGATCACGCCACAGGGACCTCTCCCGCGTTGCGCCTGCAACACGTGATGCGAGAGCATGTTCGATGTTCTGTAAGTCGCGCGTAACACACGATTGCGCAGTGGCGATCGAGCAACCGCAGTGCATGGCACACGTACGGGGGTGGATAGATGAAGTTCGACATGGGGTCGACGACCCTGTCGGAACTCGGGAAGAGCACCGTCGGCTCGGGCGAGGATCTGGGCACGCTGATCCAGTTGCTGATCCAGGCGGCGGAGCCGCTGGAGGGGAAGTTCAACGGGGCGGGCAAGGCCGCGTTCGATACGTTCAAGGTGAATGCCGACGAGATCACGGACGCCTTGAACAGTTCCCTCAGCGCGATCCTGGGCGGTCAGTCCGGGATGGACACCGCGTTCGGCTCCGGTGACCTGGAGCTGGAGGACAACGCGAACCAGAACCTGGGTGCCGCCAACTTCGACGCCGCGCGCTTCGGTGCGCGCTGACACCGCATCGGACATAGGGGGAGCTTGATCATGGGGCAGAACCAGGACCGCCGCTCGTTCGACACCGGTGCCTCGGGCGAGGTGCAGGTCAGCCTGCACTCAGTCATCGGTCGGCTGGAGCGCGTGCTGACCGACCGCGAGCGCGCGGTGAAGGCCGCGATGGCCGACTTCAACGCAGACGGCGTCGCCGACGAGTACCACGGCAAGGAGATGCGTTGGCACCGCGCCGCCGGCGAGGTGCGCGAGATCATCCGGCTCGTCCGTACGACGCTGGAGCAGAACGACGGCACTGCGCAGTCAACCCTGGCCAAGGCGAAGGCTGCCGTCGACAACATCGGCTGACATCACCTCCGGTACGGCAGTGCGGCAACGGGGACAGAAGGCAGAGGAACGGGGGCTGACGCATGCCGAGGTGGGACATCACTCCGAACGGGGTCGGAGCCGTGGTCTCGCATGTGGGCGACGTCATGAAGGTCCTGGACGACATCGTCCAGGCGTACTCGGGTGATCTGGAAGGCGCGGCCACCTCAGCCGGGACTCTCGCTCCGGGTGGGGCGAGCGGGGAGCACAAGGGGCAGACCGGGCTGGTGGCCGCCGCCCTCGCGGAGTTCATGGAGGGCACGGCGGACGAGTTGCAGTTCATCGGCGTGCGCGTGGGCAAGTCGGTAAACGGCGCGGTGGAGGCCACCGTCGCGTACCAGGAAGGCGACTTGGAGATGGCGGCCGAAGTGCAGAACAAGGCGTCCGGACTGGTCATGCCCGACATGCCGACTGGCTGGGAGGCAGGCCGCCTGTGATCAAGCCCGAGTCGATCCCGCTGTTCACCGGTGATCTCGGCCAGTTGGATCAGCACATCGATGCCCTGCGGCTCGACGCGGACGGCATCCGCCAGGCCGGCGGGGAGGCCCATCGCCAGTTCCAGGGACTTTCGGCCTTCTACGAGGCGCCGGAGGCGGAGGACCTCTTCGCGTCTACCGCGCCGGCACGTGATGCCGCCGACGCCTTCGCGGACAAGGTCGCCAAGGTGGCCAGCGCTTTGCAGACCTACGCGGCCGAAGTGGCTCCGATCGTCAAGCGGTTGGAGCACCTGCAGAGCAAGGCGTCCGCCTTCGTGGCGGGGCTCAAGATGCCCAGCGGGGAGTTCGACGAGAACTGGACCGATGACGCGGACAAGGTCGAAGAGCATCAGGCGCTGATGCATGACGTGAACGTCGCGCAGGCTGCGTTCACGGCTGCTGAGATCGAATGCAACAACAAGATCACGGCACTGGTGGGCGGTACCCAGTACGTCATGAGCACGGGCGCCAAGCAGTTCATGCCGCTCGGCGCGGAACTCTACGGCTACAGCGCTGAGGTGCTCGATCAGGCCAAGGAACTTCCGTGGGGCACACCGGTCACGCAGTCCCATGACTGGTGGGATCCGGACGACCTGGGCTACTACGCCAAGAGTTTCTTCTGGGACGGGTTCATCGTCGACAACGTCTGGGGCACCATCGACGGCCTCGCGACACTGGTCGGTGTCCATGGCTCGGACAAAGCAGGACAGGCATGGGAAGGCGTGGTGCGGGCGATAGTCGGGGCCGAGACCTATCTCATGGAGTCGGGTGGCAAGGAGCCGACCGGGGTCTTTGCGTCCGACTTCGCCCAGGAAAGCAAGGTGTACGCCAAGGAGTTTGGCAAGTCCTTCGTCGCCTGGGACATGTGGAAGGAGAACCCGGCCCGCGCCGCGGCCACCGTCGTCTTCAACGGCCTCACTCTGGGCGCCGGCCCGCTCAAGGTCGCCTCCGCGGGCAGAGCTGGCACCGCCGCGAAGGTCGCCACGACGGTCGCGAAGGTCGGCGACGCCATCGACCCGATCAATGCGGCGGTCAAGGTGACGGGGCACGCCATACCCACAATCGCCCAGGTCACGGAGAACCTGCGCGGCGTGAACGGCATCCCCGACCTGCGCGCTCCGCACAGCGTCATCGAACTCGACGACGGCTCCAAGGTCGTCGTCGAGAACGGCGAGTTCATCCCCTACGACAAACACGGCAACGTCGTCAGCGACATGCCGAAGCAGGAGCGATCCGCAGCCGCGGAGGCAACACCGGAGTCGACGCCAGTGCGGGAGCGGGAACTTGCTGGGGTCACTGCGACATCACGTGCCCCGGAGGCCGCTGCTGGTGCCGACGACCGCCTCCCGCCCAAGGCCAGCCATGAGGCTTCCTCGGGGCACGGCAGCGGTGACACGACTCGCAGTACAGGGCCAGCATCTGGCAGAACTGGAGCTACACACGCAGGTGGTGCTGGCACCCCCACACCGGGCCACGACACGGCAAGCAACGGCCATGGTCGTACTGGCCCGGGCAACACCTCCTCAGTCGGCCGCGACGGGCAGAGACCAGAGCGCGCCACTGGGGCAGGAGGATCGGAAACCGGCAGTCCCCACCCTTCGTCCCACGATCATGGCGAAGCTCGGGCGGACACTCAGGAACCGCACCAGGGGCACGATGCCCCAGACGCTGCCGACGGCGAGGGCACGCCCTCCGCAACACACCCGCACAGCAGTCCCGCTGACGACCCTGGCCCCACGCCGGGCGAACTTCCCCCCGGCACAGCGCGCCGCACCCTGCGCGAAATGCGGGCCATGAACCACAGCCGGGACCGGTACAAGGGTGCCGAAGACTATGTTCGCGAGATGACGGGCGGCGCACCTGAGCGGCATTACCGTGTTCCGTCCCACGACCACCCCTACTACCCTGTGCAAGGGACAGGGGGGCGCAACGTGGACGTCCCGGTTGATATGCCGGACGGCCGTACGCTGGCCGTGGAGGTAAAGCACTATCTTGAATGGCGGACGATCAAACTCAGCGATGGCAGCACGCGCCCTGTGAAGGGCGAAGTCCCCTTGAATGACGGCATCATCGAGCAAATCAACAAGGACCTTACGCTGCGACGCCAGGATCCCACATACGATCCGCGATGGGTCTTCCTGCACGCGCCTCCCTCGCAGGCTCTGAGGAACTATCTCATCCAGGCCCGTATCATATTCATCGAATATGGACCGGCTCCCAAATAACTAGAAATACCACGGAAGGTACAAGACGTGGCGGCGGTAAGCGCATCGGACCTGCAAGGATGGATCGAAGGGGAACGTCGGAACATCATCGGCATGGCAGACATGCTCGGGGTGCCATCTGACGTCTACACTCGTGACCCGATGAGTCTTATTCCGGCCCTCCAGGATTACGTTTCACGTGCCCCGCTTGATGAATTCGAGCAGTCTGACTGGATTACACTGCACGCCGACCTGATGTCCTATGTTGCCGATTACCTCATTCAGAACCACGGTGCGAGTTGGAGTGTTGCGGACGATCCCGCAGCGCCGCGCGGATACCGCTTTGTCATCGAGGCAACGGGGCGTGACGGACAGACCCGTCGGGTCGACCCCTTCGACGTGGTGAGCAAGGAATTCGGCAGTCTCCCGATCGAGATCACCCGGATGCTGGCCAGCGCGGAACTCACCTTGCACCTCGCATCCCAGGCCGGCGAGGGCGAATGACGCAGCCCATAGCCGGAGCGGGAGGATGCCGTCGATGGAGGACCCTTCCGTGACCGCCAATGTCCCCCGGATCCTGCGCCATGACTTCCGTACGGGCAACGCTGCCGAAGCCATCGCACCAATCGTCAAGAGCACCAAGGAAGTGCTCGACGAGATCGAGACGTCGGCGGACTACCGCTACGACGCCCAGATGCTCACGCTGGCTGTCGCGAAATGGCGCTGCCTGACTGACCCCATGGCGGGGGAATTCCCGACATGGGAAGCGTGGGTCACAGCCATGCAGGTAGGCTCCGCACTGTTCGACTCGGCCACAGCCGCCGAGGACCCCGTACCGTGCCGGATCGGGAGTACGGGCGAGGTGAAGAACCTGCCTGCGACGGGGCCGACGCCTTATACGCACGCGGGGGCGTGGCTCACGTCAGTCTATCTGGCGACGATCTGCCGCGAGAACTACCGTCTCGATCGACTGATGCGGGTACCTGTGTCGTTTCTGCGTGCCTCTGTTCCCGAGGGCGCGGTTTTCGATGACTACGTCTACGACTGGGTAGAGACTCTCCAAAGCTACTGGGCCGGTCGAGCCACGGAGATGTGGGACAAGCTAGTAGCGGCCGTCAAAGGCACCGATCCCGAGCGGGAGGGCGTCGTTGACAAGGAAATGATGCTGAAAATCCTTTATCCGCCGCTCGAACTCTTCCATCGCTTCCAGCTGCGAGAAACCGAGCAGTTCAACAGCGCACTGGTTGACGCCGTCACCTGGCACAAGCAGTACTGGGCCGGCGACGAGGCGCGTGCCCTGAGCGGTGAAGGCCTAGTGGCCCTCGGTCCCCTCGCCTTGGCCTGCATGGCCTACGACAACGAATTCCCGATCGAGGTCGAGTCCGAGTACTTGCCCAAGCATCTACTGAGGCGTTCATGGGTTGGCGAGTTCCAAACGTGACCCAGGTTCTCCGCGAGACAGGCGGCCGAAGACCGTGACAGCTCAGGACTACGACAACCAGCTGCTGGAGTCGGTGTCAGTACGCCGCCGCCGGTTGCGGGATGCCCTGCTGTTCGGTGCGCAGCGGCAGCGGCGATCGCTCGATGAGCGGTTGGGGAAGGTGCTCGCCGGTGTGGTGATCGCGGCGGTGGTGTGCGCGGGGTGCGTGGGATGGTCGTTCGTGTCGCATCGGGTCATCGGCAAGAGCCCGTACGGGGCTTCCGTACCGTCGTCCCAGCCCTCCGAATCGCCGTCGCCCTCTCCCTCTTTGACCTCTTCTACCCGGTGATAGGTTCGAACGCGTGATACCCACGGGGACTTTGAGCCGCTCAGCGACCGGCAACCGTACGGTGCTCAGCCGGGTCACCTTGGTCGGCGAGCGACGCCGGGTCGACCTCGTGCTGCCCTCGCGGGAGCCGGTCGGGGTTCTGCTGCCGGAGATCATGCGGCTGCTGGACGATCGCGTGGGCTCGCGCCCCGAGTTGCGGCATCTGGTCACCGCGGACGGTTCCGCGCTGGCGCACGACTCTTCGTTGGAGTCGGCAGGCGTGCCGGACGGGACTGTGTTGCGGCTGGTACGCGTCGAGGACGCGCCGTCGGCTCCTGTCGTGCATGACGTGAGCGACGAGGTCGCCGACGATCTGGACGTGCGGGCGTGGCGGTGGCGGCCTGCGGTGCGCAGGGTTGTCGCCGGGCTCGCCACCGTGTTCTGGGCGGTGACCGCCGGGATCGTGGCGCGCAGGGAGTTCGATCTGTCGGCGGTCGGTGCCGGGCTGCTCGTCGTCGCGGGCGTGGGTGCACTCGCCGGTGTGCTGTGCGGGCGCGCTCGGCGGCAAGGGCTTGCCACCACGTTGATCGTTACCGCCGGTGCCGTGGCCGTTCTCGGTACCTGGACCTACGCCGACGCCTACGACTGGTCCGGCGCGCTGCGGCTAGCGGGTCTCGCCGTGTCCGCCGCAGTCGCGCTGTTGCTCGCCGGGTGGTTCACACCGCTGGGGCGCGGGGCGCTGATCGGCGCCGGGGCGGTCGGCGGCTGCCTGGTGTTGTGGGAAGCGGCCATCGCCCTTCAGGGCGGGGCCGGGAGCCTGACCGGGCAGGCCCGGGTCGGTGCGCTGCTCGCCGTGGCCTGCGTCGTCGCGCTGGGTGTGCTGCCGCGGCTCGCGCTGATGGCGTCGGGGCTGTCCGGGCTGGATGACCGCCGTACGGGCGGAGCTTCGGTGAGCCGGTACCAGGTAGCCACCGCACTCGCGGCCACCCATCGCGGGCTGACGATCGCGACCGCCGTGCTGGCCGGTTCCGCAGCCGCCGCCGGGGTTCTCGTGCTGCGCTCGGTATCGGTGTGGACGGTGCTGCTCGGCGTTGCCGTCATGGTGGCGCTCGGGCTGCGGGCGCGTGCGTTTCCGCTCACCGCCGAGGTCGTGGTGCTGCTCGTTGCTGCATCCGTTGTCGCGGTGCGGCTCGTCGTGGTGTGGCTGGAGCAGACCGCGGCGGCTGGGCCCGTCGTCGCACTCGCCCTGCTCGCGGTCGTCCCCCTCGTGGTGCTGAGCGTGGAGCCCGCCGAGCATGTGCGGGTGAGACTGCGGCGAGTCGGCGATGTCCTGGAGTCGGTCTCCGTGATCGCCATGCTTCCGCTCGTCATCGGCGCGTTCGGGGTGTACGGGCGACTGCTCGGCACCTTCGCGTAGACACAGGAACGTGGGGATCGGAATGACTGGAGGAGGGGACTGGCAGAGGGACCTACTGCGCGACCTGACCGACGGCAACCCTGGCGACACGCCGATCCAGTCTTCCGCAGCCAAGCCTGAGCCGCTCCCCGCTTCGCCCATACGAACGGAAGCGGAAGCGGCACCGGTTCCCGAGCTGTCCCCCACCGCCCGTCCGGTCAAGCGCCAGGTGCACAACCCGGTCGTTCCCGCGCCGACCCCTGAATCGCTCCCCACCGTCGACCCCCGCCTCGCCATCGCCCTGGGCAGCCCCCAGCACGGGGATTCCCTCGCCCAACGCACCGGACGCACGCTGCGCCAGCTGACCGCCTCCGCCAGCCAGGACGTCACCGAACAGACTCGTTTCGCCCAGGAGTTGCAGCAGCCGGTCACGACTGGTCGGGTCATTGCTGTGACCTCGATCCGCGGCGGGGTCGGCAAGTCGACGGTGTCCGCGCTGCTGGGGCGTACCTTCAACCACTACCGGCATGACCCGGTGCTCGCCCTGGAGGCCGACGCGGCCCTGGGCACCCTGCCGGTGCGGATGGGCGCGGACACGGTGCGCTGGTGCTGTGCGGACCTGGCCCGGATTCTGACTCCTTCCATGCGGCTGACCGATGTCACCGGCTACCTGGTGCCGGTGGCCGACGGCGGCTGGCTGCTGCCCGCCGGCCAGGGCAGGGTCGGTGCCCCGCTGGACCTACGCACCTACATGACGGTGACGCTGGCCCTGCGCCGCTACTTCGCGGTGACCGTGGTCGACTGCGAGACCCTGCCCGGCGAGGTGGCGCGCGCCGCGATGGACACCGCCCACGCACGGGTCGTGGTCGCGCCGATGACCGCGGAGGGCGTGCACGGCACCCGACAAGTTCTTGACTGGCTCGGCCAGTTGCCGCATTCCGCCCTGGCCACCACGGTCGTGGCGCTCAGCGCCGCCTCGCCCGACACCACGCTGGACGTGAAGTCGGCCGCCGCGCACCTGCGCGAGCCCGGCGTGCCCGTGGTCCCCCTGCCCTACGACCGTCATCTCGCCCAAGGAGGCCCCATCCACACCGCCATGCTGGGCCAAGCCACCCGCGATGCGGCCGTCCGCCTGGCGGCCGAAGTGATGCAGTTGGCGGTTCGCGTCCAGTGACCCAGCAGATCGTCCATCGGCCCGCACGTTCGTCCCGCGCGCTCCCTCCTGCCGAGCCTCGCACCATCGAGGCACCGCCGAACCTCCCCGAGGGCAAGATCGGCAACGCGGCCACCGCGCTGCTGCCCATGGCCGGCGTCCTCAGCTCCGTGGTGCTGATGACGGTCATCCGCAACAGCCAGTTCGCCGCGATCGGCGCCATCGTGCTCGTCGTGGCGCTGCTCGGCGCGGTGGCGCTGTTCCTGTCCCAGCGGGGCAAGGCACAGCGCACCCGGCGCGTCCAGCGGGAGCGATACCTGGAGTATCTGGAGGAGCAGCGCGAGGAACTGGGCACGGCCGAACGGGGGCGCAGGCAGCGATCGAAGCTGCTGAATCCCCCGCCGGAGGCTCTGTACGACCTCGTACGCGATCCCGCCCGGCTGTGGGAGCGGCGGCGGCAGGATGCCGACTTCCTGCAGGTGCGGGCGGGCACCGGCGACGTGCCGGCGCAGGAGCTGACCATCGGGCTGAACAGTACGGGCGGGGTGCTGACCCCGCCGGACCCGTTCATGCTCAACGAGGCCCGCGCCCTCCAACACCGCTTCAGCACGGCCACCGACCTCCCGCTCACCGTGCCGCTGGACCGGGCCGGGAACGTCAGCATCATCGGCGACCGCGACGGCGTCCTCCGCGTTGCCCGCGCGCTCCTGCTGCAGACGGCCGTGACGCACGCGCCAGACGACGTCGCCGTCGCGCTCGCCACGGCCGACGAGTCCAAGTGGTCCTGGGCGAAGTGGCTACCCCACGTCCTCGACACCCAGGTGTACGACGGCCCCGTCGCCACCCGCCGGATCGCCCGCGACCTAGCCGAGCTTTCCCGGCTCTGCGCGCCCGACCTGCGACAGCGCGCCGGGTACGCGGCAGAGGTGCGCCGTGGCCTGTCCGGCCGGGGCACGGATGCCCTGCGCCTGACGTCTCGCATGCTCGTGATCAGCGACGCCTACGGCGACACCGCTGCCGAACTGCCCCGCCCTGACTCGGCGATCGGCCTGCCCGACATGGGCGTCACCGTGCTGCACCTGCTTCAGCAGCAGGTGCACGAGCCCGACCAGGTCAGCGTGCGCATCACCGTCCACGGCGACCGGATCGTCGTCGACGACCTGCGCACCCCGAACGCGCCCACGGCGCACGGGATCTCCGACCCGGTGACCGTCCCCGGCGCCGAGGGCCTCGCCCGCATGCTGGCTCCACTGCGGCTCTCTGCCGAGTCCGTGGCCGAGGGAACGCCGGTATCCGGCCCGGTCGACTTCCCCGCCCTGCTCGGCATCGACGACCCGGCCGCCCTCGACCTGGCGCGGCTGTGGGCCCCGCGCGGTGAGCGCGACTTCCTGCGCGTCCCCATCGGCCTCACCGACCGCCACGAGCCGGTGCTGCTGGACCTCAAGGAGTCCTCGCAGCTCGGCATGGGCCCGCACGGACTGTGCGTGGGCGCCACCGGCTCCGGCAAAAGCGAACTGCTACGCACCCTGGTCCTGGCCCTGGCAGCCACCCACTCCCCGGAGGACCTGGCCCTGGTCCTGGTCGACTACAAGGGTGGCGCCACCTTCGCCCCGTTCGCCGAACTCCCGCACGTCGCTGGGGTGATCACGAACCTGGAGAACCAGGCCGGCCTCGTCGAACGCGTCCACACCAGCCTCGTCGGCGAGGTCAAACGCCGCCAGCAGGTACTGAAGGACGCCGGGAACGTCGCCGACATCGGCCACTACGCCACACTGCGCGCCTCGACCCGACCGGACCTGGAGCCCCTGCCCCACCTGTTCGTCGTCATCGACGAGTTCGGCGAACTCATCACCGCCAAGCCGGACTTCATCGATCTGTTCCTGTCCATCGGCCGCATCGGCCGCTCCATCGGCGTGCACCTGCTGCTGTCCAGCCAGCGCATCGAGGGCGGCAAGCTCAAGGGTCTGGACACCTACCTCTCCTACCGCCTCGGCCTGCGCACCTTCTCCGCCGACGAGTCCCGCACCGTCCTGGACACCACCGACGCCTTCCACCTGCCACCGCTGCCCGGATTCGGCTACCTCAAGGTCGACACCTCCACGTACGAGCGCTTCAAGGCCGGTTACGTCTCCGGCGCATATCGCGGCACGGTCCTGCGCGAAGAGCGAAACGACGAGCCGCTCGTGCGGCCCTACCCTGCCTACAACACCCCGCAAGGGCCCGGGGCCGACGCCGTGGAGGAGCCAGCCGCCACCAAGCGCGAGACCGGCCCGACCGTGCTGTCCGTCATGGTCGACCAACTCGCCACCGCCGCACCGTCAGTACGGCGGATCTGGCTGCCCCCGCTGCCCGACGCCACCACCCTGGACACGGCCGCAGGCCCCCTCCAGGCCGGTACGGACGGTCTCCGCCTCGCCCACGGCGCAGGCCCGATGCGCGTCCCGCTCGGCACCCTCGACGACCCCGCCCGACAATGGCAACAGCCGTGGCTGCTGGACCTGACCATCGCCGGCGGCCACGCGGCAGTCATCGGCGGCCCGCAATCCGGCAAGACCACCCTCCTGCGCACCCTCGCCCTCTCCCTGGCCCTCACCCACACCCCCTACGACGTCGCCGTGTACGGCCTCGACCTGGTCGGCGGCGGCCTGTCCGCACTGGCCGGGCTGCCGCACGTCGGCGGCATCGCCGGACGCGCGGACCACGAACGCGCCGCCCGCACCGTCGCCGAGATGCGCGCCATGCTCGCCCAGCGCGAGGAGGCGTACCGCGAACTGGGCATCGACTCCGTCGACCAACTGCGCCACCTGCGCGCCCAGGGCAAGCTCCCGCATCTCGGCGCCACCGACATCGTGCTGCTCATCGACGGATTCGGAGCCCTGCGCGAGGAGTTCGCCGGTCTCGACGACGCGGTGGCCGACCTGCTCAAGCGCGGCGGCGGCTACGGCATCCACGTCGTGGCGGGCATGCTCCGTTGGAACGACGTCCGCATCGCCACTCAGTCGATGTTCGGCACCCGCATCGAGCTGCGCCTGAACGACCCGGCCGACTCCTCCATTGACCGCAAGCTCTCCGAGACCCTCACCCCCGACACCCCCGGCCGAGCGCTGACCGACGGCAAACTCTTCACGCAGGTGGCCCTGCCCCGCATCGACAACCATCCCGCCACGGACGACCTGGGCCCGGCCCTGGAGCGCACCGCCCGCACCATCCGCGCCTCCTGGCACGGCGAACTCGCCCCACCCGTACGGGTCCTGCCCACCCGCCTTTCCGCCGCCAAGCTGCCCACCCAGGCAGCAGAGCCGACGCGGATACCCATCGGCGTCGACCAGGACACCCTCTCGCCCGTCATGCTCGACCTCTTCGGCACCGACCAGCACCTGCTGATCCTCGGCGACAACGAATGCGGCAAAACCAACCTTCTCAAGCTGATCGCCACCCAGCTCATCGAGCGCCACACGGACAAGGAACTCGTCTTCGGCATCTACGACCCCCGCCGCGGCCTGCGCGGCGTAATCCCCGAGCCCTACCGGGGCGGCTACGCCCACAACGCCAAACTCGCCGCCGCCCTCTCCACCGGCATCGCCACCGAACTGGAAAAACGCCTCCCGGAGACCGCCGACCCCGACGCACCGCCAACCACCGAGCCCACCTTCACCGGGCCGCGGATCGTCATCCTGATCGACGACTACGACATCCTCACCACCGCAGGCCAGCAGCCGCTGACGCCCTTCCTGCCGTACCTCTCCTCCGCCCAGGACATCGGCCTGCACTTCGTCCTCGCCCGCCGCATCGCCGGCGCCTCCCGCGCCCTGTACGAGCCGCTACTGACCGCCCTGCGCGAGACCGGCGCCACCACCCTCCTCATGACCGGAGAGCGCACCGAGGGCCAGCTCTTCCCCGGCCTCTACGCCTCCCAGCAGCCGCCCGGCCGCGGCACCCTCGTCCGCCGAGGCCGCCCCCACCAGCTCATCCAGACCGCCCTCACCGACGAACCCACCGAAGAGGCCCCCCAAGCGTGACCAAGGACGTCATCGCCCTCACCCCCAAGATGCCGGACCTGCCCACCCTCCTCGCGGGCCTCTACGCCGGCGGCCCCAACCTCGGCATGAACACCACCGCGGACGGTGCTGTCGTCCAGCTCTGCGCCCCCGACGGCCGCCCCCTGGTCTCGGTGGAGGCGCCCATCCTCATCCAGGTCCCGGGCGAGACCGCCCGTTTGCTTGGTCACGCAGTCGAGGAAGGGTCGGTGTGGTGGACCGAGGCCCGCGCCTCCACCGCCGTCGCCGAGGCCGGACGGCTGGCCGGCTCCTTCGCCGGGCGGCTGGCGACTGTGCTGGGCGGCACAGTCTGGCCGCCGGAGGCCGCCACCACCGACGTAGTCCCCCTCACCACAGACGTCTCGGCGATCCCTGTCCCGGCCACCGGCACCCCCGCAGTGGACGTCCTCACCGCCACGACGGCCGTGGTCATCCAGGACCGCCCCCTGGTCGCCATGACCAGCTGGCTCTCCGACGCCCTGCGGACCGCGACCGCCGCCGACCGGGCCCTGCAGATCGTCACTCCGCCCACCGCCCGCCTCACCCTGGCGACCCGCACCGCTCTGCGCGGCCTGCCCAACCGCTGGGTCGTCCAAGACCCCGAGCACGGCTACTTCGACGGTCTGTCCGGCGCCGTGCTCCACTGGAAGAACGGCACCTTCACCCCCATACACGACGACAAAGGCAACACGAAGGTCGCCGAAGCCTTCACCCCCACTCCCTACACCGGCGAACGCCAACTGATCCTCACCCTGCGCACCCGCCACCCCGCCGACCCAGACCTCGTCCTCGGCCGCGCCCTGGAAACCACCTTTCGGCGCCTCACCGGCGCCCCGCCCACAGGATGGAGCACTGCCGAACCGGTCAACCTTCCCTGGTCAACCCGCCAATTGACCGACCTGGCCCGCACCCGAGCCCCGCAGCCGACCTGGCTGATCGCCATCGGGCACCCCGACCGCCCTGCCCTCGCCATCATCCGCGTGCTCCGTACACCAGCGGGCGTCGAGGAGGACATCACCCTCACCCTCGGCTACGGCAAGGACGAGACACCGCCCCTGGACGCCATCGAAAAACTCGCAACCGAACTCGACGCCCAACACAACCTGGCCACCCTGCTCACGGCTCTCCGCACCGCCCGCCGCGACCTCACCGCCCCTGCACGCCTCGAATACCCGCCCATTCCCGTCGCGTTCACACTCGGCAGCGATAAGGCTCGGACCATCGGCCGTGCCCATGCCAGCCACCCTCCTCACGGCCCCATGCCCGTACGGCTCGGCCGCGCCCTCCACTACGCCCTGGGGGACGGAACCGACCCCAAGGCCTGGACCACCTTCCAGCACCTCACCCAACACCTCAAGCAGCAGGCATAACCGCCGGAGCCGACCGTGCCCTAGGCGGTAAGTTCAAACGATCTCGGGTGGTGGATCACGGTGGGGTGATACGCCGCCATGAGCTGTCGGACGCGGAGTGGGAGTTCATCCGGCCATTACTGCCGTGTCGTTGTGTGGGGCACAAGCGGTGAAAGTTGCGTACGGGCACGGCGCATGACGGGACATACCGAGCACCCAGGCGGACAACGCAGGCAACGATCAGCAGACTGGTGTCGGTCGACTCCACGACCGTCCCCGCCCACGGCGTGCCCCCCTGCTGGATCCTGTGTGACAGTCTGGGCGCCCTTCAGGTGCATCGGAAGAAAGCTGAGATGGCTGTCAGCCATGACAAACCCTGGCCGCGCTGCGGGCAGGGCGCGGACCCTTTGACGGCCCCAGAGGGGTGCCCCGGGATTTGAATCCCCGGTCGCAATGCCTGCCTGGCCCATGTCACGCCGAGCGATCCACCTACTTCACCGCTCTCGGGTCGACTCGGACATCGACCACCGGGGAACTCCGTTCAGCTGGGCCCTTCCCCGAGAAATCCTCGACGCCCTGCGCGATCACCCACAGTGGGACCGCGGTCGCTAGTCTTCTGAGTCAGGAATCCTGTGTAAATAAGTGGCGAGGCGTTCGAGGATCTCGTCTGCGGTCTTGGTCCAGATGTAGGGCTTGGGATCGGTGTTCCATGCGGCGATCCAGGTGCGGATGTCTTCCTCGAGGGCTTGGACGCTCTTGTGGACGCCTCGTCGTATCTGCTTGTTCGTCAGTTCTGCGAACCACCGCTCAACCAGGTTGAGCCAGGACGAGCCGGTAGGCGTGAAGTGCAGATGGAAGCGGGGGTGGGCGATCAGCCACGTCTTGATGGCAGGCGTCTTGTGGGTGGCGTAGTTGTCGAGGATCAGGTGCACTTGCAGATCTGCCGGGATCTCCTGGTCCAGCTTGATCAGGAACTTCTTGAATTCCTCGGCACGGTGCCGGCGGTGCAGGGAACCGATGACTTTCCCGGTGGCGACCTCGAGTGCCGCGAACAGGGTCGTGGTGCCGGCACGGACAAAGTCGTGGGTGACCCGCTGAGGAACCCCGGGCATCATCGGCAGCACCGGCTGGGAGCGATCCAGGGCCTGGATCTGCGTCTTCTCGTCCATGCAGAACACCAACGCCCGCTCGGGCGGGTCCAGATACAGACCCACGACGTCGTGCACTTTGTCCACGAAGTACGGGTCCGTCGACAACTTGAACGTCTCTGAGCGGTGGGGCTGCAGGCCGAAGGCTCGCCAGATCCGCGACACGGTCGACTGGGACAGGCCCAGTTCTTTGGCCATCGCCCTCGTCGACCAGTGCGTGGCATTCCTCGGCGTCGACTCCAACGTCCGCTTCACCACTGCGGCAATCCGCTCGTCGCTCACCGAGCGGGGGCCACCGGATCGGGGCAGGTCACCCAGGCCGGCGATCCGATGCTCGACGAAACGCGCCCGCCACCGCCCCACCGACTGCCCCGTCATGCCCACCAGGGCACCGACATCCTTGTGGGACATGCCATCCGAGCAGGCCAGGATGATCCGGCATCGCAGAGCCCACGCCTGAGGGGTCGAGCGACGCCGCACCCACCCCTCAAGCGCCGCCCGTTCCTCCACTGACAGCACCAACTCGGCCTTCGGCCGCCCCGTACGAGCCATGCCCCAAGCCTACATATATAGGAGGAACTCATGAATCAGAAGACTAGCCCCCGCCTTGTAACCCTGATCATAGGGAACACTGGTAGGCGCGATATTCAACAACAGGACTTTGCCAGCGGAAACGAATCGCTAGTTTTCGACCTCCAAGCCCCGTCGTTTCGGTTCTCTCGATAGAAGTAAATCCCGCGAACGCGCCTAAGCCAGATCCAGTAGGAGGCTCTCGTGCCATGCCGACCGAATCCCGGCCGCGGCATATGCAAAGCGGCTGACTGGGCGGGATAGGGAGAACTTCTCCACCCGTCGCAGGCTGCCGTGTTCAACGATCCAATCGATTCATCCGGACAATCCAAGGCCTCTTCCTTCCAGATTTCACGAGAATTCTCGTCTGATCACCGAAAGGAGGGAACTCTTCCTTGGCTAGCGCCACATAATTACCTTCCAAGTCTCTGCAATCCAGGGCTTCTACTGTAACTGCGTCCACATTGGGGTTTTGGGACTCGAAAGGGATTGCCTCCAAACGGCCCCTCCAGAAGGGGTGGCGCAGGCGGTATGACAGATCAGGCTTCCTGACCAGCACGAAAACGCTCACGGTTTTGGGATACTTTGTGCGATTCCTCAAGCGTGCTGTCACCACGGTCGCAAAGCGATCCCCGTATGGTTTAGGGCCTACATAGTACCCCTCCACCTTTAGTGGGGAGAACTTGTGCCTAATCCAAAAGTATAGGCCCACCCCGACTAGGAGGATGAGGATCAGCGATCTAACGATAGCTGCCCAGTCCGCCCAGAGGGCGGTCTCCAAATCGACAAAGGATGCGGTTTGGGGCTGAGTCATGTCGGGCACTCGCAGCCGACAAGGATCACCTTTCCTTTAATGTATAGCCAACTACCTTTACATCCCCCTCGGCAGGTACCTTGGCCGCAAGTCATCTTCAGGTTGCTACCCGAACCTTCATATTGAATCTGACATTCAAGCGAGCCGTATAGGCTCGGCATGATACCTCCAGGCTCGGTACCCACTGTGAATCCCAGGTCGAGAGCCACTAGCCTTGTGGCATCGGGCCCTGCCGGCACAGGGAGCCAAAGCGCTAGTTCGGGGAACTTTGCCACATCATTCTGAGGACAAGAAACTGCCCGGCCGTCCTCTGTCAGCAGCAACTCCATCCACGAGTGGCCGATAGGCTCTGCAACATCGCGCACGCCGCTCAAGGTTCTATCGATCTCTTCTTTATTGAAGACGAGAGGGCCAGCCCTGCCGGTATATCGCATATCGTCTAGCGATACAGGAACAAACAGTTCACGCGGAATGGAATGGTCCAAGTTTGGCAGCCACTCCAGCGCCGCCTGACGGGCTTCGGGTTCCATATTCTCTAGCCGGGGAGCGATGTTATCGGCTGAAAGTTCTTCCCCGGCCACCAGTGCGGAGGCCATAGCCCCGGTGATATTCATCCTCTTTCCTAACTGTAGAGCTCCAGAGGTCATGCTAGTAAGAGCAAGCGATCCGAGCGGATTCTCGTAGGCCATTCGGAGTAGCAGCCCATGTAAATACACTGAGGGGATGCGACAACTGGGCTACAGTGCGGGGCGATCGGCTCACGCTTGCCGGTCAGCTCGCCGACGCCAGGGCCCGCTGCCGGTAATTCAGCGTTGTCAACCTTGACCAGTGAGCCTCTTCCAACCTGGCGGGTTAGGAGGCGAGTTGGATGACGCGGCGGAAGGCGAAGCTCCTGGTAGACGGTGTCACGATCAAGATCTCCGTGCCGCCAGCAGCTTCGCGTGCTGGTGTACCCCTCGTCGTTCGACCTGTCCGGCTAGACCCTGTGCTACCTAACCTCGATCGTTCATGAGTTCTCGTCGGTGTGCTGACGGGGACTCTGTGTTTGCGGGGGGTGGTCTTTTCGGGGCTGGGGCAGGTTGATGGCCCGGTTGTCGCGTCGGGTGGGCGCCGGGTTCCACTTTCCCGGTGGGGTCGTACGGATCGTAGGGGCGGTCGGTGTGGCTGGTCAGCCGGGGCTCGGCAGGGCATTGAGCCGGTCGATGGCCCGGGTGATTTCGCCGGTCCATGGCCATCGGGTGGAGAAGCGGAGCCAGCGTCGGCGGCCGGTGGTGACGAGTTGGGCGGCGGCGGAGAACAGCCGCAGGCGGAGCTTCTTGGGTTCCCAACGGCGGGTCTTGCCGGTCAGGGCGAGCATCGGCATCCAGGCGAGGAGATCGAGCGCGATGGAGACGATCTCCAGCCAGATCCGGTTCTGGGCGGTGTCGTGCAGGGGCAGGTTGCGCAGGCCGGTGTCGCGGGCGCCTCGGATGCGGTCCTCGCAGCGGGCCCGCTTGCGGTGACGCAGTTCGAGGTCGGCGAGCTGGCCACCCTTTGTGTTGGTCGCGAAGCAGGTCAGCCGCAGCCCGTCGAGGTCGGTGAAGCGCAACTGGGCGCCGGGGTGCGGCCGTTCCTTGCGGACGATCAGCTTCATGCCTTTTGGCCAGGTGCTCAGGTCGGGGATGTCGGTGATCTCGGCGACCCAGGCGCCCACCCGCTCGGTGCCGCCGGCGTCGTAGGCCGGTGTCCACGCCTTCTTCGGGATCTTCAGGACGGCCTGGTGGATGGTGTCCGGTGATGGTCATTCCGACGGAGTACGACAGCCACCGGCCCCGGCGGGAGAGCCAGTCGAGGAAGGCGTGGGTGCCGCCGGCGGAGTCGGTGCGGATCAGTGTCTGCCGGCCCCGCCGCAGGTGTCTGGGGAGTTGGGCCAGGGCGAGTTGGGTGGTGGTGATGTGATCGCTCGCGGTGTTGGAGCCTGCGTTGCCGGGCCGCAGCAGTGCGGCCACCGGTTCCCCGGAGCCGGCCTGACCGTGGTCGACGAACGCGACGAGCGGGTGATGGCCGAAGCTCTTCTTCCAGGTCGCGGTGGCGTCCTGCTTCTCGGAGTGCGCGAGGACCAGTACGCCGTCGATGTCCACGATCACGCTGCCACCGGCGGCCGGACTGTCTTCACCGGCCAACTCCCAGACCCGCGTGCGTACTTCGGCTCGCGCCGTGCGGATCGCGGTGAGGGCCTTCGGCCCGGCTGCGGCGAGGGTGTCGATGAGCCGGGAGACCGTGGGGTCGGAGGCCACCGGGCCGAACACGTCGGCCTCGGCCCGCAGCATGGCGACATCGGCGAGGCAGTCCCCGCCCAGAGCCGTCGCGAGCGCGACATCCAGCAGGACCTTGCCTGGGTCGTGCACCGTCCGCGGCTTGCGCCACGGCGCCATTGCCGCCGATATCGCGGTGTCCAGGCCGGACTTGCGGACCGTCTCGACCAGCAGCACCGCCCCGGCCTGCGAGACCGCCCCTCTGCCACCGCCCTCGACGCGGACACGCGGGTACAACCCGATACGCTTGCTCACCTGGAGAGTGCTTCTTTCCGTGCAGCCAACAGGACCCTAGACAAGTCCCATCGTTGCAGGTCAGAAGCACTCTCCGCTTATTTGATCAAGGCATGGACGAGCACGCTCATGAAAGCGCGAGGCTAGAGATCGAGGTAAGGGGCGATGGTGGCACCGGTGGTCGAGGACCGCAGGTAGTTGGCCGCATTGTGGAAGTCGAACAGGAATCCTACGACGGTGGTGTGGTCCAGGGCGATGCCATCGAAGTAGCTGCTCAGTCTGGGAGGGATGGCCACTGGGTCGCCAGGGTCGGCGATGTTGACCCATCGTTGCACTCCAGGCGGGCGTGCCCCCCGCAGCGCTGGAGCGACGCCGTTGGGCCGTGGGATGAGACGCTCGAAGACTGCGCGGGGCAGCGCCAAAGGCGATGCCAGGGTTAGGAAAAGCTGCGGCTCCAAATCCGGGACCGCGTGCAATGCTTCGTAGGCGACCACCGACCCGAGCGAGTGCGCAATGACAATCTGAGGCTGGTGTTGCTCGATACGCTTTGCTACTTCCGCCCGCGCTGCAAGGCGTTCCGTGCAGTCTTCAGCCCTCAGGTAGGCGACGACCTCACGGAAGAGAATCTGGATGAAGACCCGCAGTGGCCCTTCAGCCAGATCGAACTTGCGTGCAATCCACGAAGACAGTTCCCTCAGCGGTACGGTGGCGTGGCCCTGCATTACTTCGGTTGCGACGCCCAATTCCTGCGCCCAGGCTGCGGCCAGCTCTTGAGCCAGCGGGTCGTCTGAGAAGTCGTCGTCGTCAATTCCCTGGGCTTCCGGGCCGGTGACGAGCTTGTCTGCGTAGTACGCAAAGTCGAGATCGAACCGGCTCGGCGTGATGCCGACACTGAGGGCCAATTCCCGCGTCCAAGCGGACGCCTTTAGTGCACGTAACTCTTCCAGGCGTGTCTCGGTCACATCGGTACCGAAGCTATTGCCGACGCCGTGTACCGCAACTACCCGGAGTGGGTCAATGCCAGGACTGTTCAACGAAACCTCCTTGTGAACGGTTCCAAACTGAGAGCGGCCACTTCTTCGCCAACGCTTAGAATTACAGAGCCGTCAGAGCCGATAGTTGCAGCTCGCACGGAGTCAGGAAGCTCAAAGCGGCTGACACAACGCCCGGTGGTTAGGTCCCACAATCGCACCGAATGGTCGTGATCGCCGCCCGTGATGGCATGCGAGCGGCCGTGCAGTTGAAATGCCGCCAGTGCCCTGACTGGGGATGTATGGCCGACAAGATTCTGAGCCGTCGCCCCGGTGGTCAAGTCCCAAACCCACACCCACCCGTCGCTGTTTTTCGCTGCGATGGCGTGCGGGCGGCCGTCGAGCTGGGTCACCGTCAGCGCACTGACCCAGCTGCCGTAGAGCCGGCCCGGTTCGAGGCCTTCGCGCTTCGCCTTCAACTCGCGTACTTGGTCCCCGGTCGTGAGGTCCCAGACCTGCACCGTGCCGTTGCCGCCTCCTGTGACGGCGTGCGGGCGCCCGTTTAGATCCGTCACCGCCACCTCGTACCCGATCAGCTCGCGAACCTGGGTTCCTGTCATCGGGTCCCACACCCGCACCACCCCGTCAAGGCAACCGGTGAGGACCTGTGAGCCTCCATTCAGACCCGCCACCGCCATCGACTTCACTGGGCTGGTGGTGCCGATCAGTTGAGCCGGCCCCCCAGTAGTCAGATCCCAGAACAATGCCCCATCATCACCACCAGCGAGGGCGTGCGGGCGTCCTTTCAAGTCCGCTGCCGCCACCGCGTAGATGCCGCCCATATGACTGTCCAGCTCCCACAGTTGGCGCCCCTTGGCCAAGTCCCAAACCCTTACCGGCTGGTCATGTCCACCGCTGATGACCACAGGACGGCCGGCCACCTCGCTCGCTGCAACTGCCCCGGCTACAGGGCCCTCCCAGCGAGCCGTCGACTCTCGTCCTCCCTCAACCCACCTCACTTGCCAGTCGGTGTCGCCAGGCAGATCGACCTGTACAGGCTCGTGTCGCGAGCGTGCGGCCGCATAGGCCAGGAGTTGGCGACGCTCAGAGGGGCGTCGGCTTCGGAAAGCGGCGCCATACACCTCAGAGGTGCGTCGCGCCTGGGCGGAGTCGGCATGCCCCGTTGCATGTTCCATGGCAGACGGGTCTGCGTAGACGAGGAACTCGGTGTCTTGGAGAAGGTCATCCAAACGGCCTGCATCGATGGCGTGCTGAGCTGCGTGCCGCCGAAGGTAGGGGGTGGCCAGGTGCCAGAGCCTTCCTTCTCCGTCACGGGGCACGGAGTGCAGGAGCTCTTGGTAGAGGCGTTGCGTGGGCTCCGCTGTGACTTCGAAGGGCTCACGTTCTCCGGCCGCCGCGTCCTGCCGGAGCCATTCGCTGAGACCCTCGTGAAAGAGGCGATACAGGGTAGTGCCGTCGTCGTCGACGCTGCGGCGCAGGTAGAAGCGTGCCTCGTGGTCTAGAAGCCTGTACAAAGGCGGCAGAGGGAGCGGTCCGTTCTCGGCGGGGATCGGGGTGAAGGCGGCAGCGGCGTAGGCGAGGACACCTTCGGGCATCCCACGGCCCTGAGAGAAAGCAAGGGCGGTGAGTATGGGACGCAGGAGCGGCAGGCGTGAATGGCGTGCGATGTCCAGCCGAAGCAGTTCGGGACCCGTTCGAGGCACCTGCCGACCCAGTTCGGCTGCCGCTTCAGCGTCGCCGGGAAGCTCGCCCGCGGATAGCAGGTGATGCACGTACAGGCCTGCTGTCAGGAACTCGCCCCACGGCAGGTCCGACGGTTCTGCGGCTGGGGCGAGGCGGTCGGATCCTGTGAGTTCTTTGGCGACGGCCCAGGCGAGTGCATGCCTGGCCCCTCGCCTGCTGCCCTGCGCGTAGGAGCCATCGGCCATGAGGAGCCGCTCCACATATTTGGCAACTCCATGGCACACGGATTCCGCTGGTGCGGCACTAAGGTCTGTGCACCCATTACTGCTCCGCGCGAGAGCCATCAGATCGCGGATCTGACTCTCCTCACGAGTGCCGATGAGTAGACGGAGCCGACTGCCGGGCCTTTGTGCCCGCTGGGCAAGCGGTAGGAGAAGCACCGCGGTGATGTCCTCGGGCCGAATTGCCTCATCAAGAGCGTCGATGATCACCGTGACGGAGCGATCGTCTGCGGGCAAGAGACGAACGAGGTAATCGGCCGGGTCTCCAATTGAGGTGCCAGGCTCCGGCTCCCGTACCTGGGAGGCGCCGCTCATATGCCGGAGTTGCTGGGCAAGTGCTGCTCTGACCTCGTCGACTCCAAGTCGGCGCGCGTGGATGACAGCGATCCGGTCATTCGCACCGGGGGCCAAATCGTCAAGCCCGCGCCACAAGTTCTTCGTCGATTGGCGCAGCATCGGGTGCGCTGCGCAGGCCAGAACACCAAGCAGGGCCGACTTCCCCGCTCCCGGCTTGCCCGTCACCACGCGCATGCCAGGGCCAGCTGTGTCGTCGTCGAGCCAGGTGGAGAGCTCCTGCAGCTCCCGCTCCCGGCCGGAAAAGTAGCCTTCCTCCCAGCCACGGCCGACCGGCTCGCCACCGCCGCCACGCCGCATGAAATGCTCCGGATCCCACGCCCAGCCAGTCAGCCTGGCCAGCTCAGGCGGCACAGTTGCTTCTAGCCCGTCTGCCTGGTCCTGACGAAAGGATGGGTTGGGGAAGAACGGCAGGTGCGACAGGTCAGTGTGCTCAGGAACGAGACTGGTGAGGACCGACTGTGGCAGGCCCCTGTCCTCCTCGATCAAGGCGTTGACCGTGCGCTCGATCTCCCTGTACACGGTGGCCCGAGGGATGTACCGAACTGATGGATCGAATCGGATCTCTCGAGACGTGTACTTCTGCAGCACCGCTACCACCGCTCGGCTCAGCCGATAGCCGAACGCCTTGCTTCCAGGTCCGGTCGCCGCGAGCACCCAGGACCTGCGTTCCGTGACATCCATCCGAGCGTGCCAGGACGTCACCGCCGCCTCCCCGGCGTAGCAAACGTCGAGGATGAACAGTGTTAACGGCCGGTGCTCCCGGGCATCCTCGATGTCGGTGATCCACGATGTCACCGGCCGCCGAAGCCGTTGCCCTGCACTGTTCAAGACGTACAGCTTCTCGCTCGATCGGTCGGCCAATTCACCGTGACCCACGATGTGAACAATCAGGACGTCGACGTCCTCGCTGGCAACGGCCTGCTCAACCAGTTCCAAGTGGTTGACGTCATCGCTGTCAAGATCGGCGTATGGCTCGTAGCCGAACTCTCGTAGCACGTCTCGAACCTGCATCGCGTGCTCAGACGCGTGCTCTAACAAGCCCAGCCCCGGGCGCGGCGAATCTCCGTCTTCCGTCGGCACCAGAGGCATACCCATCGACAAGACCGCGTACCGCAGCGCTTCACGTGTCTCTTCTGGACCGAGCCCACGTCCCGTCACTTGTTGCACAGGTTCCCCCGCTCGGCAGTCGATCGCTGCCCGTACCCCTCAAAGGTAGTCAAGCCGGAGCCAGCAATCACTCGAACAGCATGAGTTGCCGACCGAGCTTTGCCCCGAGCAATGGCTGTCCGAGTCGATCGCCAAAACCATCTCGGACGCTGGCCTGGCGGCTACGCCTGAAGAGGCGACCAGTAGCGAACCTGCGCCGCAAGTGGGTCACGCGTCGCTTTCTGGGACCTCGGTGGCCCCACACTCCTGTCCCTGACCACCGGGACGTGTTCCACAGCCGTCATCGCCCGTCGTGCCCACCGCAGAAAGAGCCGCCGCCGGCTTCAGGGCTCAGCTCGCACTCCCCTGAGTACGTCCACGGTGATGTCGCCATTGATTACTCCGGCGATGATCGCCTCATAGATCGTCACTAAGGGCTTGCAGATCATTAACACGTCGTCTTGATCATGCTGCTGGAGTCGCTGCTCAGGACTCGAACCCGAGCCTGGAGGGCTGTGAGGGCGGAGGGCGGAGTGGCCGCCGGCGGGATGACGATGCTGTGCGCCTTGAGCAGTCTCCTGATCTTCAGCAGAGTGCGATGCATAGCGGTCCGACTGCTGCCGAAGAGCACGGCGAGCGGTTCCGCGGCCAGGGCGACCCGCAGGTGAAGGACGGCTGCCAGGACCTGGTCGGAGAAGGCGAGCCGGGGCGGGCGGCCGCGCTTGACGTCGCCGTCGGGAGCCAAAGTGTCGGTGAGATCGCTCAGTTGCTGCCGGGACATGCCGGTCAGGGCGGGGTCGGACAGGAGAGCGTGGTCCCAACTCCGGGGCCGGCTTCTGCGGAGCCCGGGGTGCTGGGATGGCTGGGCAGGGCTGGGGGTGCAGGGCAGGTGTCTGGGGAGTTGGGCCAGGGCGAGTTGGGTGGTGGTGATGTGATCGCTCGCGGTGTTGGAGCCTGCGTTGCCGGGCCGCAGCAGTGCGGCCACCGGTTCCCCGGAGCCGGCCTGACCGTGGTCGACGAACGCGACGAGCGGGTGATGGCCGAAGCTCTTCTTCCAGGTCGCGGTGGCGTCCTGCTTCTCGGAGTGCGCGAGGACCAGTACGCCGTCGATGTCCACGATCACGCTGCCACCGGCGGCCGGACTGTCTTCACCGGCCAACTCCCAGACCCGCGTGCGTACTTCGGCTCGCGCCGTGCGGATCGCGGTGAGGGCCTTCGGCCCGGCTGCGGCGAGGGTGTCGATGAGCCGGGAGACCGTGGGGTCGGAGGCCACCGGGCCGAACACGTCGGCCTCGGCCCGCAGCATGGCGACATCGGCGAGGCAGTCCCCGCCCAGAGCCGTCGCGAGCGCGACATCCAGCAGGACCTTGCCTGGGTCGTGCACCGTCCGCGGCTTGCGCCACGGCGCCATTGCCGCCGATATCGCGGTGTCCAGGCCGGACTTGCGGACCGTCTCGACCAGCAGCACCGCCCCGGCCTGCGAGACCGCCCCTCTGCCACCGCCCTCGACGCGGACACGCGGGTACAACCCGATACGCTTGCTCACCTGGAGAGTGCTTCTTTCCGTGCAGCCAACAGGACCCTAGACAAGTCCCATCGTTGCAGGTCAGAAGCACTCTCCGCTTATTTGATCAAGGCATGGACGAGCACGCTCATGAAAGCGCGAGGCTAACCGGGCGACTGACAGCCCGGCGATGGGAGATCGGCACACGGTGGAAGGCGCCTGACGTCGACCGTAAGGCCCTCCTCACCCTGGCCCACCTGCGGTGCGGCGACACATATCCTCAACTCTCCGCCGGGTCCGACGTCGGCATCGCGACCGTGTACCGCTATGTACAAGAGTCTGTCGACCTCCTGGCCGCTCTCACACCGACGCTGGACGAGGCGATGACAACGGCGCGCACGAAGGCGCTCGCCATCCTCGACGGCACTCTGCTGCCGATCGACCGGATCGCCGCCGACACCCCCTATTACTCCGGGAAACACCAGCATCACGGCATCGTCCTCGCCGATCCGTTCGGGCAGCTGCTGTGGGCCTCCGCGGCGCTGCCCGGCTCCACCCACGATCTGACCGCGGCCTGCACTCACAAGACCATCGACGCACTCGCCCGCCGCAGGACTCAACTGCTGGGCGACTTGGCGTACCAGGGCGCCGGCCATTCCGTCCGAGTCCCGTTCCGGGGCCGCCGCCCGCCGGGGCATCAAGGTCCGCGTCGCCAGCACAACACCACGCACATGTGGACTCCGGGCGTCTTTTTGTTGACCTGGGACAGGTGCTTCGCGCGATGCACCCGCCAGCTCACTGCAGCCCGCGCCGAATGGGCCGCACGGACCGCCACGACTACCAATACCGAGGCCGCGTGATCCCTCCAGTCCAAGACCACCCGAGGTCCGCGACTCCAGCGTCATCCTCCGACGGCTGTCGCGAAAGCCCAACTCAGAGGCCCCACCCGTCCTTCCGCTTCAGGGACTTTTCAGGGACTTTCAGCACTGTCCGAGGGACTTCCGAGGGACTTTCCGCCGCGTAACGCGGCAAGCCCCCGAAAGACCGGAAAGGGCCTCCGTCCCAGATCAGAGGCCCTTTCCAAGGCAAAGCCGCAGGTAGCGGCAGACGAGTCGGGCTATACGCCGGGTTCTGTTCCGGAGAGTCCTCACGAACCCCCCGGCGACGGCCATCCATCTAGGACCGGCGTTGCCGCCGGCCTCCTGCGGTCTACCCGCGGACTCGGGCGGGCTGCCCTCGAACGTCCGCGCAGGGACGCCTCTCTTGCGAGAAGGCGGCCCCTTCTTGACCTTGCTCCGGGTGGGGTTTACCTAGCTGCTCAGGTCACCCTGAGCACTGGTGGTCTCTTACACCACCGTTTCACCCTTACCCAGTGCCGAAGCGCTGGGCGGTTTACTTTCTGTGGCACTGTCCCGCGGGTCACCCCGGGTGGCCGTTAGCCACCACCCTGCCCTGTGGAGCCCGGACGTTCCTCGGGAAGCCCCCTGAGGGACTCCACGCGGCCGCCCGCCCGGCTCGTCTGCCGTGGGGACCATGTTACCGGCCTGCGAGGGGCGGCCGCCGCCAGGACCGATCCGGCGAGGATCAGGACGAAAGCGGCGACCACCCCGGCCGTCAGGGGCTCGTCCAGGAACACCGCCCCCGCCGCGACCGCCACCGCCGGGTTGACGTACGTGAACACCGTCGCCCTCGTCGGGCCGACCTCCTTGATCAGCTCCAGGAAGGCCACGAAGGCGACGGCCGTGCAGATCGCGCCCAGTGCCGCCAGGGCGGCCAGGACCTCGGCGGAGGGCACGGCGGCCGGCCAGGTCAGTGCCGCCGCGGGGGCGTAGACCAGTGCCGCCAGGGTCAGGCACGCCGCCGTCAGGTGGAGGGACGGCACGTCCTTCAGCCAGCGCGCCGCGATCAACGGGGCGGTGGCGTAGCCGAGCACCGTCAGCAGCACCTCCCCCAAGGAGCGCGCGTCGCCGCCCGTCAGGTGCGGGACCGTGAGGGTCGCTACGCCTGCCAGGCCCAGGGCTAGGCCGGTCAGGCGGCGGACGCCCAGGGGCTCCGTGGCGCCGAAGAAGCGGGCCAGGGCCACGCCGACTATCGGTACGCCCGCGATCAGCAGCCCCGCCGTCGAACTGGACAGGTGGCGTTCGGCGTCCGTCAGGGTCCACCAGGGGCCGATGATCTCGATGCACGCGAAGGCCAGCATGGGCCGCCAGTGCCGTCGTACCGTCCGGGGCAGGCCCCCCTGCCGGATCGCGAACGGCAGCAGCAGTACGGCTCCCAGCGCGCAGCGCGTGAACACCACCATCGACGGGGACACCGCCTCCACCGCCACCTTGATCATCAGGTACGGGATGCCCCAGACCACGCTCATCAGGGCGAACAGAAACCAGCCGCGTGCACTCATACGGTGCACTCTCGGCCGGATCAGCGCCCGCTGTCTTGAACGCTGTTGCGGTACGCCGCCGGGGTCACGCCCAGTACCCGGCGGAACCAGCGGGTGAGGTGTGCCTGGTCCGCGAAGCCCACCAGGCCCGCGACCTCGGCCGGGCGCAGACCGGTCTCCAGCAGTGTGCGGGCCCTGTTCACCCGGTACTGGGCGAGCCAGGCGTACGGCGGTACTCCCATCGCCGTACGGAAGGCGCGGAGCAGTTGGTAGCGGGAGAGGCCCAGGTCGGTGGCGAGGGCCTCGAGGGAGGGCGGGGCTGTCAGCTCGTCGGCCAGGCGGTCGCGTACGGCGTGTGCGATGTGGGCGGCGCCCGGCACCGTGTCGCTCGCCGCGCGTGCCGTGGAGTGGCGGCGGGCGAGGGCCGTCAGGAGCCAGGGGAGGCGGGACTCGGCTTCCAGGGGGTCGGGGGTGGTGGACAGTTCCGTGTGTGCGAGGCGCAGGGCCGCGGCCAGTTCGGGGTCGTCGAGGAGGGGCTCGTGGAAGTGCGGCACGGCGGGGCCCAGGGTGCCGTCGGTCAGCAGGGACGTCTCGGCGTACAGGGCCCGGTAGGCGTAGCCCCCGGTCTCGGCCGGGCCGCCTGTGTGCATCTCGCCCGGGGCCAGTACGACGATGGAGCCGGGGGTCGGGCGGATGCGGCCGCCCCGGTAGTCGATGATCTCGCTGCCGGCGACGCAGACGCCGATCGTGAACTCGTCGTGGGCGTGCGGGGCGTAGACGTGCCGGTCGAAGCGGGCGGTCAGAAGGTCCAGTGGGGTCCCGCCTCGGCCCAGCCGCGCTCTGGTCCACAGCGCCTGTTCGCCCATTTCGCACCCCCTTCGCTCCTCTCAGCAGTGCAACACGGGGATCCTCAGAGAAAGTCCTCCGTGTCCAGGTCGAAGGCGAAGGGCTGGGGCAGGGGGAGCGGTCTGCCGAAGGCCACGGCGCGAAGGTCCTGGTAGTCGCACGATTCCGGGTCGCCGAGCAGCGTGGCCCACGAGGTCTCCCGGTCGACGAGCAGGTAGAGCGGGGTGCCGCCACGAGCGTAACCACGGCGCTTGACCTCCCGGTCCGTCCGCGGCTTCGAGGATGTGACCTCCAGCACCATGGCGACTCCTGAGCAGGACATCCAGGGATCGGCCCCCCGGGAGAGTCTCAGATCCCTCGGCGCGACCGTGCCGTCCGGAATCACGTGGTCCTGAGGGTAGCCATCGGCGTTCCCGAGCTTCAGCCCGTTGTTCGCGAAGAACTGCATGTCGGTCTGAGATCGCCGATGCGTCTGGTCCACGACTCGGCTGACGCAGTGCTCGTGATGCCCGTCCGGCACCGGTGTGACCACGAGTTCGCCCTCGACGAGTTCCGCCCTGAGCCCCTCCGGGGTGTCCAGGTCGACGAACCGGTCCAGCAGCAGCTTTTGCGTGATCGGATCCTGTGCCATGGCCCCCATGAAACGCCTCCGAGCAACCCATCAGGGCGAAACAGCGGCCTCGTCCCCAGTACGAGAGTCCGCCACAGGCGTCCGCTTGACCCTGCCGCGACGTCAGCGTTTCTACTGATCCCATGCGGATCGGAGAACTCGCCGCCGCCGTCGGCGTCACCACGCGGACCGTGCGGCACTACCACCATCAGGGGCTGCTGCCCGAGCCCGAGCGGCGCCCGAACGGCTACCGGGACTACACCCTGCGGCACGCGGTCGTGCTGGCGCGGATCCGGCGGCTCACGGAGCTGGGGCTGGGGCTCGCGGAGGTGCGGGACGTGCTCGCCGAGGACGCCGGGAAGGATCTCGTCGAGGTGCTCACCGAGCTCGACGAGGATCTGGCCCGGCAGGAGGCCTCCGTCCGGGAGCGGCGGGCGCGGCTGCGGGCGTTGCTGGAGACGGAGGGCGGGCTGCCCGCCGAGGGGCCTGTCTCACCTCGGCTAACCGCCCTGTTCCAGGACATGGCGCACGTCCTCCCCGACTCCCCCATGGCCGCCAAGGACCGCGAGATGCTCGCGCTGATCGAGACCACGGCCGATCCCGAGGGGCGGGAGCAGCTCATGGGCGCGCTGGGGAGCGCGCTCGCCCGGCCGGGCGGGCAGGAGCGGGCCCTCGCCGCCTACGCCCTGCTCGATCAGCTCGTCGACGCCGACCCCGGCGACCCGCGCGTGGACGAGGCGGCCCGCGCTCTCGCCGAGTGTCTGCCCCGCGATCTGCTGCCGGGGGCGTTGGAGGTCGACCCCGACAACAGTTTCCTGCGTGCCTTCTACGCCGACTTCGCCCCGGCCCAGGCGGAGGCCATCCGCCGTACCCTGCGCCTCCTCATGGAAGGAGGCGGGCCGTGATGCGGACCGTGCTCGTCCTCGCCCGGCACGAGCTGCGGCTCCTCGTCAGTCTCGCGCTCTGGGTGGCCCGGCGGCGGCACGGGCTCGGTGACGGCACCGGCTTCGGGTACGCGCGCGGGCAGGGCGCGATGATGCTGGGGTTCGGGTTCGTGATCACGATCGAGTCGATCACGATGTCCGTGCTGCTGCGGAACTACCCGGCGGTGCAACGAGTGTGGTTCATGGTGGACATGTACACCCTCGTGATCATCATCGGGATGCACGCCGCCTCCGTCGTACGACCGCATGTCCTCGACACCGGCTTCCTGCGCGTGCGCCGTGCCGCGCACGTCGATCTGCGCATACCGCTGGAGAAGATCGCGCAGGTGCGCCGCGAGCTGCGCACGACCCATGAACGGGCCGAGGGCGAACTCAACCTCGCTGTCGGCGCGCAGACCACCGTGACGCTGGAACTCACCGAGCCCGTCGCCCACTCCACCTTCCTCGGCCGCCGTCAGGATGTCCGTCTCGTACGCCTCCACGCCGAGGACGCCGACAGCTTCGTGAAGGCCGTCACACAGGCTCGAAGCGCACCTTCGCCCCTCCCGGATCCGATGGTGTGAGGCGGACCCGGAGCCGCTCCCCCAGCGGCAGCCGGTCCCCGTTCGTGTCCTCGATCCGGCCGATGACCGCCGGGGACTCCAACTGCACGGTCCCTACGGCGGGTTGACGCTCCTGCACGTCCACCACCCAGCCGTCGAACACCTCCCCGACCCGGCCCTTGAGCAGCGCCGCCTCCACGAGGTCCACGCACGCCCGTTCCACCGTGCCCGCGCGGCGGGAGCCCTCGGCCATCCGGGCGGGCAGTCCGTCGAGGGCGGCCCCCACCCAGTCGGGCACCGGCCGGTCTGCCGCCGCGGCGAGGCAGATCTCGGAGGCGTACCGGTCGGCGAGGCGGCGCAGGGGGGCCGTGCAGTGCGCGTAGGGGGCGGCCACGGCGGAGTGGGTGGTGATGTCGGGCAGGGCCCCGTCCCGGAAGACCGTGTAACCGGCGCCGCGCAACAGCGTGGTGCACTCCTGGAGGAAGGCCGCGTGGTCCGGGCGGTGCGGGTCGAGGGAGCGGACGAGTGCGGCGTACGAGACGTGGTGCGGCCAGTCGATGCGCAGGGCGTGGGCGGTGCGGCGCAGCCGGCCGACCGCGCCGTCGGGGGCGGGCGGGAGGGTGCGCAGGATGCCCGTGCCGCTCGCCGGCATCAGGTCGGCGGCGGCCATTCCGGCCAGCAGGGAGATCTGGGCGTTCCAGCCGTCGGCGCGGAGCGGGGCGCGGTAGACGAGCTCATAGGTGTGGTCGCGCTCGACGATCTCCTGCTCGGGGACGCTGAGCGAGATCCCGCCCCGCTCGACCTCCAGCCGTTCCCGCAGCTCCCCGATCTCCTTGAGCAGCGCCAGCGGCTCCTCGGCCGTCCCGCCGTCGATCTCCTTCTGCACGCCCGCGTAGTCCAGCTTGGCCCGGCTGCGGACCAGGGCTCGGCGGACGTCCACGGCGGACGTACGGCCCTCCGCGTCGAGGTCGATCGTCCACAGGACGGCCGGCCGGTCCTGGTCCGGGAGCAGGCTCGCCGCGCCCTCGCTCAGCGATGCGGGGTGCAGCGGGATCCTCCCGTCGGGGAAGTAAAGGGTCGTCACCCGCCGGTGGGCCTCCTGGTCGAGCGCGCCCGACGGTACGACGAAGGCGGCGACGTCGGCGATGGCGTACCGGACGCGGTAGCCGCTTCCGGCGCCCCGGCGGGACAGGTGCATGGCCTGGTCGAGGTCGGTGGAGGTGGGCGGGTCCACGGTGAAGAAGGGGATGTCGGTGGCGTCGTGGGACGGCAGGACTGGAGCCTTGGCGGCCCGCTCGGCCTCCGCCAGCGCCTCGGGCGGGAAGCTCGCGGGGACGCCGAGTTCGGTACGCAGCGCGGTGAGGGCGGCCCGGAGGGGGGCTTCGGGGGCGCCGGTCACGCGGATGTGGCGGCGGGGCATGAGTCGAGCGTAGGGCGAGGGCGGCCGGGCGGCACGCCGTACCCTCTGTGGCGGAGCTTGAGAGAAGGAGTACCTGTGCTTGTCCTGTTGCCGCCGTCCGAAGGCAAGGCCTCATCCGGTCGGGGTGCCTCGCTGAAGCTGGAGTCGCTGTCCCTGCCGGGGCTCACCGAGGCACGTGCGGCCGTGCTCGACGAACTGGTCGAGCTGTGCCGCGGCGACGAGGACAAGGCGCGGGACGTCCTCGGGCTGAGTGAGGGGCTGCGGGGCGAGGTCGCGAAGAACGTCGGGCTGCCCACGGCGGGGGCGCGGCCGGCCGGGGAGATCTACACGGGCGTGCTGTACGACGCTCTCGACCTGGCGTCGCTGGACGCGGCGGCGAAGAAGCGGGCGGCCCGGTCGCTGCTGGTCTTCTCGGGGCTGTGGGGCGCGGTGCGCGTCACCGACCGCATCCCCTCCTACCGCTGTTCGATGGGCGTGAAGCTGCCCGGTCTCGGGGCGCTCGGCGCGCACTGGCGGGCGCCGATGGCGGAGGTGCTGCCCGAGGCGGCCGGGGACGGGCTGGTGCTGGATCTGCGGTCGTCGGCGTACGCGGCGGCGTGGAAGCCGAAGGGCGAGGTGGCCGGGCGGACGGCGACGGTGCGGGTGCTGCACGCTCCGACGCGGAAGGTCGTCAGCCACTTCAACAAGGCCACGAAGGGGCGGATCGTGCGGAGCCTGCTGACGGCGGGTGCCGTGCCCAAGGGGCCGGCCGAGCTGGTGGAGGCGCTGCGGGACCTCGGGTACGAGGTGGAGGTGGAGGCGCCGGCCAGGGCCGGGAAGGCATGGTCGCTGGATGTGCTGGTGGCGGAGATCCACTAGCGGGATCCACAAGAGCCGCGCATTGCAACATGCGCAACCGCCTTTGCGCACGGTGCATGACCTCGGCAGGATGAGGCCATGGCCTCTCCCCTGCCCGCCTCCGTGCTGGATCTCGCGCCCGTCGTGCCCGTCGTCGTCATCGAGGACGTCTCCGACGCCGTGCCGCTGGCGCGGGCGCTCGTCGCCGGCGGGCTGCCCGCGATCGAGGTGACGCTGCGGACGCCGGCGGCGCTGGACGCGATCCGGGAGATCGCCGCCGGGGCGCCGGACGCGGTCGTCGGAGCCGGCACCGTGATCACGCCGGACCAGGTGACCGCCTCCGTCGCCGCCGGGGCCCGCTTCCTGGTGAGCCCGGGCTGGACGGACGTACTGCTGGACGCGATGCGGGCGTCCGGGGCGCCGTTCCTGCCCGGGGTGTCCACCACGTCGGAGGTCGTGGCGCTCCTGGAGCGCGGGGTGCGGGAGATGAAGTTCTTCCCGGCCGAGGCGGCGGGGGGTACGGCGTATCTCAAGTCGCTGAACGGGCCGTTGCCGCAGGCCCGTTTCTGCCCGACGGGCGGGATCGGTCCGGCGACCGCCCCCGACTATCTCGCACTCCCCAACGTCGCCTGTGTGGGCGGGAGTTGGATGCTTCCGGCCGACGCCGTGGCGGCGCGGGACTGGACGCGAGTGGAGGAGCTGGCGCGGGCGGCCGCCGACCTCAGAAGCTCAGGCGCGCAGGTGTGACGTGTCGTTGAAGAGCCGTACGCTCGCGTTGCCGTCGGCGTAGTACGCCACCGCCGAGAGGGAGGCCGCCGAGAGTTCCATGCGGAACAGGGACTCGGGCGGGGCGCCCAGGGCGAGGCGGACGAACGTCTTGATCGGCGTGACGTGCGTGACGAGGAGGACCGTGCGGCCGGCGTACGCCGGGATCAGCCTGTCGCGGGTGGCGGCGATACGGGTGGCGGTCGCCGCGAAGCTCTCGCCGCCACCGGTGGGGCGGGCCTCCGGGTCGGCCAGCCAGGTGGTGAGGTCGTCGGGGTAGCGCTCGCGGACCTCTCCGAAGGTGAGCCCCTCCCAGGCGCCGAAGTCGGTCTCGCGCAGGCCGTCCTCGACACTCACGTCCAGGCCGAGGTGGGCGGCGACGATGCCGGCGGTCTCCCGGGTACGGGCGAGCGGCGACGCCACGACGGCCTGGATGGTGCCGCGCCGGGCGAGGGCGGCGCCGACGCGCTCGGCCTGGTCCCGGCCGACGTCGGAGAGGGCCGGATCGGTACCGCCGCTGCCGGAGAACCGCTTCTGCGGGGTGAGGGGGGTCTCCCCGTGCCGGAGCAGTACGAAGGTGGCGGGTGCGCCCATGTCGGCGGGGGCCCAGCCGGACGAGGGCGCGGCCACGGTGCGGGCGGCGCCGACATCGGCCTCGGCCTTGACGTCGGCGTCGACAGCGGGAGCGGCCGGGCCGCGCACCTGCGCCAGCGCCGCGCGCGCCCGCGCCGCGCCCGCGGCGGCGTCTCCCGGCGGGCCGGACGGCTCAGGCCCGGCGGCCGCCCTCGCGGACCTCGCGTCAGCCGCCCGCAGTTCCGCCGTGGAAGCCGCCGCCGACCACTGCTCGCCGCGCTTCCCGGCATCCATCGCCTCGTTGGCCAGCCGGTCCGCGTGCTTGTTCCGCTCCCTGGGGATCCACTCGTACGTCACCTGGGGAGCGGCGAAGACGCGCGCCGCCTCGAACGCCAACGGCTTCATGTCGGGGTGCTTGATCTTCCAGCGGCCCGACATCTGCTCGACGACGAGCTTGGAGTCCATGCGCACGTGCACCGTGGCCGTCGGGTCGAGGTCGTACGCCGCGCGCAGCCCGGCCACCAGGCCCCGGTACTCGGCGACGTTGTTCGTGGCGACGCCGATGTACTCGGCCGCCTCGGCCAGGGTCTCCCCCGTCGCCGCGTCGATCACGACCGCACCGTAGCCCGCGGGCCCCGGGTTGCCCCGTGACCCGCCGTCGGCCTCGACGATGAACTCCCGCACGGCACAGACTCCTAGAGGCCGGACTCGGCGGTACGCACCAGGATCCGGCGGCAGTTCTCGCAGCGCACCACGGTGTTCGGCGCGGCCGCGCGGACCTCGCTGAGCTCGGTGATGGCGAGTTCCTGGCGGCAGCCCTGGCAGGTGCGCTGGTACAGCTTGGCCGCGCCGATGCCGCCCTGCTGCCCGCGCAGCTTGTCGTAGAGCTTGAGCAGGTCGGCGGGGACGGCGGCGGCGATGACCTCGCGCTCCTTGGTCACCGAGGCCACCTCGCCGTCGATCTGCTCGAACGCGGCGTCCCGGCGGGCGGTCGCGTCGTCGACCTTGCCCTGGACCGCGCCGACGCGCTCGGTCAGCTCGGCGACCCGCTCCTGCGCGGACTCACGGCGCTCCATGACCTCCAGGACGATGTCCTCCAGGTCGCCCTGCCGCTTGGCGAGGGAGGCGATCTCGCGCTGGAGGTTCTCCAGGTCCTTCGGGGAGGTGACGGCACCGGAGTCCAGGCGCTGCTGGTCGCGGGCGGCGCGCTGGCGCACCTGGTCCACGTCCTGCTCGGCCTTGGTCTGCTCGCGGGCGCAGTCGCTGTCCTCGGTCTGCGCGGCCACGAGCAGGTCGCGCAGCTGCGTGTGGTCCTTGGTCAGCGACTCGATCTCGGCGTGCTCGGGCAGCGACCTCCGCTTGTGCGCGAGCTGCTGCTGGCGGACGTCGAGGGCCTGGACGTCGAGGAGGCGGATCTGGTCGGCGGGCTCGGCGTTCAGTTGGGGGCTCCAGATGTGTCGGTGACGGAGGACGCCGCATGGGCGGTCCAGGGGTCGGTGACCGTCTTCGAGACGTGGACGCGCAGGTCCCATCCCTCGCGGTCGGAGATCTCGTCGAGCTGGGCGGCGGCCAGCTCGCACCAGGGCCACTCGGTGGCCCAGTGCGCCGCGTCGAGCAGCGCGAGAGGACTGTGGGCCAGCGCCTCGGACGCCGGGTGGTGGCGGAGGTCCGCGGTGAGGAAGGCGTCGACGCCGGCGGCGCGTACGTCGTCGAACAGGCTGTCGCCCGAGCCGCCGCTGACGGCGACCGTGCGGACCGTCGCCCCGGGGTCGCCGGCCACGCGGATGCCCTGTGCGGTGGCGGGCAGCCGCTCGGCGGCGCGGGCGGCGAGTTCGCGGACGGTGAGCGGGTGGTCGAGTTCGCAGATCCGGCCGAGGCCCCGGCGACCCTCCGGGTCCGTCGCGTCCGGCACCAGCGGCCGTACGACCCGCAGGTCCAGGGCGCCGGCCAGCGCGTCGCTGACTCCCGGGTCGGCGGTGTCCGCGTTGGTGTGTGCCACGTGCAGCGCGATGTCGTTCTTGATCAGCGTGTGGACGACCCGGCCCTTGAAGGTGGAGGCCGCGACCGTCGTCGTACCGCGCAGATAGAGCGGGTGGTGCGTGACCAGCAGGTCGGCGCCCAGCTTCACCGCCTCGTCCACGATCTCCTGGACCGGGTCGACGGCGAACAGGACCCGCGAGACGCCCTGGTCGGGGTCGCCCACGACGGTGCCGACCGCGTCCCAGGACTCGGCCCGCTCGGCGGGCCACAGGTTCTCCAGCGCGGCGATGACTTCAGACAGACGGGGCACGAGGGCAAGGCTACCTGGGCCCCTCTGTGCGCCTGAACCTGCGCCGCGTCCCGGCCCCGCCCAGCACACTCACCCCCGTCACCTCAGGCGAATCGTTCCTCGGCCACCCCTTTGTGTGAAGCGGAACCTTGCCGGTCCCACGCCTGTGCGTGCGAAAACTAGCTTCGTGACCGGAGGTGACCGGACCATGACGGCCTGTGCGATCGAGCCTGCGGCGGAGCACGAGGACGACGACGCGCCCCGGGCGGGATGCACCATCACGGCGGACGGTTCCTACGCCGCCCGCCTCGCGCCGGCCGGCGACTGCTGGTTCCCGGAGCGCTGGACCCTGGACGGCCCCGAGCCGTACGCCGTGCCACTGCCCGCCCACCAGCCGGAGGAGCCCGGCACCGAGGTGCAGCCGATGGGCGACGGGCGGGTCCTGATCTGCCGCCCGACCGACGGACGGCACGTCTTCTCACTGCTGTATCCGACCGGCCCCGGCACCGGTGAACTGCTGCTGGGCGCGGTCCAGTGCCCGGACGAGCGGACCCGGCTGCGGCTGCTGCCCCCGGCGCCGGGCGGCGACAAGGCGTACGCCCTCGCGGTGGGCCGGCACTCCAGCGCGGTGTGGCTGGTGGCGGGGGGTGCCTTCGGGCCGGAGCAGCTCGCGGAGGTCCCCGGGCGCTGCTCCGGCGGGGTGTGGCTGGACCGGGGCGAGCGGATGCTGGCCCTGGACCGGGAGTCCGGGGGCCGCACGAAGAGCGTCGTGGTCGACCTGGAGCGGGGCGGCGAGGTCTCGCCGCTGCTCCAGATCACGGAGGACAGTGACGACCGGTTGCTGCTCGCCGACCCGGACAGCGGGCTGCTGCTGATCCGCTCGGACGCTCCGTCGCCGGGGCGGGATCGGTTGGGCTGGGGCGTGCTGGGCAGCACGCTGCCGGTGCGGTTCCCGGAGTGCCTGCGGATGCCCGACCGCACGGTGACGCCGTTCGCGATCCAGCCGGGGCAGATGCTGACGCCGGAGGGCTGCGGGGTGGCACTGCGCATCGACGGGCCGGCGGACAGCTGGGTCGGGGTGTGGCGCCCCGCCGAACGACAGGTGCGTCATCTTGCGGCGCCCGAGGGGTGGTTGACGGGGACCGGGTGGTGGACGCGGGACGGGGTGCTCCAACTGCCGTATGCGACGGCGGAGGTACGCTGCGGGGTGGCGCACTGGCAAACCCCGGGCACGGAATCACCCCCCAGGGGCGCGGGGCTGGATTCGAATTGCGGCTACCGCCGCGCGGGCGCGACAAGCCACGACGGCGCCGCACATGACCACCGACCTGACCCGGCACCCACGGAGGCACCTGCGGTCCCCGCGCGCACGCGCCCCGTGCCCTTGCAGCAAGCGCCGTTGGGTGGTCTTGTAACGAACTAGTGGCGGTTGGCGCGGCCGCCTGGATTCGGCCCGTGGTCGTCTGGTTAAACTCGCCCGGCTGTAAGAAAGATCATGTTGACGGGGTGAGTTTTCCGATGAGCAACGCCAGCACGACCCAGCCGGGGCCGGCCGACGTTCACGACGTTCAGAAGGCCGCCGGTCACGGCAGGCACCGGGGTCCGGTGTCGGTCCAGGACGGTGAGACGGCTCCCCGCGGCCGTCACCGCAAGCCGGCCGAGGAGAAGACCGAGGCGGCGGCCTGAGGCCACGCACCGGCAAAGGCATACGGCCCTGTCCCCGCTGGGGGACGGGGCCGTTCCCGTGCCCGCCCGTCTGTCCGCCTCCCTGTCCGCCTCCGCGTTCAGCCCCGTTTCAGTCCCAGCACCTCAGCCGCCGCGAACGTCTCTCCCGGCGGCCGCTGCTCGTAGTGCGGGGTGAGCAGCGCGTCGAGCTCGTCGTAGGTGAACGTCTCCTGCTTGCTGTCGAACTTCGCGGCGATCCGCGGCCGTTCGGCGATCGCCACCATGCCGCCGTGGACGACGATCAGCTGGCCGTTGATCCGGGCGGCGGCCGGCGAGGCCAAGTAGCCGACGAGGGGGGCGACATGTTCGGGGGCGAGCGGGTCGAGCCCGTCCTCCGGCCGGGCCAGGCCCGCGAAGACGTCCTCGGTCATGCGGGTGCGGGCGCGCGGGCAGATGGCGTTGGCGGTCACGCCGTACTTGGCGAGCGCGAGGGCGGTGGAGGTGGTGAGCCCGACGATTCCGCCCTTCGCGGCCGCGTAGTTGGGCTGCCCGGCGGACCCGGCGAGGAACGCCTCCGAGGAGGTGTTCACGATCCGCCCGAACACCGGGCCTCCCGCCGCCTTGGACCGCTCGCGCCAGTGCGCGGCGGCGAACCGGGTCGTGTTGAAGTGGCCCTTGAGATGGACCCGGATCACCGAGTCCCACTCCCCCTCCGCCATGGAGAAGACCATGCGGTCGCGCAGGATGCCCGCGTTGTTGACCAGGATGTCCAGCTTGCCGAACTCGGCGACGGCCGACTCGACGAGCGCGCCCGCCTGGGCGAAGTCGGCGATGTCCCCGGTGTGGGCGACCGCCGTGCCGCCCGCCGCGCGGATCTCGGCGGCGACCTCCTCGGCGGGCCCGGCGCATGCCTCGCCCGAGCCGTCCCGGCCGGGCTGTCCGTAGTCGTTGACGACGACGGCCGCGCCGAGCCGGGCGAGTTCCAGCGCCTCGGCCCGGCCGAGTCCGCGCCCGGCGCCGGTGACGATGGCGGACAGGCCCTCAAGTGGCAGTGACATACGACCCCTTCGACGTCATGCGACCTCTTCCAGGTCAGATCTCTATGCACGTGCGCAGCGCCGTGCCCGTCCGCATCTGGTCCAGGGCCTCGTTGATGTCGGCCAGCGGCACCCGGTGGGTGATCAGGCCGGCGAGGTCGATGCGGCCCGCCCGCCACAGGGCGATCGTGCGCTCGTAGGAGCGCAGGACGTCTCCGCCGCCGTACATGGACGGCAGGATCCGCTTCTCGTCGAAGAACAGCTCGAACATGTTGAGCTGGAGGAAGTCGTCCATGGCGCCCGCGCCGACGATGACCAGGGTGCCGCCGCGCCGGGTGTTCTCGTAGGCCGTGCGGGCGGTGGCGGACCTGCCGACGACCTCGAAGACGTAGTCGAAGCCCTCGCCTGCGGTGACCTGCTGTTTGGCGTCGGCCAGTTCGTCCGGTGAGACGGCCCTCGTGGCGCCGAACCTGAGCGCGGACTCGCGGCGCGAGGCGACCGGGTCGACGGCGACGATCTCCGCGGCGCCCTTGAGCCGGGCGCCCTGGATCGCGGAGATGCCGACGCCGCCGCAGCCGATGACGGCGACCGACGAACCGGCCTCCACGTCGGCGGTGTTGAGGGCGGCCCCGAGTCCGGTGGTCACCCCGCAGCCGATGAGGGCGGCGATGTCGAAGGGGACGTCGTCGGGGATCGGCACCGCGCAGCCGGCGTCGACGATGACCTCCTCGGCGAAGGTGCCGGTGCCGGCGAAGCCGAAGACGTCACCGGCGGGGCGCCTGAAGTTGGGGGTGCCGGCGTTCATGAACCCGGCCAGGCACAGCTCGGTCTGGCCGCGCTTGCAGGCGGGACAGGCACCGCAGGCGGGCAGCCAGCAGACGACGACCCGGTCGCCGGGCTTCAGATCGCGGACGCCCTCCCCGACTTCGAGGATCTCGCCCGCCCCCTCGTGACCGGGCACGAAGGGGCCCGGCTGGGGCAGTACCCCCGCCATCGCGGACAGGTCCGAGTGGCACAGCCCGGTGGCCCGCACCCGGACCCGCACCCTGCCGGGCCCGAAGCCCACCGCCTCGACGTCGTCGAGGACCTCCAGCTTGTCCTGGCCGATCTCGTGCAGTACGGCTGCGCGCATGGTGCGGCTCCCCTCGTACGGCGTTCTGGGTTCAGGAGTGTTCGACGACGGTGTCGGCGAGGACGGGCGCGTCGTCCCGCTCGACCGCGCTGACGGCGACCCGTACGGCACCCTCCTGCCGCCACACGCGGATCCGCAGGGTCTCCCCCGGGTACACGACCCCGGCGAACCGGGTGGCGTACGACCGCACCCGGGTCACGTCGCCACCGAGCAGCGTGTCGACGACCGCCTTGAGCGTGATGCCGTAGGTGCACAGTCCGTGCAGGATGGGCCGCTCGAATCCGGCGACCTTGGCGAACTCGGGGTCGGCGTGCAGGGGGTTCCAGTCGCCGGAGAGGCGGTAGAGCAGGGCCTGGTCCTCGCGGATCGCCCGCTCGACGGTCCGCTCGGGCTCACCGACGGGGGGTTCGAGGCGGGCGGAGGGGCCCCGGTCTCCTCCCCACCCGCCTTCTCCCCGTACGAAGATCTGGGCGTCGTTGGTCCACAACGGGCCGTCGGCGTCGGCGACTTCGGTGCGCAGGACGAGGACGGCGGCCTTGCCCTTGTCGTGGACGGCGGCGATGCGGTGGGTGGCGGTGGCGGTGCCCTGGACCGGGATGGGGCGGTGGAGGGTCAGTGACTGGCCGCCGTGCAGGACCTTGGCGAGGTCGACCTCGATGCCCGGCATGGACAGTCCGCTGATCACGCCCGGCGAGCCCGAGCCCGCGACGGTGGCGAAACTGGGCAGGACGTGCAGCCGGGACTCCAGGGTGTAGCGCAGTTCGTCGGGGTCGGTGGCCGGCACGCCCGCTCCGATGCCGAGGTGGTAGAGCTGGACGTCCTTGGAGTTCCAGGAGATCTCGCCGGTCCGGGGTCCGGCGGCGAGCGCCTTGGCTGCGTCGATGGGCATACGGCTCCTGACAGGTGGCTTCGGTCAAGACCCCGGTACGGCCGTCCGCACCGTCGGCCGCACCGAGGTCGTCGCGGGCCGATCTAGAACGCGTTCCAGTCCGGCGCCCTCTGTATAGCCGAGCGCACCGCACTTGTGAAGGCTCCTGACGGTGCGTCAGCTGAGTCCGCGCGGTTCCTCCCTTCCGGCCCCCGTGACATTTGTCCTGCCGGAGTGCGGACAGGCGGACCTGCCGCGCGCGGGCCTCGATCCGTAGCGTCGAAGGCATGACACTGAGGACGGAACCGACGAACGGGGGACGGGACATGTCCTGGATGCGCAAGGTGTCGTGCACGCCGACCCCGCTGCGGGCCGGCCGGCTCCCGGACACCCCGGGTCCGCACCCCACCGGCTTCGCCCTGCTCCCCTGGCTGCTGCTGGGGATGGGCTCCTTCTCCAACCTCTTCCAGGGCCACGCGCCCAACCCGTGGATCGGCGGCCTGGGGCTGCTCACCTTCAACTCGCTCTACATCTACATCGCGACCCGCGCGTTCGTGAAGGAGAAGCGGGAGGCCCGCTCCACCCAGCTGGCACTGGCCGCGCTGGCGGCCGTGACCTGCGCACTCGGCATGGGCTACGGCGGCTCCTGGCTGCTGTTCTTCCCGCTGCTCGGGCTGGCGACGGGGGCGGCGGTCCGGATGCCGCGGCTGCGTCTGCCGGGAGGCGCGGTGACCGTGCTCTCCGGTGTGACGGCGTTCGTCCGGGACGGCTGGGGCGGCCTGGACATCGCGTACGCCACATGGATCTCGACGATCGTGACGGCGGCGATCCTGTCCCTGTCGGAGGCGGTACGGGAACTGCGGGCGGCCCGCGAGGAGCTGGCGCGGCGGGCGGTCGAGGAGGAACGGCTGCGCTTCTCCCGCGATCTGCACGACCTGCTCGGCCACACCCTGTCGGTGATCGTGGTGAAGTCGGAGGCGGCGCGACGGCTGGCGGCCCGCGACGTGGATGCCGCGCTGGCCCAGATCGGCGACATCGAGTCGGTCGGCCGACAGGCGCTCACGGAGATCCGGGAGGCGGTGACGGGCTATCGCGACGCCACCCTCGCCACGGAACTCGACCGCGCGGGCTCGGCCCTGTCGGCGGCGGGTGTCACTCCGCGGATCCACCGGTCCGGCCCGCCGCTCGCCCCGCGGACCGAGGCCCTGCTGGGCTGGGTGGTGCGCGAGGCGGTGACCAATGTCGTACGGCACAGCGACGCGGCCCACTGCGAGATCGCCCTCTCCGGCACCCCGGAACGCGTCCGCCTCACCGTCACCGACGACGGCACCGGCACGCCCGTCACGACCCCCCGCGAGGGCATCGGCGGCACCGGCCTGAGGGGCCTGACGGAACGCCTCGCCACGGCCGGCGGCACCCTGACGGCGGGCCCGGGGCCCCGGCGCGGTTTCGTGGTGACGGCGGAACTCCCGGTGGACTCCTGGGAGTTGACGGACGTGCGCGAGCCGACACCTACGAGCGATCGCCCTTTCAGCCCGTCCGGCGTCTGAGACCGAACACGACCACCTCTCGGCACCGGGCCCGGCATGTCAGCCCGTCCGGCGTTCGAGGACAAGGCCACCGCCATCCCGAACCCCCACCCACCCGCGGGACACCACGCCGGCCCAGGCACCTTCAGCCCGTCCGGCGTTTGAGGACGAGGCCCCTTCAGGGCCGAAGCGGGGTCTGGGGCGGCAGCCCCAGTGGGGTCGAAGGGGCGAAGCCCCTTCAAGGGACGGGACGGGTAGGGGCGGCGGGGGCGAGACACCACACGGCCGCCCCACGCCGCACGGCACGATCCATAAAGCACCGTGGCACCTACTCTTGGGCCGTGAACGAGATGCCGCGGGACCACCGTCCCGCCAAGTCCATCCGGGTGCTGCTCGCCGAGGACCAGGGCATGATGCGCGGCGCTCTCGCCTTACTGCTCGCGATGGAACCGGACATCGACGTCGTGGCGCAGGTGTCGGCCGGGGACACGATCGCGGACACCGCCCTCGTGTACCGCCCGGACGTCGCCCTGCTCGACATCGAACTCCCGGGCCGCAGCGGACTGGACGCCGCGGCCGAGCTGCGCGACCAGGTCCCGGACTGCCGGGTGCTGATCCTGACGACCTTCGGCCGCCCGGGCTATCTGCGCCGGGCCATGGAGGCGGGAGCCGCCGGTTTCCTGGTGAAGGACGGCCCCGTGGAGGACCTGGCGGTCGCGATCCGCCGGGTGCTGACCGGCGAGACGGTGATCGACCCGGCCCTCGCCGCGGCCGCGCTGAGCGCCGGCCCCAACCCGCTCACCGCCCGCGAGTGCGACGTCCTGGGCGCCTCGACGGACGGCGCGACGGTCGCCGACATCGCGAGCAAGCTGCACCTGTCCGAGTCCACGGTCCGCAACTACCTCTCCTCCGCCATCGGCAAGACGGGCACCCGCAACCGGATGGAGGCGTTGCGGGAGGCACGGCAGCAGGGGTGGCTTTGACTTGCTCCTCGCCCTGAAGGACGAGGATTCTGGCCTTCCTTGACTGGTTGCTGTGCCGCTACGCGGCCCGGTTTCCGGTCGGGAATCCGTGGCTTCCTGTTTCTTCGCGCTGTGCCGGGATTGCTCCTGGTCTTACCGGCGCTCCGCAGGCCGTCACCGCCAGTCCGGCGGCCGTTTTGATGTTGAGTGCGGCGTTGGTGTCCCGGTCGTGGACGGTGCCGCAGGCGGTACAGGTCCACTCCCGGATGTTCAGGGGCTTGGGTCCGTCTTTGATACCGCAGGTCGAGCAGGTCTGGGAGGTCGGCTCGAACCGGCCGATCATGACCAGCGTGCGGCCGTACCGTTCTGCTTTGTACGCCAGCATGCCGAGGAACTGAGCCCATCCGGCGTCATGCACGGACTTGGCCAGCCTGGTACGGGCCAGTCCCGCCACCGACAGGTCCTCCACGGCGATTCCTTGGTTCTCGGAGATCAGCTTCGTGGAGAGCTGGTGGTGGAACTCGCGGCGGGCATCGGCCACTTTGGCGTGGGCGCGGGCGACCTTGTGGCGGGCCTTGGCCCGGTTCTTTGATCCCTTCTGCTTGCGGGACAGTTCCCGCTGGTTCTTCTTCAGTTTCTTCTCCGCGCGCCGCAGAAAACGCGGGGAGTCGATCTTCGTGCCGTCGGAGAGCACCGCGAATTGAGTGAGGCCGAGATCGATACCGATGGTGCGGTCGGTCTCCGGCATCCGCGCCTGGTCGGCGGCGGGGGGTCGGTGTCGATGACGAAGGAGGCGAAAAATCTTCCGGCCGCGTCCTAGACGATGGTGACGGAGGTGGGCGTGGCGGGCAGGGTACGGGACCACTTCACCCTCACCGCCCCGATCTTCGGCAGGTTCAGCCGTCCCCGGTCGGAAATGCTCCAGCGGGCGTTGGCCGTGAACCGGATCGACTGCCTGCTGTCCTTGCGGGACTTGAAACGGGGCGAGCCCAGTTTTCGGCCCTTCCGCATACCCGTGAGGGAGGCGAAGAAATTGCGGTAGGCGGCCTCGGCGTCGCGCAGGGACTGCTGGAGGACGACCGCGGAGACCCCTCCCAGCCAGGACCGCTCCTTCGTCCGTTTCGCCTCCGTGATCAGCTCCCGGGACAGCTGACCGGCCGTCGGGAACGACTGCCCGGCCTTACGGGCGTCCTCGCGGGCACGCACGGCGTCGTTGAACACGACACGCGCGCACCCGAACGCCCGGGCCAGAGCGGCCTGCTGGACGGTGTTCGGGTACACCCTGAAGGAGTACCGGAGCTGCATGACGATCACACTAGGAAAGCCGAACCCGCGTCGCAGGCGCAAGATTCGCTTCGCCCCCGGCCTGAAGGCCGGAACACTGCGAATGATGTCCGGTAGCGGGCGGACTGCTTTGACCGGCTGCTTTGGCGGGATGCTTTGACGGGGCTGCTACGACGGCGCTGCTTTGGCCGTGTCCGCTGTCGGCGCCGACGGCCCGAGTCATGCCGCTCCCGGCCGAACCCACCCTGCGGCGACGGCCAGTCCCGGGTCTGCCCAGGTCGGCCGGAGTCGCTCAGGTCGGCGGCCGTGATCACCGCCCCTCAAGCTGCCCCCCCCAGCTGCCCCCCAGCTGCCCCCCTGCTGCCTCCAACCCCATCGCTCCCCTCAGTGGCCGGCAGGCCTCCGCGGCAACCACACCAACATCAGCACCACACCCCCGGCCAGCACCCACGCCCCCGTCCGGAACGCCAGCGCGTACCCCTCCGTCAGCGCCTCAGGCGTCGCGACGCCGCCCGAGCGGGCCGCCGCCAGCGTCGACAGGATCGCGAGGCCCAGCGAACCACCCATCGTGCGCGAGGTGTTGACCAGCCCCGACACCAGCCCGGCCTCCCCCGGCTCTGCCCCGGACGTGGCCAGCGCCGCCAGCGGGGTCGCCGCCAGGCCCGCCCCCAGCATCATCAGGATGCCCGGCACCATGATCGACGTGACGTACGCGCCCTGCGCGCTCAGCGTCGACTGCCAGCCGAAGCCGACGACCGCCACGAGCGTGCCGGCCGCCGCCAGGTCGCGTATGCCGAGCCGTGGCATGAGGCGCGGCGCGAGCTTGGAGCCGAGGAGCACGGCCAGCGAGCTCGGCACCAGGGCGAGGCCGGCCTCCAGCGGGGTGTAGCCGAGCACGTTCTGCACGTACAGCGTCATGAAGAACCACATGCAGAACATCGCCGACCCGCACAGGAACATCGCCCCGTTCGCCGACGACACCGCCCGCACCCGGAACAGCCCGAGCGGCATCAGCGGAGCCGCCGTACGCGACTCCACGAGCACGAAGGCGCCGATCAGGGCGAGACCGGCGAGCAGGGGCACGACCGTGGCCGTCGCCGTCCAGCCCGACGCCTCCGTCTGCGAGATGCCGTACGCCAACGTCGCCAGCCCCGCCGTCACCAGCACCGCCCCCGGCAGATCCAGCCGCCGCCCGGCCCCGGTCCGGCTCTCCGCGAGCCAGAGCACGGAACCGGCCAGCACGACCGCGCCCACCGGCACGTTGATCAGCAGGACCCAGCGCCACGACAGCACGTCCACCAGGACCCCGCCGACGAGCCCGCCCGCCGCACCGCCCCCGGCGCCGACGGCCGTCCAGGTGCCGATGGCCCGCGCCCGCGCCGCCCCTTCCGGTACCGCCGCCGTCAGGATCGTCAGCGTCGAGGGCGCCAGCACGGCCGCGCCCAGCCCCTGCACGGCCCGTGCGATCAGCAGCTGCCAGTCCTGCTGGGCCAGTCCGCCGGCCAGCGAGGCCAGGGTGAACACGGCGAGCCCGAAGAGGAACATCCGCTTACGGCCGTACAGGTCACCGGCCCGCCCGCCCAGCAGCATGAACCCGGCGAAAGCGATCGCGTACGCGTTCACGACCCATTGCAGGCCCTGCGCGCTCATCGCCAGGTCGGCCCGCATGGAGGGCAGGGCCACATTCACGACGGACACGTCGAGCACGACCAGGAACTGTCCGGCGCACGCGAGCGCCACCACCAGCCAGGTGGGGGGCGCGCTGCGGCGGGACATACGGGTGGTGGTGTCAGCGGCTCGGAGCATGAGTGTCATGCTCTCAACGACCGACGCTCCTGGCATCAGGAATTGGGCCTAGGCCCCCCTCACAGGGACCCAGGCCGGACCTAGGTCCACGCCCGTTCCCCAAGAGAAGGTCAAGAAATCGTTAGCTGGCCAAAGCATCGGAATAGTTGCCCAGGCACACCGGGTTGATCCCCCACATGACACAAACGACGAACGAACAGCCCACCGGCAGAGCGACCGGCCCCCTCGTCCCGGTCCTCGCCTTCGCGGGCATCGTTGTCGCGGTGATGCAGACCCTGCTCGTCCCCGTCATCAAGGACCTGCCGCAACTGCTGAGCACCGCGCCCAGCAACGCCACCTGGGTCCTGACCTCCACGCTGCTCTCCGGCGCCGTCGCAACCCCGATCATGGGCCGCCTCGGCGACCTCTACGGCAAGCGGCGCATGCTGATAGCCAGCCTGTCGGTGATGGTGGTCGGCGCCCTGGTCAGCGCGTTCACCAGCACCCTGCTCCCCATGATCGTCGGCCGTACCCTCCAGGGCTTCGCCATGGGCGCGATCCCCCTCGGCATCGGCCTGATGCGCGACATGCTGCCCCGCGAGCGGCTCGGCTCGGCGATGGCCCTGATGAGCTCCTCGATCGGCGTCGGCGGCGGACTCGCGCTGCCCGCCGCGGCCCTGGTCGCCCAGCACGCGAACTGGCACGCCCTCTTCTACGGCGCCGCCGGCCTCGGCGTCCTCGCCATCGCCCTGACCCTCCTCGTCGTACCGGAGTCCAAGGTCCGCGCGGAAGGCTCCTTCGACGGCCTCGGCGCGTTCGGCCTCTCCGCCGGCCTCGTCCTCTTCCTCCTGCCGATCACCAAGGGCAGCGACTGGGGCTGGGCCTCGGGCACCACCCTCGGCCTGTTCGGCGCGTCGGCCGCCGTGCTCCTCCTCTGGGGCGTCTACGAGCTGCGCGCCCAGGCCCCCCTCGTCGACCTGCGCACCACGGCCCGCCCGGCCGTCCTCTTCACCAACCTCGCCTCGATCATGGTCGGGGTCTCGTTCTACGTCGTCTCCCTGGTCCTCCCTCAGCTGCTCCAACTGCCGAAGGAGACCGGCTACGGCCTCGGCCAGTCGATGGTCGTAGCGGGCCTGCTCGTCGCTCCGCTCGGCCTGACGATGATGTTCACCGCCCCCGTCTACGCCCGTCTCTCCGCGAAGTACGGCCCCAAGACCACCCTGATCCTCGGCCTGCTCATCATCGCCATCGGCTACGGCGCCGGCCTCGGCCTGATGAGCGCCCCCTGGCAGAGCCTCGTCATCTCCGTGATCCTCGGCGCCGGCATCGGCCTGGCCTACTCCTCCCTCCCCGCCCTGATCATCGGCGCGGTCCCCGCCTCGGAGACGGGCGCGGCGAACGGCCTCAACACGCTGATGCGCTCCATCGGTACGTCGGTGTCGAGCGCCGTCATCGGCATGGTGCTGGCCAACACCGCGAACGACGTCGGCGGCGTGGAGATCCCCACGATGCACGGCTTCCGCGTCTCCTTCCTGATCGCGACCGCCGCGGTCGCCGTCGGCCTGCTCCTGGCCCTCTTCCTCCCGAAGCAGCGCCCGGCCACCGCCCACCCGCAGCTGCGCGCCAGCAGCGAGGAGGACGCCAACCTGAAGCACGCCGAGGAGGTCCTGCGCGGCTTCCGCGGCCGCGTCCTGGACGCCACCGGCACCCCCGTGGCCCGCGCCAAGGTCACCCTGATCGACCGCCGGGGCCGCCAGGCGGGCGCCACCCTCTCCGCGGAGGACGGCCGCTACGCCCTCACCGTCCCCGCCCAGGGCGCCTACGTCCTGGCCGCCCGAGCCGACGGCCACGCTCCGCTCGCCTCGTCGGCGACGCACAAGGGCGACGACAGCGCGGTGGACGTGGATCTGGCACTGCCGGAGGCAGCGGTCTCGGCGTAACCGGCCCCGCTTCTCGCCTCTCGCTTCCCGCCTCTCCCCTCTCGCCGCTCGCCTCTCGCTGACGCCGTACCCCCTTGCCGCCACCCGGCAGGGGGGTACGGCGTTTCGCACGCCCGGGAGCCCTCGAACACCGGGGGAGAGTTTGCCGCCACGCCGCGCACCCGTGGCCAACCGTTCCTCGCCACGTCACCCCGTCCGCATCGGCTTGTCACTCGGTGCCCGCATGCACACAACAACACCCAACATCCGTCGCATGTACGGAGATTCGACCTGCCAGCCATGCGGCAACGGAAACGGAGAGATTGCTCGATGTCATGTCTATGAAAAAACCGACGCGCGTACTGGCCGTCCTGGCCACGCTGGTGTGCTCGATCGCCGCCACGCTGGTGTACACGCTCGCCTCGTCCACCCCGGCGAAGGCGGAGGACGACTGGCGAAACCTCCGCAACCTCAACGCGGGAAGATGCCTGGCCGTCCCCAACTCCAGTACGGCCGACGGCACGGGCCTGGTCCAGTGGACCTGTAGCGAGAACCATGACCAGGACTGGACGTTCACCAAGGTGGCGGGCGGAAATGGAGATCGCTACCTGGTCCGCAACCGCTTCAGCGACCGGTGTCTCGCCATGCCCAACTCCAGCGTGGCCGACGGCACACAGGCCATCCAGTGGCCCTGCGACAGCACCGGCGACGAGCAGGTCTGGGTCCACGACAGCTGGAACCGGCTGCGGAACCTGAACAGCGACAAGTGCCTGGCGGTCCCCAACTCCACCACCGCCAACGGCGCCGCGATCATCCAGTGGACCTGCTCGACGAACCTGGACCAGCGCTGGGTGTGGTCCGAGGACACCTCCACCTACGCCCGTCTCTACAACTTCGGCACCGGCCAGTGCCTGGCCAACCCCGGCTCCAGCTACGACAACGGCGTCGCGATGATCCAGTGGTCGTGCAGCAACAGCGACAGCAACTACTGGGCGCTCCAATCGGTGTCCGGGGGCTTCCGGGTCGTCAACAAGGTGAACGGCAAGTGCCTGGCTCTCGCGGGCGCGAGCACGCAGAACGGCGCCAAGGTCGTGCAGTGGCCGTGCGGCGGCGGCGACGAGCAGGTCTGGGTCCGCATCAGTCTGGACCGGTTCCAGAACAAGAACAGCGGGCTGTGTCTCGCGATCCCAAGCTCCAGTCAGACCCCGGGAACGGAGGCCATTCAGTGGACCTGCTCGACAAGCGGGAGCCAGCAGTGGATGTGGTGACGCGCAGACGGGCCTGGCCCGTACTCCTGACCGCGCTCGTCCTCACCGTCGTGTCCGGCCTGCTGCTGCAGGGGTCGGCCGCCGCCGAGGGCACGTCGTCCGAGTCGACGGTCTACGCGAACGTCGTCACCGGGGGCGACGGGACACGCACCCCCGACATCGTCAGCACCAGCGCGAACAACGCTGTCGTCGCCTGGCGGGAGGGCCTGCGGCCCGGCAACGTCGACATGGGGTACATCCGGTACTCGTACACGACCGACGGCGGCGCCAACTGGAGCCGCCCCCAGATGCTCGCCCAGGAGACCAGCGCGTTCGCCTGGCACTACGTCATCCTCTACAAGTCGGGCAGCGAGCTGTTCGCGTTCATGGGGCGCACCCCGATCGCGGACACGGACAACGACGACGGGAACGACAGCGCGGACGACGGGATCAACCACGACGGCCTTCCGATCAGCGACACCGTCGTCAAGCGCAGCACCGACGAGGGCCACTCCTGGCAGACCTATCCCGCCACCTTCCCGACGGACATCCCCAACATGGTCTTCGCCGGACACCCGCTGAAGTGGACGAACCCCACCGAACCGGACGACGTCCGGCACGTCATGCCGTACTGGGCGAGCAAGCGGGAGAACGGAGTGCTGACCTCCAAGGACCTGAAGACCTGGTCGAAGGCCGGCTCGGTGATCAATGGAAACGCCGACACCGTCAAGGCCGGCGAAAACCAGATCGCCCTCTCCCAGAGCAGCACGCCCGCGAACGAACTGGTCATGGTCGCCCGCAGCACCAACGACTACGCCATGAAGTCCACGAGCCCCGACGGTGGCGTCAGCTGGTCGCCCTTCGAACGGGACACCAGCCTGCCGAGCGCGGACACGTCCAAGGCCTATTTCACCAAGGACAGCAACGGGCAGTACCTGTACATCTACAACGGCCCCGTGCGGAGCGCGAACCCACCGGACCCCACCTACCGCGACGTCCTCTACTACAAGACCAAACGCCGCGACGGAAGCTGGAGCGCCCCCACGCTCTTCGCCAACGGCACGGAGCCCCAGGTCGACTCTCCCGGCACCACAGGGGAGGGCTGGGACACCTACGCGATGGCCGATGAGTACGCCCCGGGCAAGTTCTTCGTCGTCTGGGAGTACGACACCAGCCGCATCAAGGTGAACAGGCTCGACAGCTCCGACGCGCCCTGATCCACCCCGCCGTATCGCCGTACCCCCTGTCGCCTGCCGACCAGGGGGTACGGCAGCATGGGGCGCCCAGACGCACGCACGACCGGAAGGCCCCTCCCCATGACCCCGGCCCCCAAGCCCGAGATCCTGGCCGCCTTCGAGGCCGCGAAGGGCTTCATGCCCGCGGGCGAGGGCCTGGCCCTGTACGCGGCAGCCGTGAAGGCCGGACGGCTCGGCCTCCCCCTCCTGGAGGTCGGCACCTACTGCGGCCGCTCCACGATCCTGCTCGCCGACGCCGCCCGCGAGGCCGGCGTGACCGCCCTCACGGTCGACCACCACCGCGGCAGCGAGGAGCAGCAGCCGGGCTGGGAGTACCACGACCCGGAAACGGTCGACCCCGAGATCGGCCTGATGGACACGCTGCCGACGTTCCGCAGGACCCTGCGCCGGGCCGGCCTGGAGGAGCACGTGGTCGCCCTCGTCGGCCGCTCCCCGCAGGTCGCGAAGATCTGGAACTCCCCCCTCGGCCTCGTCTTCATCGACGGTGGTCACACCGACGAGCACGCCACCGCCGACTACGAGGGCTGGGCCCCGCATGTCACCGAGGGCGGCCTGCTGGTCATCCACGACGTGTTCCCGGACCCGGCGGACGAATTCACGGGTCAGGCTCCCTACCGCGTGTACCTGCGGGCACTGGAGTCCGGGGCCTTCACGGAGGTGTCCGTGACGGAGTCGCTGCGCGTGCTGAGGCGGACGGGCGCGGGCGTCTGATCTCCGGCGCCGCTCGACCGTGCCTCCCGGCGCAGGCCATGTTCGGCCCGTAAGGTGTCAGGCGTGTCGTACGCAGGTCCGGACTTCGATCCTCCCCAGCCCCGCCGCAGCCGCCGCCGCACCCTGACCGTCGCGGTCGCCGCACTGGTGCCGGGGGCACTGCTCGGATGGGTGATCTACGAGGCCGTGGGCGGCCCCGGCAACGGGGACGGCTCCGGCACCGCTGCCGTACGGCCGTCGTCGCCCGCGTCGGACGCCGCGCCGACGGTGTCCTCCACGAACGACGACAAGCCACCGGGCCCGACCCCCACCGCGGACTCCACGTCCGCCTCCGGCCCCCTCAAGGGCAAGGTCGTCGTCATCGACCCGGGCCACAACCCGAACAACTTCCAGCACACGGCCGAAATCAACCGCAAGGTGAACATCGGCACGAACTGGAAGGAGTGCGACACGACAGGGACTTCCACGAACGACGGCTACACCGAGGCCAAGTTCACCCTCGACGTCGCCCACCGCATGCGCACCCTGCTGGAGAAGCAGGGCGCCACGGTCGAGTTCACGCAGGACGGCGACCGCTCCTGGGGTCCGTGCGTGGACGAACGCGCCCAGATCGGCAACAAGGCGGACGCCGACGCCGTCGTCTCCATCCACGCGGACGGCGCGGGCACCGGCCAACGGGGCTTCCACGTCATCCTCCCCGGCAAGGTGAACGCGGGCGCCGCCGACACCGGCCCCATCGTCGCCCCGTCCCGCGACCTCGGCGAGCGCATCGCGGGTTCCTTCGTCCGCGTCACGGGCAGCGCCCCCTCCAACTACGTCGGCGGCGGCACCGGTCTCGTCACGCGTGAGGACCTGGGCGGTCTCAATCTGTCAACGGTTCCCAAGGTGTTCATCGAGTGCGGCAACATGCGCGATAGCAAGGACGCGACACTGCTCACCAGCGGCGCGTGGCGACAGAAGGCGGCAAAAGGGATCTCTCAGGGAATCGCGGGCTTCCTAGAGGAGTAGGGAGCCCGAGAGCCCACCAGAGTCGCCATGCACACGCCCAGATCCACCTCAAATCGATTGCAGAAGCGTTTCCCCTATTGATCGACTGAGCTCGACCGGAGGCGATCAAAGCCTTCTCTCTTATGATCATGGGGGATCACTTGAAGCTCCAAACAATCCAGCGCGGGGCCACCGTTGCCGTCTTGTCCATGAGTCTGCTCGGCGTGGGCGCCTCGGCACAGGCTGCTCCAAGCGCGGCGCAGGCACAGACTCCACCCGCTGCCAACGAATCCATTGCCACTGACCTGACCACCAACATGTCCACGCGCAGCTGGAACATGCCGTGGAAGCGCAAGCTCGTGCACGTGAAGTCGCTCGGGATGAAGTGCGGCAAGAAGCCACTTGCAGCCGCTTCGGGGCGAGGCGAGATGACGCTGCGCATAGATGAGACCAGGACCGTGAACACCACGACCTCAAAAGACATCAATGCAACGATCAAGATCATCAACGCAGGGGTCGGGTGGGACGTCACGAAGGGACGGAGCATCACCGTCAGCGGCAGCAAGGAAGTACCTCATGGCAAGTACGGCACCCTGACGGCTTACACCAAGTACTCCGGGAAGAAGTTCGACGTCCTTGACACGGTGACCATGGGGATCATCCAGAAGAACAAGGAAGCGTGGAAGCCGATCGGCGTCTGCTTCAAGTACAGCCAGCGATAGCCCGGGCCCCAGATCGCTTCCCAGCCCCTGACGAAGCGGGGCGCCGGAGGGTCTCCGAGGGGAGGCTTTTCGTTTCCGGTGAAACAAACCTGGGACACACCCCGCGCGGCTTTTCCTGTTTTTGACGGGCTCGCTTTGACCCCACACC